>DATDVC010000028.1:0-21310 GCA_036517695.1 Minisyncoccota bacterium
TGCGAACAGAAACGACCCGGTTAAGTCCGGCTGAAACGAGCTAAATCCATACGCGTAAGTGCAAGTCCGTACTTCTCGATTTATTGAGATTTGTGACGCTTGATCCGGCGAGTGATCGCCGAGACAGATAAATTGCTAAAGAGAAACAAAATTCGGCTTATGAGAATGAGGATCTGCCAAAAAATAAGGAGCGCAAGCGACTATATTTTTTGAGCAAAGTGCAAAAATCGCCTTAACCGGCGATTTTTGCTTGATTGTGCTGGGGAGGAGACTTGGTCACACATAAAATTCTGCTAAATTTTTGTTCGACCCCGACTCGGCTCGTCAGCCTCCGTCTTTCAAGTCTCAGCCCAAATCTGCAGGTTTTCTATTTGTGCTGGGGAGGAGACTTGAACTCCTAATCCACAAGGGAACTAGTTCCTAAGACTAGCGCGTATACCAATTCCGCCACCCCAGCAATGAGCGGTGCTTGTCGTCACAGATAATTTTGTTTTCGTCAAAACAAAATTTCCGCGACTCAGACTCGCCCGTTTTTCTTGCTAGAAAAACATGGCTCCGTCTCGGACAAGCTAAAAATTCAAAGCAGTTTGAATTTTTTTAACGCTTGTCCGCCCAGTAGGAGTCGAACCTACGACCATCTCCTTAAGAGGGAGCTGCTCTACCAACTGAGCTATGGGCGGAATTTTAAAAATATAACACAAAATTTTGATGTTTACACTGGACTTATTGAAGTGTGCTTTTCTCGTCCCTCACCGACAGTCAATGATGCTTCACTCGAATAGCTATTCAAAGCTATTCTCGCGAATCATTGTGCTCGGGGTGGGACTCGAACCCACAAGCCGTGAAGCAAAGGATTTTAAGTCCTTCGTGTATACCATTCCACCACCCGAGCGTAAATTTGTAAGAAAATTATTTCTTAACAAATGAGACCTAGGGCGGAATCGAACCGCCGTATAAGGGTTTTGCAGACCCTTGCCTTACCACTTGGCGACTAGGTCGACCATGAAATTCTAGCTATTATTCTTCAAACTTTCAATATTTAAAAGCTCATCGATGCGTTGGCGGTTGTGTTCGCCGTAGTCAACCTCAAAATCTATTTTCGGAGTAAAGCCGAAAGATTTTTTCCCCATGACAAATTTTCTGAAATCATTTCTTTTTCTCTTCAAGAATTCCAAAGCCGCTTTTTCTTTTTCTTGCGGAAGAGCGGTGAAAAATATTGTTGCATATCTGCCTTTGTTATAAACTTCGGCTTTTGTGACTGTAATAAGCGAATCTTTGCCTGATTCGAGAGAAATATATTCTGCGGCAAATTGAGATATCAGAGAAGCAAATTTTTCGTCTTTGTGTCTGTTTGGAGTTTTCATTTTTACTCTTGTCGCACCATTTCCATCGACCTTACGACATCACCCTCCACTATCTCCATTTTTGAATCTACCATCATACCAAACTCATCTCCCTCTTTGACTGAAGAAGCTTTTATTTTTTGGGTTTGAACCTCTTTGACTTTGCCTTCGCCGATGACATTTTCTCTTCTTAGTATTTTTACATTATTGCCCGACTTTATTTCTCCTTCTGTCATGCGCCCGCCTATAACCTGCCTGTCTCGATTTTTGCTGAAAACTCTAAGCACCTTGGCCGATCCGGCGACTGTCTCCACATGAGTTACTGGAGTTTCGGATTTAATTTTTTCTTTTACGAAATCTACAAGTTCGTAAATCACGCTAAAAGTTTTTATCAGAATTTTTTCTCTTAAGGCAAGAAGCTCCACATTCTTAGGAACACTGACATTAAATCCTATGATTGCGCTTTTTTTTATGTTTGCGGTTTTGATATCTGACTCCGTTATCGAACCGATACCTTTTGAAACGATTTTAAGCGAAATTTTTTCATTGCTAAGCTTTTTAAGCTCATGCTCTAGTGCTTCAAGAGATCCGGAAGTATCGGCTTTGACAATCACCATTATCAGATGCCTGTCGTCTTTTTCTCCGTTTGGGATGGAATTTTTGTTGTCCTTGTTAACTTGAGAGAAGGCGATGGCTTCCTCCTTTCTTTCAAAAGTTCTAAATTTTTCTCCAGCTTTTGGCGTCTCATTCCAGCCGGTTATTCTTACCGGAGCGGAAAAAGTGGCCTCTTTTATGTTTTCTCCTTTAAAATTTTCCATTGCTCGCACTGGAGCATATGAGTCTTCGGTCGCGACAAATCCGCCGATTTTTAGAGTGCCATCTTTTATTATCAATGTCGCCGCTATGCCTTGTTTGGGGTTGAGCCCACTTTCAATTACAAAACCTTCTGCCGGAATATTTTTATTACCTTGAAATTCCTCTACATCGGCTTGCAGGGAGATGACTTCCAGAAGTTCGGAAATGTTCTCGCCGGTCTTTGCCGAAATGGCAACTGTCGGCACGTGTCCACCCCAACCTTCAACCAAAACCTCATTTTCGGCCAAACCCTGCTTGACCTTTTCTATGTTTGCTCCGGGTCTGTCTATTTTGTTTATTGCGATTATAAATGGGGTCTCGTCACACTTGATGCATTTGAGCGCTTCCAGGGTTTGTGGCTTTACGCCGTCTTCGGCCGACACTACAAGCAGGGCAATGTCCGCAACTTTCGCGCCCCTCTCCCTTATGGAGCAAAAAGCTTCGTGTCCGGGTGTATCCAGAAAGGTTATTTTCCTTTTATCTTTTTTGTTTCCATCAGAAATTTCCACCTCGGCTTCGTATGCCGACAAATGCTGTGTTATGCCCCCCGCTTCGCCTGCTGTCAAATTTGTCTTCCTTATATAATCAAGCAGTGTTGATTTGCCGTGGTCGATGTGGCCCATTACGGCAACCACCGGAGGCCTCTGTGTTTTTTCTGTCTTTTCTTTCATGCGCACTCTATTTTACATTTTTCTTGAATTTTTGCAAAATTTAATGTAGAAATTTGATATGAAAAAGAGGATTTTTCTTGATTACGCTTCTATTACCCCGCTTGAAAAGCAGGTGAAAGCGGAGATTGAAAGGGTGGAAAAGGTCGCCTGGGCGAACCCGTCTTCCCTTCATTCGTATGGAGATAAAGCAAAAACGGCGCTTGAGGAGGCGAGAGTAAAGATCGCCAAGCTTTTGCATTGCAGATCAAGCGAAATCTATTTTACAAGCGGGGGAACGGAATCACTAAACACTGTTATTTTTGGAGTATTTCATAAAATGAAAAAACAGGTTCCTTTGCCTCATATAATAGTTTCTTCGATTGAGCATCCGGCGGTTTTAGAGCCGATCAAGTTCATGTTAAAAAGGGGCAAGATAGAAGCTTCTTTTATTTCCCCAAATGAGAAGGGGATTATCAGTCCGGATTCTGTGGCGAGAGAGCTGAAGCAAAACACAATACTTGTGATTGTTCAGCACGCCAATAATGAGATTGGTGTGATTCAGCCCGTATCTAAAATTGCAAATCTGATTCAAAACTCAAAACTCAAAACTAAAAACTCGTATCCACATTTTCTTGTTGACGCAAGTCAGAGCGCGCTTTATGAAAACGTCTCTCTTGAGAGATTGCGTGCAGATATGCTCGTGATTGACGGGATAAAAATTTACGGTCCGAGAGGGGCTGGGGTTTTGGTTGTTAGGCATGGCACAGAGATCGAACCGATAATTTTTGGTGGCGGGCAGGAAAATGGCCTGCGATCTGGCACCGAAAATGTGCCGGCGGCGGCGGGCTTAGCAAAAGCTTTGGAGCTTGCTCGACGCAGATGCGAGAAAGAATCAAAGCGCCTCAAACAACTTCGCGACTATGCGATAGGGAAAATCTTGAAAGAAATCCCAAACGCTTCTTTAAATGGCAGTCTGGAAAACAGGTTGCCAAACAACATAAATATTTGTCTCGCCTCGCCGAAGTCTTTGACGAAGGCGGGGTTCCCAATAATAGATTCAGAATTTCTTGTTATCAAACTTGACACTCTGGGTTTTGCTGTCTCTGCCGCTTCGGCTTGCTCAAGTTTAAATTTGGAAAACGGATCTTACGTTATAGAATCACTGGGTAGGTCGGAATGCAAAAATTCCTCTCTCCGCATCACTTTGGGCCGCGAAACCAAAAAACAAGATTTGGATAAGTTGATAATTGCTTTGAAAAAAACAATTTGCTAAAATTAGTTTGAACTATGGAAGACCTTACCAAACATCAACTCATACTTCTGACACTCCTTATCACTTTTATTACCTCGATTGGGACGAGTATTATTTCTTTTTCTCTGCTTCAAGAAGCGCCAATTGAGGTGACGCAGACTATAAACCGAGTAGTGGAGCGGACGATCGAAACTGTAGTTGAGCCCGGCGAAACGAAGACTGAAAAGGTGATAGAGACTGTGGTGGTGAGCGAGGAAGACAGGGTGGTTGAAGCCATAGGCAAAAATGAAAAAGCCATAGTTCGACTCAAGACTCCTGGTGCAGACGGCAGTGAGGTTGTCTCTGGTTTTGGATTGGTGATAGACGAAAACGGAACCATGGTAGCCGACATCAGAAGCTATACTTCAACATCGGCATACTCGCTTGTCTTTGCAGACGGGACAGTTTTTCCCATAGGCAAAGTTTATATAGACAATCTAAACAAGCTAGTGTTCATTAAGCCAGATACAAGCAAAAGTCAGAAGTATGATTTTGTCCCAGCGACTCTTGGGGATTCGAGCGCTTTGAAGATAGGCCAGAGTGTGGTTGCTATAAGTGGCAGAGAGACAAACTCTGTTTCTATAGGCAGAATAAAACAGTTAACCTTAAGTTCTGATAAAAAAACAATCAGTAACATAATATCAGACATTCCTTCCGGCCGAAGTCTTCCTGGAAGTCCGATACTCTCACTATCTGGAGAAATTATGGGCATAGAAGCGCCAGTTGAAGGAGATACTTTTTCTTACATACCATCGGAGCATTTGAAGACGGCAAGGGCTGTAGCTCTTGTGGAACTCGAAAAATAGTTGTACAGCTGGAATTTTCCGCTGATTCTGCTATAATAGAGGCACAAAGCCATAAAATATATGACGCCATTTAATAATTTCACAACCAAAGCCAAAGAGGCCATAAGGAAGGCGCACGAGCTGGTGATTGAACGTGGTCAAAACCACGTAAGCCCGATACATATGCTGGCAGCACTTCTTTTACAGGAAGAAAGCATGGTCATTTCTATTTTAGATCGAATGGAAGTAGACACCATACTTTTGACCGACTCTCTGTTTGAAGCTATGGAGGGCTCTGTTTCCGGTGGCACTATGGCCCCTTCTTACCAGATATATTTCACTCCGGAGCTGATGCATGTGATAGAGCATTCTTCCAAAGTCGCAAGCTCAATGGGGGACGAGTTTATTTCGACCGAACATCTCTTTCTTTCTTGTATTGAGATAGAGAGCTCGGCAAAAAACATTCTCTCTCGCTTTAAAATAGAAAAAGAAAAAGTGATGTTCCTGATACAGGAGATAAGGCAGGGGCGCATAAACGAAAACAAGGGTCCTCAAAAAAACAAAGCTCTAGTAAAGTACACCCGCTCCCTTACCAAGCTTGCTCGTGAAAACAAGCTTGATCCGGTCATAGGCAGAGATGAAGAAATAAATCGCATCATTCAGATACTTTCAAGAAGGACTAAAAACAACCCGATACTTATCGGAGAAGCTGGAGTCGGCAAAACCGCGATAGCGGAAGGCTTGGCCGCAAGGATGATTTCACCAAATGTTCCCGAATCTTTGAAAGACAAGGAAATAGTTTCTCTCGATCTCGGGCTTTTGGTGGCCGGCACCAAATATCGCGGCGAATTTGAAGAGCGATTGAAAAATATAATAAAAGAAATTGAAAAATCAGAAGGCAAAATCATTCTTTTTATAGATGAAATACACACCATCGTTGGAGCGGGAAGCGCCGAAGGGTCTTTGGATGCCTCAAATATCTTAAAACCACCTCTCTCGCGTGGCGAGCTTAGAGCCATTGGAGCCACCACTTTAAAGGAATACCAAAAACATATAGAAAAAGATCCAGCCCTCACCCGCCGTTTCCAACCGGTCTATGTGAGCGAGCCGTCAATCGACGACGCCGTCACCATTCTTCGCGGGTTGAAGGAAAAGTATGAGCTTTATCACGGAGTGCATATTACCGATGATGCCATAAAGGCGGCAGTCAACCTTTCTTCTCGATACATTGCTGACCGGTTTTTGCCGGACAAAGCAGTCGATCTTATAGATGAAGCGGCAAGCCACTTGAAAATTTCTCTCGAAAATATGCCCGTTGTGCTCCAGGATACCAATTCAAAAGTGATGAAGCTCGAAATAGAAAAAGAAGCCCTCAAAAAAGAGTCGGAAAGCAAGAATGGCAAGGTAAAATTGCGTTTGCAGGATATCGAAAAGGAGATAGCCGATCTGAAAGAAAAAACCGCCGAAATTGATCTAAAGTGGAAAAACGAAAAAGAAACAGTCGGAGAAATAAAGAAGTTTAAAAAAGAGCTTGAACGAGCGAGACTTGATGCGGAAGCGGCTGAAGCCGGACTTGATTTGAGCAAGGCGGCCGAAATCAGATACGGTAAAATTCCTGCGCTCGAAAAAGATTTGGAGACGAGTGTAAAGAAGCTCAAAAAACTTCAGAGTTCGAGGCGTATTTTAAAAGAGGAGATAAACGAGAATGATATCGCCGAGATTGTTTCAAAATGGACCGGCATCCCCATGTCGCGCATGCTTGAAGAAGAAGCCGAAAAACTCAACCGCATGGAGGAAGATCTAAGAAAGCGAGTTGTCGGCCAAGATGAGGCAGTAAAAAAGATCACTGACACCATAAAGAGAAGCAGGGCCGGCATCGCGGACCCGAACAAGCCAATCGGCTCATTCATCTTTCTCGGCCCTACTGGAGTCGGTAAAACTGAACTTACCAAGGCCTTGGCCGAATTTATGTTCAATGACGACAAAGCACTGATCAGGGTGGATATGTCGGAGTTTATGGAACGTCATTCTGTTTCAAAGCTTATCGGCGCGCCTCCGGGCTATGTCGGATTTGATGAAGGCGGGGGACTCACTGAAATGGTGCGTCATCGACCCTACTCGATCGTTCTTTTTGACGAGATCGAGAAAGCTCATCCGGAGGTTTTCAACGTACTTTTGCAGGTTTTGGACAACGGTCGACTTACTGATTCCAAAGGTCGCACCGTCAATTTCAAAAATACCATTATTGTGATGACTTCAAACATCGGCGCGCAGTACATAGACAAGATGGAAAAGCTTGGTTTTAGCGATCGTGGAGCGGAAGGAGATGAGTACAGCAACGTCAAAGACAGAGTAATGGAAGCAATGAAAGATTTCTTTAAGCCGGAGTTTTTGAATAGGATAGACGACATTGTCATCTTTGATGTTCTTCCTATAGATGCGATCAGAGAAATCGTAAAGATCCAGATTGATCTGGTGCGGGAGCGACTCGCCTTTAAAGAAATTTCCTTGGAGCTTACCGACGATGCTTATGAATATTTGGCCAAAGAGGGCTATTCTCCGCAATATGGCGCAAGGCCCTTAAAGCGCTTGATTCAAAACAAGATTTTAAATCCGATCGCATCTTTGATCATAAGCAAGGGGATTATGAAAGGAGGTATCGTGTCTGTCTCTATAAAAAATAACGAGCTCGTCTTTGATGTAAAGAGGGGGCGCCGTGGCGCAATTATCGAAGCTTCCATGCTAGATGCTCCGGTCGGGGTGGAGTAGTTATAAAATAAATCATAAAAGCGAAACCGCCTGCGATGCCATCTTGGCTCGCGGCGGTTTTTAGATGATGATTGAGCTATATTCTCCTTATCCAACAAAGCCCACCGTTGTTGTTTTTTCTTTGGTCGCATCGAATACCAAATTTTCCAGATACGACTTGACGATAGGTTTCCTCATCTACTTTGGTGGGGTACGCATCCCCTTTTGGTAGAGAGTAAATTTCTGGTTGAAATGCCGGCAAGGCATTTCGATGATTTTGGGCGAAATACCTGGCGTGGCTTTCTTCTTGATGAAGAGAAAACCCATCTGACGATTCCTCAAGACCCACCCACTTTACCCATGGCAGTACCCACACTTCATATTGTTGCATGAAAAATATCCCTTCTAAATATTACCTTATCACTATCCAAAAATTTTTCAAACTTTGTGCGCCGGGCAGGATTCGAACCTGCGTAGCCCGATGGGCGACAGATTTACAGTCTGTTGTAATTGACCACTCTACCACCGACGCGATGCGTTACAGAAAGAGTCTACCAAAAAACTCTGTGTTTCTCAATAAGTAAAATAAAAAGTGCCCGGTTGCCGCAAGCGGAAACCGGGCTGTGGGAGTTGTTCCGAAAAAGAGCAAATTATTTTCGCTGGGGCGATGACATGTTGTTGGTGCCTAACCTAACCGCATCCTTCGCCCCAGCTTCCACGATTCCGGCATTGTATACCAACACGAAAGAAAAGTCCATTTTTTATCCACACTTTTGTTTTTGGCTGATTTGAGTTTAAAATAATCAAAGGAGGAGTATGAGGATCTTTGGTGAGTTTTTCCCAATCGTTTTTGGTCTAGCCATTCTCCTTTGTATTTTCGGGCTTTTGTGTTGCATGGCTTCGGATAGGAGGAGATAAAAGGATGGAGTCTAAAAAAGCCTCGGCGTTGAGTCGAGGCTTCAACCTTAATCGCTTAAAATTTCTTTGGTCCACTTGTAAATATTGCCCGCGCCGAGCATGGCAATGCATAGGTTTGAATTTAGTGGGGTTATTTTCCCCATGAGTTCTTCCGGGTTATCGACTGCGGAAGCGGGAGTCTGTTTATTTATTGCATCTGCCAGAGTTTGATTTGTGACAGATCCATCCGATTTTTCCTTGTTTATATAAATCGGCGCTATGAAAACTTGATCAGCGATCTTTAAAGATTCGACAAAGTGATCAAACAACAGCTTGGTGCGAAGCTCTTGATGTGGCTCAAATACGGCGACGAGTTTCCTGTCCGGATGCTTTTCTTTTAGAGCACTAAGGGTGGCTCTTATTTCTGTTGGGTGGTGAGCGTAGTCATCATAAAAAATATTTCCATCTTTCTCGCCCCTATACTCCTGTCTTCTCCATGTGCCCTTAAAATCGGCGAGAAACCTTTTTGCGTCACTACTAGAGACACCAACCTTTTCCACCGCCTTTATGGCCGCTTTGGCGTTTGAAATATTGTGTTTGCCGGGGACGAGAAGTTTTATGTCCTCATCGTTAATTTCTTTGTATTCATTTTCTGTTATTACAAAACCATCTGCTGGCACTTTTTCTTCCAATTCCTCGAAAGCGCTCTTTATGTCATCCAAATCTTTGTAATAATCCAAATGATCGGCTTCTATATTTGTAATAACCAAAATTTTTGGAGAAAGATTTAAGAAAGAGCGCTTGTATTCACATGCTTCAACGACCAAATATTTTGATTTTCCAGCGTGAAAATTACTGTATTTTCCATCCTCTCCCATCATTTTTGAGCCGACGATTATGGTCGGGTCTACCATCGCTTTTTCTAAGATATGCCCAATCATGGCTGTGGTGGTGGTCTTGCCGTGAGTGCCGGATATGGCAATAGTAAACATATGCTTGGAAAGTTCGCCGAGCGCTTCTGGGTAAGTTTTGCAAACAATATTTTTATTCCTCGCTTCTTTTAGTTCAGGATTGTCGTCCGTGATGGCGACTGTATAAATCACGACTTCCGTATCATTCGGAATATTTTCCGCTTTTTGACCGATAAATACCTTGACCCCCGATTTTTCCAATTCATCTGTTATTTCTGACTGACTGGCGTCCGAGCCGGTAACTTTTTTGCCTTGCATCTGCAGCATTTTTGCAATTGCCGAGATGCCTATGCCCCCAATCCCCAGAAGATGATAATTATTTTTATTCAGTATCTCCATTTGCAATCATTATCTCATATATGTTATAAAAATAATAGGAGATATTTATGTTCAAAAAATGTGATGGGTCTGATTCAGAAGCTCGTACTTACGTTACTGGTCACAGATATCAAGGCGAGCTTCTTAAGACCGACCTTGTTGTTATTGAGCATGATGAGCGTTTGGTTCGTGGGGTGGCCGTGGTGAGGAATGGCCATCTAGAATTTATCTCGGCAGTATCGGAAAACATGCGCCGAGCAATCGAAGTCTATCTGGCGGAGGCGGTCCTTAAATAGGGGACCGCCAAATTCTTTATTCCAAAATATTTACTTCAGCTTCTAGTTTAATGCCGAATTTTTGGAAGACAGCGCGTTCAATTTCGGACTTTGCAAAAAGCAGATCTTCAAAAGTGGCCCCGTAGGGGTTGGTAAGAACAAGCGCGTTATTTTTATAGATCTCGATTTTGCCAATTTTTTTGCCTTTAAAACCAAGCGAGTCAATGAGAAATCCGGCGGGGATTTTGAAGAGATTGTTTTGTTGAAAGACTGGCACATTGCCAAACTCTTCTTTAAGTTTTTTTACTTTCTCTGCTGTAACGAAAGGATTTTTAAAAAATGAACCACAGTTGGGAATGACGCTTGGATCTGGAAGTTTGCTTTTTCTTATTTCCAAAATGGCTTTTCTTATTTCCAGCATATTTGGAGCAGAGTTTTCTTTTTCCGCAAAATAATTTTTCACATCTCTGTAGTCGGGCATCTGCGGTTTTTCTTCTGAAAGCGCGAGGGTGATCTCTGTGATCACAAACTTTCCTTTTTCCTGTTTAAAAATGCTATCGCGGTAAGAAAAGTTGCAGTCTCTGTTTTCTAAGACTTTAAACTCTTCTGTTTGAATATCAAAAACTTCAAGTTGCACTAAAGAATCTTTGATTTCTGAACCGTAAGCACCGATGTTTTGGATTGGCCCTGCGCCCGCCGTGCCTGGAATACCAGAGAGAGCTTCGATACCGGATAAGTTATTTTGAGTGGCAAAAGCGACTACTTCGTCCCAGTTTTCTCCTGCCATGGTTTTTACTGTTTTATTTTCCTTAACTATTCCTCTTAGCGCCAATACGGCAACCACTGCTTCAATTTGGGGTTTGGGCACTATGTTGGTGCCGCTCCCAAGAGGGAATAACGGCAAACCCTCTTTTTTGGCGAGAAGAGTTGCTTCAAGCAAATCTCTTTTTGACTCTATTTTTACAACAAAGCTTGCCCTAGACTCGAGAGCGAAAGAGTTTTTAAAAGCGACATTTTTATCCACAACCATATTCAAATAGCATAACATATATGATATACTCTATGTTTATGAAAGATGTGCAAAACCGAAAAGGGGAAAGCCAGAAGGCCTTGGGAGTTTTTATAAAAAAGCTACGAGAAAAGAGGTTTTTGACCCAGGGAGAACTTGCCGAGAGGCTCGACACGGCTCAAAGCGCCATTGCCCGCATTGAGGCGGGTCGACAAAATCTGACCGCTGGAGAGCTTTTGCGTATAGGTGATGCTCTTGAACACAAAATAGTCTCTCTTTCCAACTCCATAGATTTTCGCATACGAGGTGGGGGCAAGCTCTATGGTTCAATCGCAACCAACACTTCCAAAAATGGCGCGATGGGCCTGCTTTGCGCCGCTCTTTTAAACAAAGGCATTACCACCTTGCACGGCATTCCTCGGATTGAAGAAGTTAATAGGATGACAGAAATACTGGTAGGCCTTGGTGTTAAACTTAGGTGGTTAGAAAAACAAACTCTTGAAATTGCTCCTCCAAAAAATTTTAAAAAGGCAGGACTCATACACCCCTCTGTTGCCAATGTCCGTTCTAGCTTGATGCTTATACCGGCGATGTCGCACTACTTAAAAAAGTTTGCCCTTCTTCATTCTGGTGGCTGTAAAATGGGCGAAAGGACAATTTCTGCTCACAGATACGCTTTGTCTGAAATGGGTTTGAAAATAGAAACAAAGGAAAATAAATATGAAATTGATGTTTCCAAACTAAATCCGGCTGATGTGGTCATGTATGAATCTTCAGATACTGGAGCCATAAGCGCCATCATGACGGCCGCGCTGATCCCCGGTATCACATCCATTTCGTTTGCGCCTCCAAATTATCAAGTTCAGGAAGTGTGTTTTTTCTTGGCTAAGCTTGGTGTAAAGATAGAAGGCATTGGCACGACAAATCTGCGTGTCCATGGGGTTAAAGAAATAAACAAAAATGTGGAATATCACAACAGCGAAGATCCAATAGAGGCGATGATGTTTATTTCGGCGGCAGTGACCACAAATTCTAAGTTGAGAGTAGAAAGATGCCCGATAGATTTTCTTGCTTTGGAACTCGAGAAGCTCAAGGTTATGGGGCTAAAATACAAAGCTTCGAAAATTTATTTTTCAAAAAACGAACGCACCAAACTTGTCGACATCACGATTTTTCCGTCAAAACTAAAAGCTCTCAAAGACAAAATCCACGCTCAACCTTATCCGGGTATAAATTCGGATAATCTTCCATTTTTTGTCCCCATTGCCACACAGACGGAGGGCACTACCATGGTGCATGATTGGATGTGGGAAAACAGAGCTATTTATTTTACCGAACTAAATAAACTTGGGGCAAATATTACTCTTGCTGATCCGCACAGAGTTTTTGTTGTTGGCCCTACGAAATTAAAACCGGCTCAAATAGTCTGCCCCCCTGCTCTGCGCCCAGCAATGATAATCCTTATCGCCATGCTTGCCACGCCTGGTGTTTCTATATTGCGCAACATTTACTCCATAACCAGGGGATATGAAGATGTGGTCGAGAGACTCAACTCAATAGGAGCAAATATTGAGAAAATAACCGATGTCTAACATGGAACTAAAAAACAAAAAAGTTTTGCTGATGGGGCTCGGGATTTTGGGTGGCGGAGTGGCGACTGCCAAGTGGCTTTTGAAGCAGGGGGCTATTTTGACTGTAACTGACCTAAAAGACGAAAAAGCTCTCGAACCGTCTCTAAAAAAACTTCAAGAATTTGAAAGTGGAATAAAGTTTGTTTTAGGAAAGCACGAAGAAAAAGATTTTTTGGACAATGACATCATCGTCATAAACCCAGATGTTCCTTCTAAAAATCATTTTGTAGAAATGGCAAGAAAAGCAGGCAAACAAATAGAAAACGAACTCACTCTTTTTTATAAGTTTGCCGAATTTAAAACTTCCATTGGCGTCACCGGCACTCGAGGCAAGACGACAACCACCAACTGGATTGGACACATCTTAAAAAATTCCGGAGAAAAAGTAATAGTCTTGGGTAATGATCCGGAAAAGCCTTTTCTTTCAGAAATTGAAAATTGCACAAAAGAGACTGTCGTTGTCATCGAGACCCCTTCTTTCCAACTCGAGATTTTTGGCGAATCGGGCCTTGCTCCGCATCTCTCGGTGATCACCAATATTTACCAAGATCATTTGAGTCGGCACAAGACAATGGAGGAATATGCTCTGGCAAAAGCCAACATTTTTAAAAATCAAACAGAAAAAGATTTTTTAATTTTGAATAAAAATAATCAATGGACCGACTTTTTGTTAAGTCTAAAACCGAGAGCCAAGGTCATCTTCTTTGTTCCAGAGGAGGATTCTCCAAATCTTTCGGCTTCTGTGGTTGCCGCGAAGACTATGGGCATGTCGGATATAGAAGTAGAAAGTGCTATCCCGACCTTGCCTTCCATCCCATGGAGACAAGAAAAAGTTTACGACAAAGGCAAATTAAAGATTTATAATGACACGGCAGCTACTTCACCCGAAGCTACCATATTAGCGCTCAAGCATTTTCCGGAAGCTGTATTTATAGTTGGGGGCA
Organism: Minisyncoccota bacterium; assembly: GCA_036517695.1. Taxonomy (GTDB): domain Bacteria; phylum Patescibacteriota; class Minisyncoccia; order Phycocordibacterales; family WO2-35-19; genus DATDVC01. The sequence continues at coordinate 13,718 of DATDVC010000028.1, forward strand.
CAGACAAAGAACTCGATTTCAAAGAATGGGCAAAAGTTGTGAATCAAAATCTAAAACCGGAAAATCTCGCTCTGCTCTCTGGAAGCGCAACCGAAAAAATGAAAAAAGAATTAGGTTGGGACAAATTTAATGAATTTGAAAATCTGGAAGGGTGCATGGGGTTTGCTCTAAATCAAATCGGAAGCGAAGGTGTTATTGTTTTTTCTCCGGGCGCCAAAAGTTTTGAAAAATTCAAAAATGAATTTGACCGTGGAGAAAAATTTAATGCTATAGTAAATAAAATGTTATGAAAAATTATTGTTTTTTGAACGGAGAAGTGATGCCGATCGAGGAGGCCAAAGTAAGTATTTTGGACATTGGGCTTATGCGAGGGTTTGGAGTGTATGACGGACTTACTGCCATAAACGGCAAAGTTTTTAGGTTTGCCGATCATTGGCAGAGGTTTACTGACGGGGCGCATGCTTTGAGCTTGAACATCCCAATTACCGAAGAGACTTGTGAAAAAAAGATAAAAGAAGTTTGCGAAAAGTCGGGTCTTACGGGAAGAGCCAACATAAGGATGATACTTACCGGCGGCAACACCATAAACGGCATCGAATTTGATTTTGAAAAGCCCACATTTTACATAACGGCAGAAAATTTTGGCGGATTGCCCAAAGAATATTATGAAAAGGGGGCAAAACTTCTGACCTATCCTTATCGGCGGGAAATGCCGGAGCACAAAACCATAAACTACATTACGGGAGTCAAACTACAAGATTGGCGGAAAACCGAAGGCGCGGTTGAAATTTTGTTTATTGACGGTGGAGAAGTTTTGGAGTGCGCCACAAGCAACATCTGCATAGTGAAAAATGGCACAATCATTACGCCGGCTGAAAATGTGCTCAAGGGGATTACTCTCAAAGCTGTTTTAGAGCTTGCCGAAGCGGCTGGTTATAAAATAGAAAAAAGAATAGTAGATATGGAAGACTTGAAAAATGCCGATGAAGTATTTATCACCTCTTCATTCAAAGATATTGTGCCTGTAGTCAAAATAGACGATTTTGAGGTGGCAAATGGGGAAGTTGGGCCTATTACCAAGGACCTGATAACTAGATTTGCACAAATTCTTAACTCGTGATATATTCTCCTAGTCTTCAATTCGTATCAATTCGTTTATATATTCGTTATTTCGTATTATGTCCCAAGATCAACTTATAAAACTAGTCCACAAAGATACCGGTGAGGTGTATTGGACGCGCAAAAACAAGCGCAAAGTAGAGCGCAAAATCGAGCTCAAAAAATACTCCAAAAAACTCCGCAAAAGAGTGGTTTTCAAAGAATCGAAAAAATAAAAACATAAGTAGCTCAAAAGAGCTATTTTTGTTAATATTCTTTTGTTGGGTCTATAGTTTCAATGGTAAAACATCGGTCTCCAAAACCGAGGTTGCAGGTTCGAGTCCTGCTGGACCCGCTCCAGGAGTAGTATTTCTAAAAGCGAAATTGGCTGCGCGTTAGCGCAGCCAGGACTTCTTTTGGTTGGGTCTGTGGAGTTGTACGTTGTTGGGTATCATCACTATGACACCCAATACAATTAAAAACATAACCGGGTACAGCCATAACCGGATCATAAAAGTTTTCATCACTCTAGTCTCCTTCTATGTCTCAATATACACTATTTCTTTAAAAATTTCTCTACTTCTTTTTGTATAAATTTTACGTTGCCAAGTCGAGACCAAACAATGCCTTTGTCTTTTTTAAACCAAGTGATTTGGCGTTTGGCGTATTGCCAAGTCTTACCAGACATTTCTTTTTTAAGAGATTTTAAATTTGAATTTTTAGATTTGAGATATTCTGCGACCAACTTGTATTCAAGCCCAATTTCAGACATTCTTTTCCACGACAATCCTCCGCCAGCTGGCGGATTGTGCAAATTTTGTACTTCTTTCAAAAGCCCCTGTTTAAACCACTTCTCAATCCTTTTGTTTATTTTTTTTCTTAATTCTTTTTCGTCTAAAAAATAACTCACCCCGCCCTCTCTTACAACAAGAGAGGGTGCCGGAAGCCCCTTCCTCTTGTTGTAAGAGGAAGGGGTTGGGGATGGAGTTATTGGCGCAACCCCAATCTTAAAAGCATCATATTTCTTATCTCGCGCTTCGTATCTCGGAGTCTTTCCGATCGCCTTTGCAATCTCAATCGCCCTAACCAGTCTTCTTGGATTTTTGGCATCAATATTTGTAGCTCGTTCAGGATCAAGTTTTTGCAAAATTTTGAAAAGTTCTTCCACACTTTTTTTCTCAAGTTTTTTTCGCAATTCTAAATTTGGTGGCACTTCCGGAATCTGTTTGTCGCCTAAAAGCGCGTCAATATAAAAACCTGTCCCGCCGCAAATTATCGGCAACCTACCTCTTTTTGCAATTTCCCCAACTTTTTTCTCTGCGAACTTTTTGAAACTAGACGCAGTAAAAATCTTTTTAGGCGATACAACATCAAGAAGGTGGTGTGGCACACCCCGCATCTCTTTTTTGGTTATTTTGCCAGTACCTATATCGAGCCCTTTGTAGACTTGTCGAGAATCAGCGGAAATAATTTCACCATTAATTTTTTTAGCCAAACTCACAGCAAGATCTGATTTTCCGCTTGCTGTGGGTCCCATGATAACAAGCAATTTCTGCATATTTGTTTTGTGCCGGGAGAGAGACTTGAACTCTCACCTCTTGCGAGACTCGATTTTGAGTCGAGCGCGTCTACCATTCCGCCACCCCGGCTTAAAATAAAATATATCTCAAATATCCACTAAAATCAAAGCTGGGCACTTTCTTGTATCGCGGTTTTAATATACAATGCACTCATTATGCAAGCGGATCACGGTTTTTATCAAAACTCTATTTTTTGGGTTGAGGTAGACAAAATAAAGCCAAACCCTTTTCAGCCAAGGCGAGAGTTTGACGAAGAAGCTCTTAAAGCATTGGCAGATTCTATAAAGCAATACGGTGTGCTCCAAGCGCTCGTGGTTACCAGAAAGGAGATCGTTAAAGATGATGGCCTTGCTGTAGAATATGAACTTATCGCCGGAGAGAGGCGGCTTCGCGCTTCCAAAATGGCCGGCCTCTTGCAGGTGCCGGTGATTATTCGCGTGGGGGAAGAAGAGGGGACCAAAGATGACCTGATGAAGCTCGAGCTTGCCATCATTGAAAACGTGCAGAGAGAAGATCTGAATCCAGTCGAGCGCGCCAAGGCCTTTAAGAAATTGTACGATAACTTCGGTTTCAAGCATCACCAGATCGCCCAAAAGATAGGCAAGAGCCGGGTCTATGTTACCAACACAATGCGCATATTGGATTTGCCGGAAGAAATGCTTGAATCTTTGAGTGAAGGCAAGATAAATGAAGGGCACACTAGGCCGCTTTTGATGCTTATTGATCGTCCGGAAGAACAAAAAGTTTTGTTCCAAGATATTATTTTGAAGAAAATGAATGTGCGAGATGCGGAAGTTGCCGCAAGGAGGATAGCGATCGAGCGAGTGCGAAAGATAGACGCATCTCTCGATCCGGAGATTTCAGCTCTAGAGGAAAAATTTATGGAATCTTTAGGCACTCGGGTCAGGATAGAAAAGAAAGATCATGGCGGAAAATTGATGATCGAATTTTTCTCAAACGAAGATTTGGAGGACATGCTGAAGCTTTTGCAAAGTTCTAGAGCCGTCAGTCAAGATGCCGGTGTTTCTTCTGTGGGGGTGATGGACGACAGGACTTTAGAAGAAATCAAACAAGCAGAAAATGCTCCCATACCCGATATCGCCGATGTGGGGGAAGATCTCTATTCAATAAAAAATTTCTCCATCTAGCTAGAGTTTTTTATCTGTTTTTTTGCAAAAGTGGTTTTGGCGTGATCGAGCCACTTGCGACTTGGCTTGGCGTTTTTGCTGACCACAATCTCTACAATATCGCCATTTTTTAATTGGGTATCAATCGCTCGCATCTTGCCGTTTATTTTTACTCCGCCGATGTGGCTTCCTACATCGGAGTGGATCGAGTAGGCGAAGTCTATGGCAGAAGAAGAAACTGGCAAGTCTATGACATCGCCTTTGGGGGTAAATACAAATATGCGCTCGCTGAAGAAGTCATTTTTTATGTCCGTCAATGCATCGTCCTTGTCTTTGTTTTCGTTGTGGTAGGTGGCCAGGTCTCTGATCCAGCTTGGCACGTCTCTGTTTTCTTTGGAATTGGTCCGACTCTTTATTATCGACAGGGGAATGATTTTCTTTATCCACTCAAGACCCTGGTTTGCTCTGCCCTTTTTGAAATCCGATTTATAGGAAATGTGAGAGGCGATGCCAAATTCTGCCTCTTTATTCATCCGCTCGGTTTTTATTTGCACTTCGACTATGTTGCCGTCTCCCGTAAACACCGTGGTGTGCAGTCCTTGATAGCCGTTTTGTTTTGGGAATGCTATATAATCTTTGATGCGACCAGGAAGAGGCTGGTAATTTGCGTGTATTACGCCAAGCACTTTGTAGCAATCCTCTTCCTTGTCGAGAATGATGCGCATCGCCGCCATGTCGTAGATTTTGTCCAATTCTTTGTTATGGCGCATGTATTTTTTATAAAGACTGTAAAGCCCCTTAACTCTATAGTCGATATTGAAATTACGGATATTTGACTCGCCAAGCTCCTTGGCGACCGCTTTTCTAAATTTTTCAAGCATGTCCTGCTTACGATCGTATTCTTCTTTTACTAAATCTTTGATTTCTCTGTATTCGCTCGGATAAACGAAAGGGAAAGAAAGATCCTCCAGCTTTTTAGAGAGTTTCCTGATCCCCAATCTGTAAGCGATTGGCGCGTAAATCTCAAGAGTTTCTCGCGCTATTCGTTCTTGTTTTTCTTCTGGAACGTGGGAGAGAGTCTCCATGTTGTGAAGGCGATCGCAGAGCTTTACGATGAGCACTCTAATGTCTTGTGACATGGCGACAAAGAGCTTCCTCATGGATTCGTTGTGTCTGTCTGTCCCGTGGTATTTCACGAGTCCGAGCTTGGTCACGCCTTCGACTATAAACCTTATATCGCTACCAAAATTCTCTTCAATCGTTTTTGAGTCAGTGCCGGCGTCTTCCAAGATGTCGTGCAAGAGACCCGCTGCTACCACTGTGCCACTCATGTTCAATTCACAAAGATTCATTGCTGTGGCAAAACAGTGGTTGAAGTAAGGTTCGCCGCTCTGCCTTTTTTGCCCTTCGTGCGCTGATTTGGAAAATTCATAAGCTTTTTTCACAAGCTCTTTTTCTTCGCTTGAGTGATCTCTAAGCGCCGATATCAATTTGTCTAAGCCTGTCTCCATTGTTACTTAGTATACAGGCAAAATCTCTTTTTTGTCGCACCTATTCTTTTTTTGCTCTGCCACGCCGGCCAAATTTTTTTGGCTCTTTAAAAATTTCAAGTGCGCGGTCGAGTGTCACTGTGTAGACATCGTCTGTTTTTAGAGAGCGAAAATCTTTTTGGTGGACGACATACGGCCCAAACCTTCCTATGTTTGCGGATATCATTTCTCCTGTTTCCGGGTGATGACCAAGCTCTCTCGGTAGACTCAAATATTTCAGAGCCTCTCCAAGTGTGACCGTGTTTGAATCTTTGTCTTTGGGGATCGAGGCTCGTCTTGGTTTTTTGTTCTCTTTGTCTTTGGTGCCCAGCTGGACATACGGACCAAATCTTCCGTCCATAACGAACACCGGAAGTCCGGAAATCGGGTCGACGCCGATACTCTCTGCTTCTTTGATCTCGCTACCGTCAATATTTCGCATGCCTTTGCAGTCCGGGAATTTTTCGCAACTCAAAAATTTGCCACCTCGGCCGAGTTTGACCACCATGCCGGAGTTGCAGATGGGGCATTTCCATTTTTCATCGGCTTCACCGAGGGTGGTGAGTTTTGCCGTTTTTTCTTTTTCTTTGACTTCTTTCAAAAATGGAGTGTAAAACTCGCGCAGGGTCGGCTCATACTTTCTCTTTCCTTCGGCTATCTGATCAAGCTCGTCTTCCATCTCTGCGGTGAAGGTGTCGCTTATGTAACTTTCAAAATTGTTTTCCAAAAAGGTTGAGACCACGTCTCCGGTGTCTGTCGGTCTCAAAGTCCTCCCGTCTTTTTCTACATAACCTCTTTCGACTATGGTATTTATAATCGAAGCATAGGTCGAAGGTCTTCCGATCCCACGTTTTTCAAGCTCTTTGACCAGCCCCGCTTCGCTGTATCTATTTGGCGGTTCGGTCTGTTTCTCTTCGCTCTCTAAATCAAGAAGTAAAAGATTTTCTCCTTCTGTCACTTTCGGCAAAATAACATCCTCGCCTTTTGCGCCCGGGTCAGCGAGAAGCCACCCTTCTTTCACCACTCTTGAGCCGTTGGCTGAAAAATCAGGAATTTGGGGAGAAGTTTTAACATTAGTAACGATTTTGGTCCGCATCATCTCCGCATCTTTCATCTGGCTTGCGACCGATCTTTTCCAAATTAGCGTATATAGTTTCTTTTGATCTTCGTTCATGCCCGCACTCTCTTTTTCAAAGTGTGTTGGTCGTATGGCTTCATGAGCTTCTTGGGCGTTTTTTGATTTTGATTTATAAACTCTTCTTTCATGCAAGTCGGTTCCAAATTTTTTTGTTACCAATGAGCCGATTTGATCGAGAGCAATGCGTGCCATATTCAGACTGTCGGTTCTCATGTAGGTGATATGCCCGGCCTCGTATAGCTTTTGGGCAGTCATCATAGTCCGCTTGGGAGAGAATCCTAGCCGAGTAGACGCGGCTTGTTGCAGAGTGGAAGTGGTAAAGGGTGGACGGGGCGAGCGTTTTGCGGATGTCTCTTTTACTTCTTTTACAAACCACTCTGCTCCGCCGGCCGGCGGATTGACTGCATTATAAATTTTGTCGGCGTCTTCTTTGGTCTTCAGCTGTTCTTCACAGATGGCGGTAAAACTTTCTTTCTTGCTAGTTTCCAGTTTTGCGCTCAATACGAAAAAAGTTTCCGGCCTGAAAGCTCTGATCTCGCGTTCACGCTCCATGAGGATTCGGAGAGCAGGGGATTGGACTCTACCTGCCGAAAGTCCGTAACGCACTTTTTTCCAAATCAAGCCGGAAAGATCATAGCCGACCAATCTGTCCAAAACCCTTCTTGCTTCCTGGGCTTCTCGCAAATTTTCATCAATATCGCGCGGTTTTTCCAACGCTTCTTGGATAGCTTCTTTTGTTATTTCGTTATAAGTTACCCGTTTGATTTTTGGGTTTTTAATACTTTCTTTTATAAGTTCGGCCAAATGCCATGCTATGGCCTCTCCTTCGCGGTCGGGGTCGGTCGCAAGCAGGACCTCGTCAGATTTTTTGGCCAAGCTGACTATTTCGTCGACCACTCTCTCCTTGCCTTTTGAAATTTCGTAATGGGGGATGAAGCCACCGTCGATGTCGATGGCTTTCTTGTTTGACTTGGGGAGATCGCGCACGTGACCGACGCTTGCGACTACTTTGAAATCACTGCCCACATATTTGCCGATGGTCTTTGCCTTTGCTGGGGACTCTACGATTAAAAGCTTCATAGTTAGTTAAGAATAAAGAAAAATAAAATAAAAAGCAAAAA
>DATDVC010000029.1:0-4768 GCA_036517695.1 Minisyncoccota bacterium
TGTTGTTAATGAACAATTAAAATTTATTTATTACCTTCACCTAAGCAGAGAGAGAGAGAGAGAGAGAGAGAGAGAGAGTTGTAAAGTGCATAAGCGCGTGTGGGCGCTCGTGGCGCGGGATGCGACTCGCGCAACAAAAAAACGAGGCCAAAAACCTCGTGATTTGAATACTTTTTCAGGAATTTGCTGCGAGAAAAACCAGAGCGATTTTGTCAGGATTATCTTATGCTACATTGAGATTACGATCTTGTCGAAAGTTTGCCAAACGTATCGTTCTAAGCGTTCTGGTGCGCGAGAACTTTGATAGCATCTTCAACGTACTGCGCACTGATAGAACTTGCTCCTTCTTCCTGTTTCGGATCCATTGCGTTCCCAAGCAATTTCGCACAACTTTCTAATTCTCGCATGATCTCGTTCAGCCCATCAGGAGAAGAACGATCTATATAATGGTCTGGGAAATTCGGACAAGTATACTAGATGCGGATAGGGTGTAGGGTGAGGTCTTAAAACCTAATCTCACCATACGCCTATGAAACAACAATTCACCCCGCATCAAAAGGCCTCTGTCGCCCTCGCCGCCTTGAAAGGCGACAAGACGGTCAGCCAGATCAGCTCGGTATACCAAGTCCATCCCACCCAAGTCCGCCAATGGGAGCGATTGGCCAAGGAGGGGTTGTCTGCCCTCTTCACCGATAAGCGGAAACGGGAAGACAAGGAAAAGGACGACTTGATCGAAGAGTTGTACAAAATCATCGGCCAGCGAGATACCGAGCTCGCCTGGCTCAAAAAAAAATTGCACCTTGAGTCATAGCGAACGGATCGCGCTGGTCGAATGGAATCATCCCACAATTTCCCTCGCCCGGCAATCAGACCTCCTCGACATCGCACGATCCAGCCTCTACTACGTTCCGAGAGTGAACGGGAGAGACATAAAGATCATGCACCATATCGACGAGATCTACACCGAAGTGCCCTTTTACGGATCCAGGAAGATCAGGGTTGAGCTCAGAGACCAGCACGGCATTTTCGTCTGCCGCGACCATGTGCGCCGGCTCATGCGCCTGATGGGGATTGAGGCGATTTACCCCAAGAGTAAGCCCAAAACAAGCCTTGGCGACGTTGCCCACAAGAAGTACCCTTACCTGCTATCCGGTCTTGCGATTGAGAGCCCCGACCAGGTTTGGGGATCGGATATCACGTACATCCGGCTCGCACACGGCTTCTGCTACCTCACCGCGATCCTCGATTGGTTCTCCCGCTACGTCATCGCCTGGGGGCTGTCGGACACGTTGGAATCTGATTTCTGCATCCGCACCTTGGAGGACGCGCTGCTCACCGATGTGCCGATCATTCATAATTCGGATCAAGGCGTACAATTCACAAGCGAGAATTACACCGCCGTCTTGGAGGACTACGACATCAGGATCAGCATGGACGCGCGCGGCAGGTGCTTTGACAACATCTTTACCGAGCGGCTGTGGAGGACCGTGAAGTACGAGCATGTCTATCTCCATTCCTACCGGGACATTGACGAGGCGCGGGAAGGACTGTCGGACTACTTCGCGTTCTACAATCACCGCCGCAAGCACCAGTCGCTGGGATACCGCACGCCGGAACAGCTGTACTTGAATCGTTAATTTTTCAAAGGTCGAAACGCAAGAGAAAAACTCAAAAACCAAACCGCTCTGCACCCTATCTAATTGAAGCCGATTTACTGTCTTGACAACCTAGACCACCTTAATTACTCGTCTTAGGTCTGATCGGTATTTCCTCAAGTCAAATTATTAGCTGGTTGAACATACCTAGCAATTGGATTCAAAACGCTCTTTTAAGCGGTGGCTTCCTACTGGTATTAGTAGAACTTTTCAAGGGGTATCTGGCAAAAGTGGCAAACTATTTTGAGAAAAAAGCCGAGTATTATTCAAAATCTGTTTCCGAGGTTAAAAGAGAAATTAAAAAAGAACTGATTGATAGACAGAAAAAACTTGTGATTGTAATTGATGATATTGACCGATTAAATCAATCGGAAATTAGGCAAATTTTTAGACTTATCAGAGTAAATGCGGATTTCCCAAACACCATATACCTTTTAGCCTTTGATAGAAAAATTATTGAAAAGAATCTTGAAGAACAGGTTGGCGTATCAGGAAAAGATTATTTGAATAAAATTGTTCAAGTAAATTTTGATGTTCCTTTTGCTAAACCTTCTAAAATATCGACTTTTCTTTTCAAAGAATTAGATCGAATTTTAAGTGTTTTACCAGAATCAGCTCAAAAATATTTTGGCCATAATGAGCCTTATTGGCCAAATGTTTATCACTCCGGCTTCAAGAATTATTTTAAAAATATTAGAGATGTAAAAAGATTCGCCAGCAGTTTGGAATTTAATATCTCCCAGATGTATCAAGGCGAGATAATGGAAGTAAATCCGATAGATTTTATCGCTATTGAGGCGATTAGAGTTTTTGCGCCGGATTTCTACTTATTCATGCGTGATAAAAGCGCACTTTTTACTTCAACGGACAGGAATGATAGAAGCTCAAGGGATAACAACCCAAGAAAAGATGAGATTGAAAAAGCTTTGAATGAATTACCAAATGAAACAAAAGAATCTGTTCTTGAGTTGTTAAAAAGATTGTTTCCGCAGATCGAGGGCATTTTTCAATATGGTTATTCAACCCACGGACACGAATGGCAATCTATTTGGAGTAATAATTTAAGAGTATGCGCTACAAATAATTTTGATAGTTACTTCACTCTAATCCCGGGTGGCGACGAGGAAGAATTGAGTCAGTTTGAAATTGAAGAAATTTTAAGCAAAACAAATTCAGCGGAAGATTTTGAAAAGGTTATTAGAGAATATATCGAAAAAAAGAAAATTAGGAAGGTTTTGCAGAGAATCCAAGATTTTACAGGCGATCAAAATCGTATTTCTCAAGACAATGCAAAGAATGTAGTTAAGGCACTTTTCAATATTTCCGATGATCTGCCAGAAGAAAAAGTCGGCATGTGGGATTTTGGGGCAGATATGGATTTGATGAGAATAATTTATCAGTTGTTAAAACGAGAAACTGACAAAAGCAAGAATTTTGAGATGTTGAAAGAAGCTATTCCGATGTCAAAAGGATTGTTTGGCCCAGTGCAAAAAGTTTCTTTGGAGGCCTCAAGAAAAGAAAAGGACAAAGATTCTGATGAATTTGTAGTGCCGGAGGATAAAATAGAAGAACTGCAAAAATTATGTCTTGAAAAAATAAAGAGTAAAAGCACCGACGATCTTCTTAAGCATAAAAATTTACTCTACATTTTATATCGTTGGAAAGAATGGGATAAAGAGGAAAGGTGGAAAGAATTTATAAAAGAGGTATCTGGTGATGATATAAAGTTGCTTTTGTTCACTGCTAAATTTATTTCGGAAACTAAAAGCCAAACGATTGGAGATTATGGAGTAAAGATAACTAAAAAGTTTAATTACAAAAGCGTAAATGATTTTATTGATCTCAAAGAGATAAAAACAAAATTGGAAGAAGTAAAAAAGCAAGATAACGAACTATACAAAAGCAATAAGGAATCAATAGATTTGTTCTTAGACAATTTTGACAAAAAGGACAAAGGTGATTTAGATTAAAAAATAAGTCCGCCGCAAAATCCGTCCGCCGAAAAGTTTTGGGGGCGAAGCCCAAGCAGGCGGGCAAAAAGGAAGGGGGTTGGGGGAAAGGAATTTTTGCCCGCCTGCTTCCGTTCCCGTTCCGTTTGAGCAAAGGAAATGCGGAAGGGGGGTGTGGGGGGAATTCCGCTTTTCTCTTGCCAAATCAAAATGAGGCCAGTCCCGCCACCTGCCTGAATACTTGGAGGGCAGGACACCACAGAAAAATACTCTTTTCATTAGGAGAAAAAGAAATCCGGCGCGCGCAAAACGAAAAGAGCAAAGAGTATTTTTCTGTGGTGTGGCGAGCTTGTCGAGCGGTGGCGGGACTGGCTTCCTTAGTTGGGGGTTTGCTCAAAGAATGTTCGAACTTCGTCCAAAAAACACCGCCAAGAATCACATTTCGAAAAATCAAGGTTGGTTGCCTCGGCGCGTTGCGCCTCGGCATGGTATTTCCCCGCCAGAATCCAAGCATTTTTGAGGGGGAACGAAAGCGTCCGCTCGGCAATGCGGAAGTTCCTGTGCGAAAGCACAGAGAGAACGAAGTTTTCAGAACCAATCTTTTTTCTTTCGCCAAAGGCGAAAGGTTGAGCGTATTTTTCTTTGATTGCCAAAAAGCTAATTTCAAAACAATATGGACAGCATAAATTTACAAACCAAAAAGATTTTTCTCTATGCTCGTAAATCCACGGACGAGCCGGAGAGGCAGGTTTTGAGTATTGAAGCGCAAATGTTTGAGTTGCGAGAATTTGCGAAAAAAGAAGGGCTAAATATCGTCCGTGAATTTGTGGAAAGCAAAACCGCCAAAGAGCCGGGCAGAGAAATTTTTAACGATATGATAGCGAGCATAGAGAAAAATGAAGCCGAGGGAATTTTAGCGTGGCACCCCGATAGGTTGGCGAGAAATAGCATAGACGGCGGACGGATAATTTATCTTGTGGATACTGGCAAAATTACCACGCTAAAATTTCCAACTTTTTGGTTTGATCCGACACCACAGGGAAAATTTATGTTGTCCATAGCTTTTGGGCAATCAAAATACTACATTGATAATCTTTCGGAAAATATAAAGAGGGGTATTCGCCAGAAATTGAGAAATGGAATATGGCCCGCTTGGGCGCCACT
>DATDVC010000030.1:0-16114 GCA_036517695.1 Minisyncoccota bacterium
GAAGCGATCATCGCCTTGTTTATGGCGGTCACAATCCTTTCAAAATCAAACGGAACAATGGAACCATCTCGTTTCTGGACTTTCTTGATGAAATCTTCCATCGCTGACTTTTTCGCTGATTTTTTGGTTGTTTTTGCCATAAATTTGTAATAAAAATTAAAAAATTGATAAATTTTTGCAGATTTTTTAAAAAATTTAGAAAATCAATGACATCATTTTACTCTTTTTTGGCGTCATCTCTTGTGGATAACAGCAAAAGTTGTTACCCGAAAATATTTTTAGTCAGATGTAAAATGCGTGGTCTAGTTGACCTTAATTTTAAGGCGGATTAAATGAAATAAAAATTGGAAAAGATTTTTTGCAAAAATAAAAAGGGGGATCGTCTCCCCCTCTTTCTTTCCATTATTTCGGTGGTTGCATCTTTTCTTCCCTACTCCACTCTTTCTTCCCTTCTATTAAGTATTGGTACATGAGAGCTTCCTCTAATTCGAGCCAAAGGACGGTTTCTTCTGGCTCGGGCTCTGTCACCGTCGCTATCTTGGTAATTTTACCAAGACAGATCAACACATCACCCATACCACCCAATAGAAGATTTTGCCCGACCCAGGGTTCACCATACAGACATATTGAGCCGACGACACACGGCTCGTTTTTGTCCGTTGAGTAAGCGCAGACTAGGTATTGTTGGCCACGCTCCTGCCTCGCCATTTTCTCAAGATCTTTTTGGTGTAGGAAGTCGATAACTTTCCCCGTAGATGCATAGACCGAGATTGCCAGACTCAGGCAAATCAATACCAAGAAGATATACACAATCAGCAGATCAATCATTAATGGTCCCTTTCTACATTTCAAACTACCACGTACTGATTTTTAGTCAAATTTTGCAGTATCCCCTATTTTAATGTTGGATTTTTCAAAAAAACTGGCGTTGACCTCGAGAATGTAAAGAGCCGGAGCATTTGAAGTAAAAATTTTAGGATATGTATCTGGTGAGACATTGTGCTCAATGTGAATAATTTGTTTATTTTTATCCAACCAAGCAATGTCGATGGGGAAATTCATGTCCTTCATCCAAATACCGTGCTTTTCTTCTTTTTCAAAAACAAAAAGAAGCCCCGTATTTGCAGGAAGACTCTCTCTTCCTGAAAGGCCCCGCACCCTTTCTTCTCCCATGTCGGCGATTTCGAGATTAAGCGTTTTATTGCCTATCTTTACAATTTTTGGTCCGGCTCCCTCTCTTGTTGTAAGAGAGGGTTGGGGTGAGTTATTTTTAGAAAAAAAATCTAGTTTAAAAATAACCACAAAGGCCAAAGTAATTACCAAAACCATTCCAAACATTTTCACGAGCTTATTATATCACCCTAAAATCAAAACACCCCAATTGCTCGGGGTGTTTTGATTTATTACAGAAGGCTTATGCAGCTCTTCGAAAACCGCCTTGAGAACGATCTTCCTTCGGGCGAGCCTCATTTACGGTGAGGGCTCTGCCTTCAATGTCTTTGCCGTTCCACATCTCTATGGCGGCATCAGCTTCGGCGTCATTTGCGAAACTTACGAAACCGAAACCTTTTGAGCGACCGTCATTTCTATCGATAATGACATCAGCTTCGCTCACTTCGCCGTTCTTTGAGAACATGTCTCTAAGGTCGGCGCTGGTGGTTTTGTAAGGCAAATTGCCTACAAACAATTTTTTCATTGCGTAACTTTTTTGTTATTCTAAAACGACCAAGCGTTTCCAGCTTGACTGCTTCGCTCTAGGCTACGCAACAAACAAAAGAAACTTGCTTACCGGCCTATTCTATCACCTTATCGGCCTTTAAGTCAAGTCCTATGGAAACCGCGTCTCTTATTATCTTTTCTCCTAAGTCACCGAAGAAAGTTGGTGAATTATACTTTATCTCCCAATCGGCCCTGTTTATTGCGAAAGAGGCGTTTGCCGACATGGCCCCCTCGTCGCCGGAAAGTGTTGACATGAATGAAATTGGCTTGGTAATGCCTCTCACGGTCAGATCTCCGGCTATCACAAATCTCCCCTCGCTGGCTCCAGCTTCGCTTGTGGGCGCCATGCTTTTAAATACGAAAGTTGCAGTTGGGTAAATGTCGACAGAGAAGAAATCATCATTTTTTAGGTGGCTTACCAACCTATCTTTGTGGGGGATGCTTTCTATGGTGTTCATGTCAATCACAAACGAACCTTCAGTTATGAGCCCGTTTTCGACTGTAATTTCACCGGATTTGAGCATTACGGTGCCATTTTCTTTGAGTCCGGTAAGATACTCTCCTTCCCAAAGGATTTTGCTTGAAGAAGTGTCTAGGTTGTATTTGCCGTCAGTGAAATTTGCATTACCAAGACCAGTCAATCCTTGCTCTTCTTCCGCAAGTCCGGTTTTCTCCATTGGGGCTTCTGTTTTTTTGCCGGCCAAAATAAAGCCCAAAATAGCTACTGCTACGATGGTAAAGGATATTAAATAAGAATTTTTCATAGGCTAATTATGTTTAGCTGATAAACTTGCCTTTTGCACACTTTTTAGTATTATAGGTGAACTTGAGTTAAATATCAAGTTTATAAGTTTTATAGGGGTCTAATCCCTCTTGGTGCAAGAGTAAAAGAATTAGCCGGAGGAAGCCTCTGTATTTGTTTTTATGTCTGAACAGTCAATAAAAGAGAAAGATGCGCGTAACGTAAATTCCCAAATGCTCGGAATTTACAATGAATCCCATCTTCCCCCTAAAAAAGAAGATATTGTAGAAGGTGTCGTGATGCTCGTAGCGAAAAATGCGGTTTATGTTGATATATCGCCTTGGGGTACCGGCATCATTTTTGGAAAAGAGTATATAAATGCCCGCGACCTTCTCAAGAAGGTCAACATAGGCGATAAAATTACGGGTAAGGTCATAGGCACGGACAACCCTGAAGGATATGTTGAGATTTCACTGAAGGAGGCCAAACAGGCTCTAATTTGGAGCGATGCGGAAGATGCCATAAGGGACAAGAAGGTATTTGAACTTGCTGTCACAGAAGCCAACAAGGGTGGTTTGATGATGAGTTGGCAGGGTATCACCGGATTTTTGCCGGCTTCTCAATTAAAAACCGAGCATTACCCGAGAGTTACCGACGGAGACAAAGACAAAATCCTTGAAGAGCTAAGAAGACTTGTAGGCACAAAGCTATCTGTTGCTATCATTGGCGTAAATGCAAAAGAAGGTAAACTCATTTTCTCCGAAAAAGATCCTGACAGCGAAGAGAAGGGTAAAATCATCGATAAGTATAATCTTGGCGATGAGTTGTTGGGTGAAGTGACCGGCATTGTGGACTTTGGTATTTTTGTCAAAATCGAAGACGGGCTCGAGGGGCTCGTTCACATCTCCGAAATTGATTGGGGTTTGGTGGACAATCCGCACAAATTTGCCAAAGTG
Source organism: Minisyncoccota bacterium (assembly GCA_036517695.1). Classification (GTDB taxonomy): domain Bacteria; phylum Patescibacteriota; class Minisyncoccia; order Phycocordibacterales; family WO2-35-19; genus DATDVC01. The sequence goes on from DATDVC010000030.1 coordinate 3,418, forward strand.
GGAGACAGAGTAAAAGTAAAGGTCATAGAGGTTAAAGACGGCAAGATCTCGCTCTCCATGAAAGCTCTCAAAGAAAATCCTTGGAGCGAGGCCAAAAATAAGTATAAAAAAGACGATATAGTGAGCGGAGTTATCATCAAGTTCAACAAACATGGCGCTCTGGCTTCAATTGAAGAAGGGGTGGCCGGGCTCGTGCATGTTTCCGAGTTTGGCAATGAAGACAAACTTCGCGAAAAACTGGAACTAGGCAAAACCTACAAATTCAAAATCACCATCTTCGATCCCAAGGAACAAAAAATGGCCTTGTCTTTTGTGGAGAAGTAGACTACTATCTGCGATTAGTGGCCGGTACTCCCAAAGTAATTCCGGTCTACCGCGGCAAAAACCCGCGTTGCTTTGTCTCGTACATCCAGCGCGGGTTCTCATTATACAAAATACAATGGCGACCATTGTAAATTTGAGTTTGTGTTGTAATTTTTTTATTCTTCCCAGTCTATCAGTAGTTCCTGATTTAGGAATAATTCATCTTTGTTTTTAGAATTTTTATCGTAATTATTGAAATATTCTAAATAACTGATTGGATTCGAAAATTGTTCGAGTATAATTTCTTTTTTGCATATTGAATCCTTTTCAACATTTACATAATCCAAAAAACTGCTCCATTTGTAGTTTTGCGGAGCACTAACCATGTTAGCCTTCACGGGGTTGTTGTGTATATAATACGAAATCCACAGCAGTTGTTCATTTCTACTTATTCTCACTGATTTAAAACGATCTTGGAATATCGAACCCACCCTTCCGTATTTTTTGTTGAAGTATTTTGAATATCCTGTGCAGATTTTTAACACTAACTGAGTTATCGGAAGATGGTTGTTTTGTTTTATTAAACCATGAAAATGATTTGGCATAAGACAAAATGATACAAGATCATAGGAGTTGGGTGGCAATGTTTTCCGTCTAGTGGCATATTTTGGTAACTTAGAGTAATCAACCAGTTCTGGATAAAGACTTTCATTCAATCTATCTAAAAATATTTTGTAATCTTGTTCATCAAGAAAAATTGCCATTTTATCTACTCCTCGATTGTAGATATGGTAAATTTCTCCTTCCGCAAAATTTTTATAATCTCTGTTATTCACATAAAAATTATACCATAAAACCTAAATAACAATGGTCGCCATTGTTATTGTTACTTTATTATTTGCTCTGGTTTGAGAAAGGCCCGGCGATTTGACTCGTCAGGCCTTTTTTCGAGCAATGAACGGGCGAACTTTTAGCGCGTTGGCATTCTCTCTTGTCCATGGAGGAAATTTGGTTTGAAGAACCAACGGATCAAGTCCGAAGTTTCTTATTGTGACCTTTTTCCACCACTCATAAACAGGAATACCGCTCTGCCGCCTGATAGTTTCTGCTGTGTGCGGCCCCGCTTCCCTTTCCCCTCCTTCAAAAAACTTCCATAGCTCTACTGTGGCTGATAATTTCAGGAGATCGGCTTGGAGTATTCGGTCGATGAGCGGATATGCCTCAAAAAGATTGTTGAAGGTTTTGATGTTGTAGTTAATCAGCGGCTCAAGAAAAACATCGTTTCCAGCGAGCACCTCGTGGATAGCTTCGCAATAGCCGTCACACTTATCTACAAGGGAAACGACTTGTGCCTCCAAACAATCTTTGTGAATGGCGTGAAGAGTGAGGTCTAGATACCTATGCTTACCGACCGTCTTTGGGTAGATTTTTGCGATAGCTTCTGTTGCCAAAATCTCCTGTTCTTTAAGATCGGATAGGTCATCGCCATTCATCCGCAACTTTAGTTGCAACGGCACATCTCCCGTTATAAGCTCGTGGTCATCGTGATGTAAGGCGATGAGACCCGCCTTTTTTGGGTTGAAATTTGGGTAAAGATTCCGCACTTCTTCACTGATGCTTTTTACAAGTGCTTTGACTCGTTGCGAGTGAAGGTGCAGGTCAGTTCTATAAAACATCACACGCATCCTCCCATAACGTTTTACGTTTTTGAGATCGTACTCTCTGGTTTGCCAGAGCATGGGCTACTCCTTTCTATATTTTCTAAAAAAACACTACCATAACCATCTCAGAATGTTTTTGGTGGGTGTGGATTAATTGAACTCATTCATCGCCCTTTCTTTCCCCTCCTTAATGATCATTTCGATCGCTTCAGCCGACTTTTTGAAGACTTTTTTTAGGATTTCCATTTCTTTCGGTTTGAAATCTCCAAGTATGAAGTCGAGCACCTTCTGCTCCCCAGCGGGCTTTTTGATTTTTCCGGAAGGAGTTGTTGGAGCAATGCCGATACGGATGCGAGTGAATTCTTTTGTTTTTAAAGCTTTGACGACAGATTCTAAACCTCTGTGTCCGCCACTGCCTTTGTTGAAAGCAATTTTAATCGTGCCAAGCGGTAAATCAATGTCGTCATAAACCACAATCAGGTTTTCCGCGGCTTTTTTGGATTTGATTATTTTAGCTACGGCTTTTCCGGAATTGTTCATGAACTCTAGAGACTCTATTATTGTCGCCTTCCCTCCCCTGCCCAAGGGGAGCACCAGGTGGGGTTTCTTTTCAAAATAGTCTACAGCCATCCTGCCTGTATTGTGTCTACTACTCTTATATTCTTCTCCTGGATTGCCCAGCCCAAAAACAAAATACATAAAATTTTGAATTAAATTAGTTGTGTAATATAATGCCCTAAATGCAAGATAATAACAACCAAAGCGCTGAAAACGCTCCGCGTGAAGAAGACGGCTCAAGTTTTTGGGAGCTTGTAAAGTATGCTTTTGTGGCACTCCTCATAGTGGTGCCATTTCGCATTTTTATAGCCCAACCCTACGTAGTAAGCGGTTCTTCCATGGACCCAACTTTCAAAGACGGAGATTATCTTATAGTAGATCAGTTGAGTAAAAGATTTGGAGACCCGGAAAGAGAGTCGGTGGTCATCATCCGCTACCCCAAAGACCCTTCAAAATTTTTCATAAAAAGACTCATCGCTTTTCCTGGCGAGAGGGTGGAGATCGAAAAGGGCGTAGTGACTATTTTCAATGATTCTAATCCGGAAGGTTTGGTTCTCGATGGCTCTTATGTCGAATACAAAAAGACCGATAATTTTTCGGTCAGGTTGGGCGAAGACGAATATTTTGTTATGGGCGACAATAGAGCAAGCAGTTCGGACTCCAGAGTTTGGGGCGCTCTTCCGAGACATAACATAGTGGGTCAGCCGATAGTGAGACTTCTCCCTATAAGCCAAATTGAAGTTTGGCCCGGAGAGTTTAAAACCAAATGAGCACCGATCAATCAAAAGAACAACAAAGGGAATTTGCCGAAACAGCCGCTATCGCCAAATTTTTCGGCTTTAAACCATCTCCTTCTCCAGAAGTGATCAAGCGTGATCACGAATCTGTTAAAAACCTATTTGACTCCGATAATCTTCTCGGCCTGACTTCGATTTTCCGGACCTATTCTGAAGAGAAAAAGAACTTGCCGCAGTATGCCTGTGCCTACTTTGAGAAACCTTTTGACGGCCTGAAAAAGGGCCAAAGGAAGCCAGATCAAAAAATAAATTGCTGTCTTTTTTCGATCGGTTCGGCAAAATACGTTTCCGAAGCTCTGGCCATAGAAGCGGCTATCGCCATGTTGAGCTCGATTGGATATAAAAATCTGGAAATAGGCATCAACTCAATCGGTGACAAAGATTCCATGAATGCTTTTCAAAAAAATCTGGCCATCTTTATAAAAAAGCACTTCAACTCATTTCCTGCTGACTTGCGCCAAGAGATCAAGAAAAACCAGTTTGTCCTTCTCGGTTCGGGTTTAAAAGAAGATTGGAAAAAATTTCAGAAAGATTGCCCAAAATCCATAGACTTTCTTTCTGAAGCTAGTAGGTCGCATTTCAAGGAAATACTTGAGTTCATGGAAGTCATGAACATAGATTACAGCATAGACCACTCGCTTCTTGGCAATCATGATGTTGGCGCAGAAACCGTATTTTCAATACGAGAAGATAGTCTTGAACTTGCCAAAGGTTTGCGTCTAAACAGGATTGCAAAAAAAATTGGCTACAAAAAAGATGTTCCTTGCGTCTCGGTTGATATTGACGCCAAGTCAAAAAAACCAATTAAAAAAATTAAAATAAAATCTTCACGCCCCAAATTTTATTTGGTGCAATTTGGCGCGGAAGCCAGACTAAAAAGCTTTTCGGTTTTACGAGAGCTTTACAAAACAAAGGCCGCAATCATGCATGCTCTAGAGAAAGACCGTTTGGGCGACCAGATGTCTTTTGCCGAAAGGTCGGGAGCTCCTTACTTGATTTTGATCGGTCAAAAAGAAGCGCTGGACAACTCGGTGGTTATAAGGAACACAATGACCAGAGCGCAAGAAATAGTTTCCATAACAAATCTGGGAGACAGGGCAAAGGAGCTTGAGTGATTTTGCTTAAAATAAAACCCTATGCTAGAATAGTTTCCACTCAAATGGCAATAAACGTTGAAGTAGCAAAAAGCGCCACAGATAACAATCTTGGCCTCATAAGGAAGTTCACCAAGCGTGTTCAGGGCTCCGGCATTTTGTCGCGCCTTAGAAGCAAGCGATACAGCGCCAGAAATTTGTCTGAATATGTAAAGAAGAAGAAGGCCTTGAAAAAAATCGCCAGGAGAGAGGAGGTAAGAAAACTCATAAAGATGGGCAAAATGGCCGGCACTCTACAATAAAAATTGAGAGATTGAAAGAAGAAAAAATTGAACAATTAAAAAGCGAAATTTTAGGGAAAGCTTACGAGCTTTCTTTTGCGTTTATAAGCAAGGAGGAAATACAAACACTGAATAAAAAATACAGGAAAAAAGACAAGCCGACAGATATCCTCTCCTTCCCCCTCTCCCCCACTTCGGGCGAAATTTTGATATGCAAAGAAATCGCCAACCAAAAAGCTCCTGACCATAACCTATCTCCCAAGGACTACTTGCTCTTCCTCACTATTCACGGCCTGCTTCATCTGAAAGGTCTTGACCACGGCGCAGAAATGGAAAAGCTAGAGCAAAAATATTTCAAAAAATTTTCCAATTCGGACTTATAATTAACAGCAAAATTTGAAATAACAAACGGGCATGTAGTAGAATGAATGCCTATGAGCTCACGCGTCACAGTCGGCATAGACATTGGCACTTATGAAGTGCGGGTTGTGGTTGCAGAATATACCGACAATAATTCTCTGCCGAAAGTTTTGGGCACGGGAAGAAGCGAATCAAAAGGTTTGCGTCATGGCTACACTATCAACACAGGCGACGTCATACGAAGTGTTTCCACGGCAGTAGCTCAAGCGGAAAAATCTTCGGGGATTAAAATAAACAAAGCGTTTATTTCAGTGGGCGGAGTTGGTTTGTCAGGCATAAATTCCCAAGGTTCGGCGGTGGTTGCAAGAGCCGATCAAAAAATAACCGATGCCGACATAGAACAGGCCATTCTTTCCGCAGAGGAGTCTATTCCTCCGGCGGCGATCCAAAACCGAAAAATAATTTATTCAATACCGACATCATGGAAGGTGGACGGCAAACCGGTTTTGGGCCGAATCATTGATATGAAAGGGGTGCGGATAGAGAGCAGGGTGCTTTTTGTGACTTCTCTCGAACACCACTTAAATGACTTAGTTGAAGCGGTGGAGGAGGCCGGAGTAAAAGTCATCGATGTGGTCGCATCGCCTTTAGCCGCGTCTTTTGTTGTCTTGTCAAAAAGCCAGAGGATAGCCGGTTGTGTATTGGCAAACATAGGAGCGGAAACCGTCTCGATTGTTGTTTTTGAAAATCAAATTCCCATTTCACTCGAAGTGTTTGGCATCGGTGGTAGTGACATAACAAACGACATTGCTCTTGGGCTCAAGGTCTCACTTGAAGAAGCCGAATCAATAAAACTTGGGGGGATAACCGCTACCAATTTTTCAAAAAAGAAGCTCGAAGAAATTGTTTCGGCAAGACTCGGTGACATATTTGAACTTATAGAAGCTCATTTGAAAAAAATCGGCAAGTCGGGGCTTTTGCCCGCCGGCATTATTGTGACCGGGGGATCTTCTTCAATCGGAACAATAGAAGATTTGGCGCGAAGCTACCTTCGTCTTCCGTCGAGGATAGCGTCTCTAAACCAAAGCCTTGGGAAATTCCAAATAAAAGATTCTTCCTGGTCTGTTGCTTATGGATTGTGCGTAGTTGGAAACTTGCCGGAAGATGAAGACGGGATGGAAATCAGAAAGAGAAGCAAAAACTTTTTTGATAAGATTTTGAAAGTTTTAAAGCAGTTTTTGCCCTGATTTTTACAACACAGCTCTTTGTTTTAACAAGTTTTGATATTTTGGCTTATTTTTGTTAGCATGTGCCTATGGTGTGTTGTTTTCAGTCCCGATTTCCTCATTCCCGGTATTACTGTTTAAATTTTTAAATTAAAATCATGCCTCAAATAAAACCAGAAGTTGAATCTTTCGCAAGAATAAAAGTTATCGGTGTTGGCGGTTCCGGCAAAAATGCCGTAAACCACATGATCAATTCCAAAGTCAGAGGGGTTGACTTCGTGGCTGTAAACACAGACGCCCAAGACCTGCATCATTCGGAAGCTAAGAAAAAAATACATATAGGCAAAAACTTGACCAGAGGATTGGGTGCTGGTATGGATCCGGAAATAGGCAAGCGAGCGGCAGAAGAAACAAAAGAAGAAATCCAAGAGGCTCTGAAAGGCGCGGATATGGTCTTTGTGGCAGGTGGATTTGGCGGAGGCACGGCAAGCGGCGCGGCTCCGGTGATTGCGCGCACTGCAAAAGAGCTGGGCACGTTGACCGTCGGTGTGGTGACTAAGCCGTTTTCATTTGAAGGTCAGCAGAGGATGCGCATTGCCGAATCGGGTCTTGAAAATTTAAAGCAATCTGTTGATGCTCTGATAGTGATTCCAAATGACAGACTTTTGGCTACCATAAACAAAGATACGCCGGCTAAAAACGCCTTTGCCATGTGCGACGATATTTTGAAGCAGGCAGTTGAAGGTATTTCTGACCTTATAACAACTCCGGGAATGATCAACATAGATTTCGCCGACATAAAGGCGGTAATGGAGGGCGCAGGAGGCGCCTTGATGGGCATAGGCCGAGCAAGCGGAGAAAACAGAGCCGTTGAGGCGGCTAAGCTCGCCATCAACTCTCCCCTTCTTGATCTCTCAATAACTGGCGCGCGCGGAGTGTTGTTTTCGATTGCCGGTGGGGACGATTTGACAATGTTTGAAATACACGATGCGGCCAAACTTATCACCGAGTCAGTCGACCCAAACGCCAAAATAATTTTTGGGACCGTAAAAGATGACAGATTAAAGAAGGGCGAAGTCAAAATTACCGTGATTGCCGCCGGATTCCCTGAAAATTTTATGAAAGGAAGCAACCTTTTTGCTCCTAAAGAAGAAGCTGATGAAGGATCTAAAGGAAGGATTTTCAACAGTGTTTTTGGTAAAGATAAAGAAAAAGACAGGGAAGAAAGAAAGGACGACGAGAAAGATGAAAACGAAGAAAAAAAGCAAAATGTGATCATAGACGACGATGACGAATGGGGCGCCGTTCCCGCTTTCTTGCGAAGATCGAAGCTAAAGTAGTATAATTCTCCCCATGTACGACCTTATAATCATCGGTGGGGGGCCGGCGGGGGCGGCGGCTGGAGTTTATGCCGCAAGGAAACAAATTAAGACCGCGCTAATCGCGGAGTCTTTTGGTGGACAAAGCGCAGAATCAAACGAAATCCAAAATTGGATCGGCACGATAGCCGTCTCTGGTATCGATCTGGCCAAAAATCTGAAGGAGCACGTCAAATTTTATGCAGGACAGGTTGTGGATGTCAAAGAGGGCGAAAGAGTATCTCGAGTTTCAAAAACGGGCGATTCGTTTTCGGTTGTTACAAACAAAGGCGAATATTCGACGAAATCAGTTCTGATCACTACGGGTGGCTCAAGAAGAAAACTTGAAATCCCGGGAGCGGAAGAATTTGAAGGCAAAGGCATCACCTACTGCGCTTCCTGTGACGGACCGTTTTTTGCCGGTAAAGATGTGGTGATTATCGGTGGAGGAAATGCCGGTTTTGAAGCGGCGGCCCAACTTTTGGCTTATTGCAAAAGTGTAACTCTGCTTTCCCGTGGTGAGTTTAGGGCCGATCCAGTCACGGTAGAAAAAGTTTCGCAAAATCCAAAGATGAAGGTCATTTCAAATGCGACGCCAACTGAAATCAGAGGAGACAAATTTGTAACTTCAATAATTTATAAAAAAACCGCTCCTTTCGCCGACGACAACATAGAACTCAAAACTGAAGGGATTTTTGTGGAAATAGGCCACATTCCGGCTACCGATTTTGTTGATGGTTTGGTAGAGATGGATGAACTCAAGAGAATAAAAATTGATCACAAAACCCAGAGAACAAGTGCTTCCGGCATCTGGGCGGCCGGCGACTGCACCGACACTCTCTATCATCAAAACAATATCGCCGCCGGCGACGCCGTCAAAGCCCTCGAAGATATCTATTTGGAGTTACACAGAGGGAAATGATTTACTCCGGAGTTCCAAACATCTGAACAACAAATACCGCTTCCCTACCTTTGTAAATGCCAGTCGAGGTGGCAATGCCGATTTCGGTATATTTTGGGTTGATGATATTTAAAAAGTGGCCACGCGAATTCATCCACGCAGTTTGCACATCTTCGCTTTCGTTAAAGTTAACTGCTAGGTTTTCACCCGCATATTTGTATTTATATCCGGCTTTATCAAACCAGTACCAAGGAGTTTCTCCTTCTGGAGTATTGTGCGAAAAGTAGCCCCTGTTTGCCATATCGTCGGCTTTCATTTGAGCGGCGTGTTCCAAAACCGGGCTTACCCTAAGTTCCTCGACATTTGCCAGCACCCGATCTCTGTTTGTAAGCTTTATCAAGACAGACGCATAAATAGCGGAAATTGAGTCTAACGCCGCATTTTTAAACGATGGCACGAAAAAAGCGACTGCGATCACCAAACACAGTCCGAAAATAACAATTTTTAAGCTAGCCAGACGGCGCATTTTCATCCTTAGAATATAGCATTCCTTAGACCAAAAACAAATTGGTCGGAACCTTTTTTACTCTGTGCATGACAAGCAAAAGCGAGAGACCAAGCAGCATGCCCTTGGAGTTTGCCAGAAGATCATTGGCTTTTTCGTCGTTGCTCTCTTCGGTGCAAATACCGGTAAGAAATTCATGGAATTGAGAAGTTTGATCTATTGGTTTCCTAAGAATGTTTGGCATCTCCGTTGAGACCCCAAGGATCTCTCCGCTGTTATCTTCGACGACCACTTCAACTTCTTTTATTTCCGCTTTAAATTCCGGTTTGGGAGCGACAATTACCGTATCTGAAACGACCTGCGAGTCAGCGCTTTTACGCAGGCCTTTTACGCTGTTCCCGTCTTTGGCCTCAAGCCACGCATAGTTGACATAGGCGCCAGCCGGAACATCTTCGTTGAAATCCATGGTATAGCTCACTGTGATCTCTTCGTTGGCTAAAATTTTCCCGAGTTCCCAGCTTTGGCTGTTTAGTACTCTGCCGTTTTCCGCCACAAGTTCGTCATAAAGAACCCCCTCATAAGCATCTCCGCCTTCATTTTTGACCACGATTTTGAAATCAACTTTTTCTCCCTGGGGCACCATCTCCACTCCGTCTATTATTATACTATTTGGCATGGTGTGTGTTTTTGAGAGGGAAATATCAGGGTAAGAATTTGAAAATGATTTTTGTGGCAAATTTATTGCACCTGGGTTGTAAGTCGCAACGAAAGACAGCTTATCTCTGTTGTCTTTGATATTGGCATCAGTTTCAAGGGAACTCGCGTGGCTTTCTATCAAAATTTCATCTCCGTTTGCATACAGATCTATGTGGCCATAAAAACTAATTTCGGCGCTTTCTCCCGGAAGCAAGGATTCGATTTTGTGAATATTAAAACTTTTTTCTTCCGGCATAAAACTGAAATGCGATGTTTTTAATCTGGTAAGCACGTTTATGTCACTCGCTCTCGCGTCTCCCCTATTTTTAACAGTGGTGGTGAAAAATACGTTCGAGCCGGCCTCTGCTTTGCCATCTATATTTGCAACGGTGCCAACCCAAAGATCGGGCTGTCCAAAAGAAATGTTGCCACTCCAGTCACCAAGCACATTAACCAAAGCCATCATCCAGTTGGAGCTTATTATGTTTGTGTTTACCACATTGACCACGTTTGCTGCCGCATAAGCATTGCCGGTCTGTATGAGCCCACTTTCTCCGGTTAGATTATCCCCTGTGTTGGCTTCAACTTTTACACTGTTTTCTATCTCGGAAAAATTATTATTGGAAATTTTTAAAATACTGTCTGTATCAGAAAAATTGTTCTCGTCTAGCGACGGGTTTTGGTTTTTATTGTAAAGAACAATCCCTTCTTTGGTGTTTTGAAGCGCTATGTTGTCTGGAAGGTTGAAAATATTACCACTCCAGTCGCCAAAAACTTTTATTAGGAGATAAAAAGAAGAATTTTTGTATATGTTTGTGTTTACTAGATTTTGCACATTTGAATTGGCGAGAGCATCTCCGGTGTCTATGTCTGCTCCGGCTTGGTTTTCTCCGCTATTTGAAGAAACATCCACATTGTTCAAAACATTTGCATTGCTATCGCTCGATATGTCTTCGCTTTTTTTGCAGTTGCAGTCGGAGCCAAAAAGAGAGAGGAAGTCATTGAAAAAATCTCCGTTGGGCAAGACAAAGTCCCCAGACCAATCGCCTAAATTATTGAAAACAAGAAGCATGTAGTTTGAATCGACAATATTGGTATTTACTGCATTGACTACGTTTGCAGCAGATAGAGCGTCTCCTGTTGTGATATTTGAGCCACTAGAGCTTGCTGTGTTGCCTCCGGTTTCAGCCTTTACCAATATTTCATTTGTAATGGTTGCTGTATTTTGATTTTCAAGAGTGGTACTTGCCAAGCAATTGGAGCACGTCGAACTTGATTGATTTGGAGTTGCAGTCGCAACGTCAAATTCCCGCAAATCAAGTGAAGAATCTCCAAAAGAACCAGACACCAAAACTATTTCACCTTGGGAATCTACTTCGTTTGTGTTGACTTGATTTAAAACATCGGTGCTAGCCACAGCGTCTCCGCTCTCAATATCTCCATTTTCAGGTAGCTTCTCTTCTTCGGATTTCGTTTCTAATTCTGTTTCTGGGGGAGTATTTTCAGAAGTAACTAATTCCTCGGCGTCTTGCGCTGGTTCTTGGGGTGTTGGTTCAGACTCTTCTGTCACAAGATTGCTTGTTTCGGTTGGAGTTTCTGTGGATTGAACTTCTGCTCCATCGCCTTCAGCAAAAGTAACCATGTTTGTGGTAAAAGCCAAATTTGAAAACCCTGCGATCAAAAAAATCACAAATACCTTTTCGGTTATCTTGCGCCTATTGGAAATTAAGTAGTGAAAAAACATAATTTAATATTTTTCTTGCCAAGCTTATCTTCAACTCGATCTCTTCGATTTCTGCCTCTTGACCATGCTCTTTTTCGATATTTTCTACTACCTCCCCGTCAATCTCGGTCAGAACTTTTATGTAAGAATTTGTTTTGCCACCCTCCCCCGTTGAGGCGGAAGTTGAAACCTCGTTTATGACCGTGGTCGCAAAAACTTGGCTCGACAACCCAAGAACCAATATAATCACAAACAAGAATAGGTAAAAATTTCTAAACATATCTCCGGATAAGCCAAATAATGACGCCCATCGCGACACACCAGGCTTAGCCCGAAGCCCGTCAAAGACAGGCCTGGGGAGACGCGCTTTATCGGCGCACTCGAACTACGTTGCTGTTGACTACGTTGACTATTTCAGTCCACGCATCAGCATCTCCAGTGTTGATTTCTCCAGCATCGCCACCATTTGCCGTGGTGTCGCTTACACTGTTATTAGAAGATCCCCACGAGAAGAATAGACCGTGGTGAGACGAAGACTTTGCTCTAACTTTATTGGAAGCGCTGCCTCCAAGAGAAGTGTTGTAACCAGTCTTTGCCTTTGTATCAACATAGTTTTTAACTGTTGCGTCGCTGTCTACATCGACATCTATGTCAGCATCACCGCGGCATCCGCAGTCGCTTTTTACTGAAATTTCGTTGTCATTCACATAGTTGTCAACGTAAGACGTGGCCACAGCATCACCTGTGTCGATATCTCCGGTGTCACCGCCGTTCGCAGTAGTATTGTCTACACTGCCACCCTTTACTCTGTTTCTAGCGCTACCGCCAGTTGAAGAATTGCCGCCAGTTGAAGCGGTCGTATCAACTACATTTTTAACGTAAGCATCGCTGTCTACGTTGATGTTTATATCCAAATCAGATCCTTGTTGAGAAGGGAATTGGAAAAACGCCGAAGCAGTTGAAGCGCTAAGAACGAAAGCTGCGATTGCACCTATTGCTATAACTTTTTTCATATTGTAATTCAATTTACCTGTTAATTTTTTCCTTCCCGGCCCGAGTTATGCATAAGAGCTCCTCGGGCCGAGAAGTAATCGACCAAACAAAAAAGCCGTTCCCCGAAAAATTCCGAGGACGGTTTTTTTGTTTGATAAATTATTTCTTTGTGCGAAAAATCGGGGAAGCATTTTTCCTTTTCTCTAGAACTCTTCTTTTCCCCAAAGAAGAGGCCTTTCTG
>DATDVC010000031.1:0-4812 GCA_036517695.1 Minisyncoccota bacterium
AGTTACCACCGAAGAAAATGTTTCTGGCGGTAGGGTTGATTTGGCTTTTCGTTTTGGCAAAATTCCTGAAAGTTTAATACTGGTACAATTATACGACAAAATCCGAACCTATTTTGAGCGGAACGACTGAACCGCCCCGCCACCGCTCGCTAAGGCTCGCCACACCAAAGAAAAGTTTTGTTCGCTTTTTCGGATTTGCGCGCGCCCGATTTTTTCTTCTAAAAGGAAAAGAAAACTTTTTTGCTGGGTTCTGCTCTCAACGAGCAGGGCGGCGGGGCTGGCCTCTTTCTGTATTCGCTCGGACATGGCGGAATTCCCCCCACCCCCCCTTCCGCCATGCCCTCGCTTCGGCGGCGGCTTGACTCTAAAATCATATTCATATATCCTTATAGTATCATAAAATGGAATAATTGAATATGGCCAAAGCACACATTACAACAAAAGACGGAACCAAAGTAACAATTGAGGGTACCCCACAGGAGGTAGCCGCTTTAGTCGTGCAGATGAAAGGCGGGATATCGAATGACCCGCCTGCTCCAGTAAAGACGGGTGGTAAACACAAGGGACAACCAAAGGCTACCCCTGTAAATTTAATCTCGGAACTCATTGATGGCGGATTTTTTAAAAAACCAAAGGGGCTTGGCGCGATAAAAATCGCATTGGAGGAACAGGGGCATTATTATCCAGTTACTTCGCTTTCTCCAGCACTATTGCGTCTTGTGCGAAAAAGGCAATTGCGAAGGATAAAAGATAAAAAGCACTGGTTATATGTTAACTAATTTAAGATATGTCTAAAGACGGAAAAACTATTATGGATTTGGTTACTCGCGTAGAAAAGCTTGAGCGCGCTGTTTTTGCCAACAACAAAACAAAACCAAAATTTGTAGGCAGGGGAGATTTCAAAGGTGCGACAGGCGGATTAAGATTACTGGTGTCTAATGGTTTTTTCGATCAAAAACGAAAATTTGGGGAGATTAAAAAAGCTCTGGCGAGCCATGAGTATCACTATAGTAACCAAGCCGTCCAAACTCCGCTGAATAATCTCTCAAAAACCGGCGGGATATTAGTAGGATTAAAAGAAGGCGGTAAAAAAGTTTATGCGAAAAGGAAATAATAAAATTGCGAAAAGCGCGCCTGACAGCTTGAAACTTCTCTGGTTGAAAGGATTTTTTAAATCTTGGAAAAAATATGCCCAAGTCGTCAAAAATTTGTCTGATGGTGGCTATAACTTCTCAACTCCGGAATTAGGCATGGCATTAAAACGAGCAAAACATTTAACTCGTCGAGGCAAGAGAACCAACTACGAGTATATTCAAAAATATCCATTTACTGACAATGAAAAATAAGAATTCAGTATCATTACCAGAACTTTTGAAAACCCTTTGGCAAGAAGGGTTTTTCTCCGAGGCCAGAGAACTCTCTGAAATATCCGGTGGTTTTGCCGCCAAGGGTTATCATTTTCGCTCTTCGAGTTTGGGCGTTGCTCTTATGCGTGCCGTTAGATCAAGTGACTTTCTCACGCGCATAAAAACGGCCGGAAAATGGAAATACATACAGAAGCACCCAATATCATCTCCATCAGGCAAAAGAACAGAGCTTTTTGTGCGATATGACTTCCACCCGCGAATAAAGGAAGTTGCCTTTCAGCAGTTTGAGAATAACGATTTCAAGGGGGCAATTCAAAATGCCCTTGTCGAGGTAATCGACCAAGTTAAAATCAAAACCGGATACCCCAAAAATGGGAATGGACGAGATTTGGACGGCGACGATCTGATGAATCATGTTTTCGGTTGCGACAATCAGCGTCCGAAGATTAAGTTCAATGCTCTGAAAACGAGTTTGGATAAAGCGGAGCAACGCGGACTAATGAGCCTGTTTAAGGGAATCGTTGGGGTGCGGGACCGGAAAGCACACTTGAATTTTCTTCAACGCGATCCACTAAAAACCATCGAGTATCTATCTCTCGCCAGCTTACTCATGCGTCTCCTTGATGAAAACGTACTAACACGAAAGAGAAAAAAGAGTTAAAATCAAATGTATGGACACTGCCAAAAATGATCAAACTTACCGAGAGCTTATCTTGGAGCCACTAAGAAAGTGTGCTGATTACACTCCAAAGTTTGGGCAAGGACAAAGTGAAAATGGATATACTCTTGAAGATTTCACGAGAGTATACGGCGCAGACCCACTTTATTCGTGGATAGGGTTTGATTCCCCGTTGATGTACGCCGCACATAAAGCGGCGGGAGGCATGACGTCCTTGTATCGCCAGCTTGGAATAGGTTGCGAACGGCTCTTTCGTCAAATCATTAAGGATCAACTTGGATTGACCACAGAGCAAGCAAATTGGAGTTATGAAGTCGCAGAAGAATCCGGAGCGATTAGAACTCTCTACCTTGATGGGCGTATTCTTTTGAGCGATATCAAGGACGTGGGAGCAAAAAAGAGAGTTGATGCCTGGTTGAAAAAGATGAGAACGAAACTTAAAATCCTCACTCAAATTGATGGAGCCGTTTTTGAAGTTAGGCAAGGATACAAGAGCAAGGATTCAAAAAGACAAAACGCCGATTTGCATAATGCGGCGCAAGCGATAGCGGGAAAATACATACCCGTACTCACGGTGATGTCCTCGCAGTTAGACACCGACATTAGATTAAGATATGAGGTCGGCAAATGGGGTGTGCTTGCCGGAGTGCCAAACTTGGAGGACGAGACAACGAGCACGTTCGCCTTCTCTAAAAAGATTCTCGAATATGATTTGCAAGATTTTTTTGAGAGAAATAAGAAAGCATTAAGAAAAGAGGTTTCAGAAATCCTCTCATCCCTTTTAAATCCCCATGAGTAACGCCACCTTACAAAACAAGAGACAGAACGCCCACTTAACCTTTAAAGCAAATAAAGGTATCGGGAGGCATGATTGGTTGCGACTCACGCCAGCATACTCGGTGCACCTTGTTAGGCAGGAACTTAGTAACTATGACCCCTCTTGCGTTGTTTTAGATCCGTTCAGTGGAACGGGAACAACTGGAATTTGTGCGGCAGAAAGCGGACATGACGCCATACTCACCGACCTTAATCCATTCTTAATTTGGTTAGCAAAAGCAAAATCTTATAATTATTCAAAAATAGAAATATCGCGTGCTCGTGCGAAATTGGACAAAGTGCTTTCAGTTGCAGAAGGACGCGATATCAAAGACCTTTGGACTCCGCCGATTCATAACATTGAAAGATGGTGGGGCCCTTCACGACTTAATGCTCTCGCGCGACTTAGGGCGGCTATGAAGTCTCTTTCGGTCGAGAAAGAAAATGACCTGCTTTTAATTGGTTTCTGTAATACTTTAATCAAAGTCAGCAATGCTTCTTTTAATCATCAATCCGTATCCTTTAAAGAAGTGCCGCAAACCCAGCTTCTCTACACCGAACAAGATCAGGAAGTGTTTGATTCCTTTTCCTGCAGCGTAAAGAAAATTATTGAGGGTGCAGAAACTCCCCTAAGCGGCAAGGTTAGGGTCGTTGAAGTCGATGCTAGAAGAATAAATATTCCACAAAAGGCAGACATAGTTATTACTTCTCCCCCGTATGTAAATCGAATGAGCTACATAAGAGAACTCAGGCCATATATGTACTGGCTTGGTTTCTTGGAAGAGGCAAAAGAGGCCGGTGAATTGGACTGGAAAGCGATTGGGGGCACCTGGGGTACTGCAACAAGCAAACTGAATAGTTGGTCTGACGAAAGAGATATTCCGATCAAGACGATTGATTCTCTTGCCAAAAAAATAGCCAACGCTCACGACAAGAATGGACGTTTATTGAGTACGTACGTAAAAAAATACTTTTATGATATGTGGGAACATTTTGATTCTATAAACAAAGTTCTCAATCCAGGAGCAAAGCTTGTTTACATAGTTGGTAATTCTTCTTTTTACGGACATGTAGTTCCGGCGGAACAATGGTATGGAGAATTGATGTCAGCGGTTGGTTTCCAGAATGTGCAGATTGACACGATTAGAAAAAGAAATTCAAACAAAGCTTTGTTTGAATTTGCTGTTCGAGCAAACAAAACAAGTTGAGAGAATGATTTTAGAGTCAAGCCGCCGCCGAAGCGAGGGCATGGCGGAAGGGGGGTGTGGGGGGAATTCCGCCATGCCCGAGCGAAATCAGAATGAGGCCAGTCCCGCCACCCTGCTCGTTGAGAGCAGAACCCAGCAAAAAAGTTTTCTTTTCCTTTTAGAAGAAAAAATACGGCGCGCGCAAATCAGGAAAAGCGAAGAAAACTTTTTTGCTGGGTGGCGAGTGGTAGCGAGCGGCGGCGGGGCGGCTTCCTTAGTTCCGTTCAAAGTAGGTTCGTCCAAAGTTCAGAATATCCCATTCATCCCAAAAAGCCCCCGCACGGGGGCTTTTTGGTGAGCGAGGTGGGATTTATTGCGGGGTGATTTTTATTTTATCGTCTACGATCTCGAGTTTTGCCGCAGGACTCAGGCGGTAGTTGTCTTTTGCGTTTCCGTTCTCGTCCATGCCGAATGATGCGTCATAGACCGGCGTACCGCCAATGATCGTTACGAGGTTTTGTCGGACTTGGAAGCTCGTTACGTTCGAGCGGGTTTCCACGCGCAGGACCGGCATAAAAATGTATTTTCCGTCGGTTGCGGTGTGAAGCGATTTTTCCGAAAGAATGTCAATCTCGACGCTTGAGTTTTCACCCTTTACGATTTGAAGACGCGCCGGAATCTTAAGCTCTCCCGAAGGAAGTTTGGCCTCTTCGGGCGAGGCCGATCCTTTTTTAATGATTATGACTTTTCCGACCACCATGCG
>DATDVC010000032.1:0-2466 GCA_036517695.1 Minisyncoccota bacterium
TGGAATTCAAATTCTTTAGGATCAATCCTGTTTGTGATTTCCTTAACCGCGACCACATCACCGCCAACCAGTCTCGGATAATAAGTAACTGAAAATATTAAAACTTTTTTTGGCATAAACGATTTACGCCTTATTTTAACACATTTTACTTCCCTTTCAAAATACCGCGAAGGACATCTTCCGGCACCTCTCGTGTTGTGTTTTTTGTCTTGATTTCCTCTTTCCTAGATTCTGGAGGTTGGATTCTAGCTACTTTTTGAAGCGCTTCTTTCAGCGCATTTTTGTTTTCGGGAGTCGCTTCCTTGTTTTTGTTTTTCTCATCTTTTTTCAACTCACCCAATGAAATCGGTTTTGCCTCTTTTTTTTCTTCATCTTTGTTTTCCCTCCCCTTCACAACCCGTCCGAACGGGTCATCCGGGCGGAGGAGAGGGCTGGGGTGAGGTCGCCCCTTCATCGCCTCTTCTATAGCATTCGCAAGAGTGTTTTTATTATTTTTTTCTTCCCTTGGTTCAAATTTAGGTTTTTCTATTTTAATTTCTGGTTTCTTAGTTTCTATTTTTATTTCAACTCTCGGCTCTTCTTTCTTTGGTTCCATTCTTTTTTCTAACCTTGATTCCCTGCCAGCCGGTGAGATTGGTTGATTCTTGATTCTTGATTCACTTCTTTGCTCCGGCAAATGCCATTCTTTTATTTTTTTCTCCACATCTGCTTTTGGATTAGCAAAATTTTGTCTGGACATATTTAAGACAGTTTCTCTGAAAGAATTGGTGGGTTTTGGGATCGGCGGTAGTGTTGTAGCCGAAAAAGGAGAAGAGGCGACTCCCTCAATCATCAGCTTCAGATAAATCTGCACAAACCCCAAATTAACAATGTCTTCCATGGTAAACACAGGAGCAAACTCTTTTTCCAAAATTTCCGCGTCAAACGAGCCAACACGAAAAGTGATCATGGTGCCAACATTGCCAAAAACCGCCGCCCTCACCTCCTCCGGCATTTGTTCTATATATTGGTGAGTTATATTGAGAGAGAGGCCGTACTTTCTGGCTTCCGACAAAATATCGGCAAAGCTCTTGTTTGCAAAAGACTGAAATTCGTCGACATAGAGATAGAAATTTGGAAGCTTAGCCATTTCTCTCGGATTAGCATCCGAGCGCGACATGGCGGCAAGATAAATTTTTGTAACAAGCATCGAACCCAAAAGATTTGCGTTATTTTCACCCACCAGACCTTTTGAAAGATTGACTATGAGTATTTTCTTCTCATCCATTATCTTTCTCATATCGAAAGACGAGCCGGGCTGGCCGATTATGTTTCGGATAAGAGGGTTTGCCGTAAATTGGCCGATTTTGTTTTGGATGGCAGGCGTAGCTTCTTGGGTATAGCGATCGGTATATTTTGCGTATTCTTCAGTCCAAAAAGATTTGATGGTCGGATCCGTTACATTTTCGATCACCTTATTTCTATACTCCTTGTCGGTATACATCCTGTTAACACCAAGTAAGGTCGCTCCAGGAAATTCCAGAAGCGCCGCCAATGTATTCTGCAAAATATAGGCCATTCTTGCCGACCACGCGTCAGCCCAAATTTTTTCAAACGCGCTCATAAGGCCACTTACCACCAAGTGCCTCCTGTCGGGGCCAACGTCTTCCATCACATTGAACGAAATCGGAAAATCAATATCGAAGGGGGCAAAATAAATCACATCTTTCAATCTATGTTCCGGAATGTAGTCGAGCAAGAGATCGGCGGTCTTTCCGTGCGGATCAAGGAAAGCCATGCCATTGCCGTTTTGGATATCTTGGATAGCCATGTTCTCGAGCATGGTTGACTTACCCATTCCAGTTTTGCCGATCGAGTAGATATGGCGGAGCCGATCTTCGTCTTTAATGCCAAACTTCACCCGCTTGCTTCGAGCGTCAGTCTCGGCGAAGTATGTGATGTGATTAGATTTATCCATCATTTTTATTATACCACTCCTTAGCCCCTTCTTATGTCGAGGAGGGGAAACTGATTAATCTGAAAGCAGGGCGCCTGGAGTATATTCGTTTCTCGGATCCCAAAGCATCCAACTATCAAGACCGGCGTCGTAGGTGGCTTGGATCTGCTTGCGGACCATATCGCTCGTATAGGGCACTGGATAATCAAAATCTTGAAGCCACGGACGAAGTTGGAGAGGGTTTATTCTTTTCATAAGGTAGTAATCTGGCTCGGTAGTGGTGGCTTGCCCTGAGCTTGTCGAACGAGTGGTAGTTGATACTTCGCTAAGCAAGAAAATTGCTCTGCTAACCGCGCTTTGCATACTAAAATTAACAATCTCATACGGCACCTTGTTGGGATCAGGCCAGCCGTTAAATTTGGGCGGATAGTGCGAAGGGTAAACCATAGGAGCGATATAGTCGAAATTTTCCAGAGCATACTCCAACACTTGACCAATATTCAAATCATCGGTATTGGTCGTTGTCACGC
>DATDVC010000033.1:0-13912 GCA_036517695.1 Minisyncoccota bacterium
TTTCCATTGTTAATGATCCTCTCTTTTACAAGGAAAACATAAATTTAAATAAAAATCAATCTTACCCTGTCAAGCCCAACTTGGGGATAAAGAAAAAGCCCCGGCCACACCTCTTCGGTGTGCCGGGGCCTTGAATGCTGGAGATACTTAAGCCCAATTTTTTAAGAGCATCTTTGTTGTTTTTGATTAAATATGCTTAAACTGTGATAGGAGGTTCGTTTTATGGCACTTGGACCAAAAGATATTGCTCTTTCGACATTTTTAAATTTCTTAAACAACACAAACAGCCCAAGTTTGGGCGATAGGCCAAACTTGGGCTGTTTTGTTTGTGCTTTACATCCAAAAAATAAATCACGCTCGGTGGGACTATTGTCCCCCGAGCGCGGCTCTTATTTGAGCAGAGATGATGGCCAGAAGTATTGGATCATCATTCCGATTATTACTCCAGCCATAAACATATCTCGATACAGGCTGACCAAGCTTTGGTCCGCTGTCATCACGAATTTTCGTTGGTCTCGCCAACGCCAAGCGCCAGAAACCAAAAGCAGAATGATAACTCCTTGCCAATCGAAAAGTCCGCCGATCAGTCCGCCAACCAAAATATCAAGACCGGCCATCATGGCCATTACACGATGCATTTTTTATTTTTCCTTTCTCCCAAAATCCTATTTCACGCTTGCTTTCGTGTCAATTTTGTTCCAAACAACAAGGGTGCCCCTTGTGCTCTATGCCCTATAAAAAATTTGACTTATTTTTGTCTTAATGTATAATGAACGGAAGGAGGTGGGTCATGAGACCGACCATTAAGCAGGTTCTGGTGGCCATGATTTTGGCAAGGAAAAACAAAAAAGTTTCAAATTCTACGATCGTGGCTAAGATCACCAGAATTCTGGAATTTTTCAGGGGACGCTAGCTTTTCAAGCGGCGTCCCTTCGTATTTCTTCTTTTGCTTGTTTTATTCTTTCTTCTACTTTTTCGTCTATTTTAGCAAGATCTATTTTATGAATAATTGAAAGTGAACTCGCCCTTCCCCAATTATTCGAAGTATCTCTTTTGTGTTCAGTATTATTTCCTATTTTTGCTCTTACTACGTAGAGGTTTTTCCCTCTATCAATTCTGTATATATTTTTATAATCCAAACTATAATACGCCATAGTCATATCATCTCGGTCGTCTAATTCTTTCCCTTTAACTTCCCATACTCCATTTTCTGGTAATATATCTGCTTTTGAAACATGGAAACCTAAGGTGTACCCGTTTTTATATGCTGAATTATTTAATTGGGCTACTATTTTTGCTATCGTGTTTTTATTATTATCTATCTCTTCTTTATATCTAACAAAATTCTTTCCTCTCAATTCTTTTGGTATCGCAAGAATTCCCTTTATGGCCTCATTATCATATTTATTTATTTCCTCTAAAAATTCGTCCACTTCTTCTTTCTCAAAACCGGCTTCTTCCAAATCAACAATAAAAGAATCAACTATTTCTGCCAAAATTAAAGTATCAAATATAAACTCTTTATCATGCTCTAAATTCTCTAAGTTTTCGGTATCTTTATTTTTTATGATGCTTATATTGTTTATTTTTTCCATATATTAAAGTATAACCTTATCTAGATATCCGCAAAAGCGCTACTACAAACAGCGATTCGGCCCAGGCGAGTGGTGTGTTGTCGTTGGGTTTGTTTGAATCAGAATAGTAAAGTTCGGGTATTTGGTCTTTGTAAATAGTATTCATGGATTTTTGGAGATATTCGTGAGATTTTTCCTTATCCCGCAAAGCTTCATTGGAGTGGGAGAGGTCGCCCAATTGATCGTAAATAATTGAGAGCCACGGAAAGCCAAAACACCACTCGGCCTCCTCGCTATAACCATCCTCATTTTTATTGTAATATCTGTCGTTTTTATACCTTATGACGCCACGGTCGCGTTCGAGGTGGTACTCTATATGCCTAAGGATTTCTCTCGCTTGATTTTGAGAGACAACATTGAACGGGTAAATCAAAGAAAGCTCTGCAAGGTCGGTGAACTTGCTTTTTGATTCGCGAGGGAGCAGTTTGTTCAATGACTCCTCTCCTTTGGTTATCAGATAATCAGGGATCTTGATACCGGAGATCGAACGGATCTTTTTTAGTCCGGCAACGCAGGCGCCGACAGAAGAGGCGTGCACCTCTTCATATTCTTCCCAGACTCCGTTGTCCGGGTCGTGCCAATATTCTATCGACTCCAGATAGTCTACGAGTATTTGCGCCAAAAGCTTCTCTTCTGGTGTTTCCATAATTTTAACTCCCCTCTCTTCCAGGTCGCCCAGTTTGAAAAGCACTGCGCCCACCGCGTCATTTTGTTTGTTGCCCCACTCTTCCCAAAATTCTTCAAAAGTCTCCGGGTGGTATCTTGCATGAATGTATTGAAAAGTGGACACCGGCTTGTTTTTGGAAGCCCAGTCTATTTTGTTTTTGTGTTTGATGAAAATCTGGAGAATTGCTTTCCAGGTTTTAATGACCGTTTCCCAATCTTCTATTTCTTCAAACGCCAAACATGTATAAAAATTGTCGCGGAGCCAGGCTTTGTTGTATCCGGTAGAGACATTGCTCCGAGAGGCCATGAAGAGACCCGATGGCGACTGCAGGGCGCGGATGTTGTCTAGATGTTTTTCAATTAAATCGTTTTCTACTTTCATCTTTCTAATAAACTTTTTTCAAATAATTTTGTTGCTTCCTCGAGAAGTTGCTTGAGGTAGGGTCTCTTATTTTCCATCAACTCCGCGAGAAACGGATAGCTCTGCTTTGCTTCGGCGTAAAGGGTTATAACTTTCTCTTCCTCTTTAAAGAAATCAAGCATTTTAAGCGCCAACTTTTCTTCGTAGTATTTGCTCGAGGCGTCATCGCTGTCGCCGTTTCTGATTTTTTCTATGATATTCTCCGCAATCTCGGTTTCTTGCCGAGCTTGGATGATCATGTAATCGATCGGATCTTTGGCTTTTACGCTTCTTGCCATGCTTCTTTAAATAGTCCCACCACTCTTATTTGCGCTTCTTTTATTTTTTCTGCCCTAGTTGCCCCATTCTCCATTTTTTCCGCTACTCCTATTGGTATTTCAAATTTTTCCATGTTTTGTAAAATTTGTTGAATAATTTTCTTCTCTTAATTTTACTCCTCTATTCATTAAAAATCATGCAAAAAGTCCGGGTTTATCCCCAATTTATTATTTCTAAATTTCTGATAGAATACTTGTAGGTTTAGCTCTTTGCTGAACCGAAAGAAAAGTCCATTTACCCCGAGAGAAGTTGAGGGGCCGAATAACGTATTTCTCTTTCGGCTTAACCAAATAACGCTCAAAAGAGACGTCTTTTTTGCGCTCAAAATTTGGTTTAAGCAAAAACCCGCCCTAGATGGCGGGTTTTTGCTTTTATTTATGTTTTATTTTTTATTTTTCTTCCACTCCTCAATCTTTTTATGGTTGCCGGAGAGGAGAATTTTTGGAACGCGATATTTTTTTCCGCCAGCCGGTGGATACTTCAAAACCTCTGGTCTCGTGTAAACATCACTGCTCGCTACCCTATTCTCTTCTAATGACTCCATTTTTCCCAATACTCCAGGTATTCTTCTTGATACTGTGTCCAAAATCACCATAGCTGGAAGCTCCCCTCCAGTAAGCACATAGGGCCCGATTGAAAATTCACGGACTTTAAAAATTTTCTTAACCCTTGCGTCTATTCCCTCATATCTCCCGCAGATTATGACGACATCGGAATATTTTTTTGAAATCTTTTCCGCCTCTTCGTTGCTAAATTGTTTACCGGAGGGGTTTAGCCAAATTATCAGAGGTTTTTGTTTGCCCTGAGCTTGCTTGCTGTGAGCCTGTCGAACCAGTCGAAGGGCTTTTTCGACTGCTTTTATAATAGGCATAGCTTCCATCACCATCCCTGCTCCGCCTCCGTATGGCTTGTCATCAACTCTCAAATAAGGTTTTTGGTTTTTGGCTTGTGCTTTTGTGGGTCGCACAAAATCTCTTGGATTGTAAAATTTTATTTTTATTTTGTTATTACGAACAGCTCGCCCCAAGATGGACGAGCTGACGTATGAGTCGAAAGACTCCGGAAATAATGTGACGATGTGAAAATGCATTACAACTTGAGGTCTTCCATCACGTCATCTACTGATCTCATGCTGGCGGACTGTGTAGATGATTCACCGCTTCGCTCTCGCCTGCCTCCTTCTGGTTCGTTGATTTTGAGGTTTACTCTGGCATTGTTCTTCATACCTACCACTCGAAGCAAAATCCTGATAGCTTTTGCGGTGTTGCCACTTCTGCCGATGATTTTACCCATGTCATCAGGGTGCACATCAAGCCCCAGGAGGACTCCCATTTCGTCGACTGTGCGGGTAATTTTTACCGACTCCGGGTGATCTACCAATCCTTTTACTACATAATCCAAAAATTGCGCGTCTTGTTCCATTTCGGTTTTTACTAAATTAATAATTCGTCTCGGACTTCCTATAGTATATTATACCTGTTTTTCTCCTTCAACTGTTTCTTCTTCTGTCTTTGTTTCCGTGTTTTTTTCTTCTATTTTTGACGGCTCTTCGGTTGAAGCCAGCTCTGGTTTTGGAGCTTCTGCTACCGGCTCATCTTTTTTGGTCGCAGTCTTTTTTGGCAATTTGTTTATTTTTTTGCCTTCAACGACTTTCCTTTCTACAAGCATGTTGAAAACGGTGTCAGAGGGTTTTGCCCCTTTGCTTATCCAATGTTTTACAGCGTCTGTATCAAAAGTAGCCTGCTCACCTCGCCTGGCGTCATAATTGCCCAAAATCTGCAGGAATTTACCGCTCTTCGGGCCGTTTTTTGAATCAGTCAAAACAAGCCTAAAAATCGGCTCGTGCTTCCTTCCAACTCTTTGCATCCTTATTGTTAACATGGGCGACAGAATAGCAGATTATAAAGATTTGGTCAATTACCAGTCTGTTGGCCCTCTAGGTTTTCAAGTTTTGGTCTTAATACTCTCAACTCTTCTAACTCGTCACCCCCCGCTTCTTCATTTGCCTCCAGTTCTTCAATTCTTCTTCTTATCCTCTCAATCTCTTTGCTTGGGTCTACTTGCTCGTGAGAATCAACGATGGTTGGCTCCTTTGGTCCTTCCTGTTCCCCTCCTCCAAAAAGTCCTGAAAACATTCCCATAATTTTTAATTAAATATTAATGCTAATATTATATAATCTGCTATATTGTGTTGGCAAGGGCGCGTGGCGGAATTGGTAGACGCGTGGCGTTCAGGGCGCCATAAGAGCAATCTTGTGGAGGTTCAAATCCTCTCGCGCCCACACGCTGTAGGGTGGTTAAAGGCGGGGTGTAGTACAGTGGTAGTATACACGATTCGGGTTCGTGAGACGGGAATTCGATTTTCCCCACCCCGACAAGGCAAGATTTCCACTTTTTGGACAATGCAAAAATATTTTGGTGCTAAAATTGCAGATGAATGTCTCTTATAAAAAACAGACCAGAGCTTCTCAAAGAAAATGAGACGCTTCGAAAAGATGCCTTGGATATCCTTGAGGCGGGTCTTTTGGCTATCAATACTGAAAAAGTTTTGAAAGCAAAATTGACCATAAACGGTGATGCTTTCTGTGTCGAATCTTTGTCTGAAGGCGGAGTCGGATTTCAGTGCCAGTTTTTCGAGAGGATATTTTTCATTGGAATAGGAAAATGCGCTTTTGATGGAGCAAAGGTTATCGAAGATATTTTGGGTGACAAGTTGACCGAAGGCATCGTGCTTGATGTAAAGGCCGGTGTGTTGAAGCGGATAAAATCTTACCAAGGCACTCACCCGTTTCCTTCTGAAACAAATGTGTCGGTAACTAAGCAAATTTTGGAAATGGTCGCCGACGTAACTGAAAAAGATTTGGTTATCGTTTTGATTTCCGGTGGCGGATCATCCCTCCTTTGCCTTCCTCATGAAATAAATTGCGAATCTTTGACCTATGTTACTCGCGAACTTTTTGAAAAAGGAGCGGATATTTTTGAGTTAAACACAGTGCGCAAGCATCTATCCGAAGTCCAGGGGGGCGGCTTGGCTAAACTCCTCTTCCCCGCTCAAGTCGCCTCTCTTATTTTTTCTGATGTGCTTGGCGACGATCTCGGTATGATCGCTTCCGGTCCGACTGTGCGTGATGAGACCACTGTCGCTGACGCTCAAAACATTTTAAAAAAATACAAAATTTCCCAAGATTTGATTTCGGGCGGTTTTATCGAGACTCCAAAAGACTCGAGATATTTCGCGAAAGTGAAAAATTTTCTTCTCGTCTCAAACCAAAACGCTCTCGAAGCAATGGACGAAAAAGCGGAGGAACTTGGTTATGATTCAAAAATAGAAACAGACATTTTCTCTGGGAACGCTTCGGAGGCCGGCAAAAAAATAGCTTCTATGAAGATCAAGCCCAAAAGTTGTGTTTTGTTTGGTGGAGAGACGACGGTTAATATAAAAGGCAAAGGAGTTGGCGGCAGAAACCAGGAGCTTGCGCTATCAGCTCTTTCTTATGTGCCTCAAGATATGGTGATTGCTTCTCTGGCTTCCGACGGTTGGGACAACACTCCTCATGCTGGCGCCATGGCCGATAAGGCAATTTTAAAAAGAGCGAAGTCCTTAAAATTGGACCCAAAAAAATATTTGGAAGAAAGCGACAGTTTTAATTTTTGGAAAAAAATTGGAGATGGGGCAATATCAACAGGTAGACTAGGGTCAAACGTGTCGGACTTGATTATAATGATTAGTAGTAAATAAAATGGAAGACAAAGATCAAAAATTTATTCTCTGGTTTGATCAAGTAAATATCTCCGATGTTTCTTTGGTTGGGGGGAAAAATGCTTCGCTCGGTGAGATGTACACCACCTTGGTCCCAAAAGGGATCAGGGTGCCAAATGGTTTTGCGATCACCGCTCATGCTTATCGTTATTTTATCGAAAAAGCCGGCTTAATAGATTTCATCAAGCAGACCTTGGAAGGCCTGGATACGGGCGATGTCAAAAAACTCCAGAAAGTCGGCAAAACAATCAGAGAAAAAATCATTAAAGCTGATTTGCCAGAGGAGCTAAAAACAGAAATCAGAGAAGCTTACAAAAATTTATCCGCCGCTTATCAAATGTCAGAAGCTGACACGGCAGTGCGTTCTTCGGCGACGGCTGAAGATCTGCCGGGTGCCAGTTTTGCCGGTGAACACGAAACTTACCTCAATGTGGTTGGGGCCGAAAATGTGATCCAGGCGAGCAAAGAGGCCTTTGCTTCGCTCTGGAACGACAGAGCCATCTCTTATCGAGTCGACAAAGGTTTCAATCATTTTGATGTGGCTCTTTCGGTCGGTGTGCAAAAGATGGTGCGTAGCGACAAGGGCTCTTCCGGAGTGATGTTTACTCTTGATACCGAAAGTGGTTTTCGAGGTGTGGTTGAAATCGATGCGTCCTGGGGTTTGGGAGAGATGGTAGTGCAAGGCAAGGTAACCCCCGATTCTTATTTAGTATTTAAACCAACACTAGATCAAGGCTTTTCTTCTATCATAAAAAAGACCATTGGTTCCAAGGAAAGCAAAATGATTTATGTGACTTCTGGTAAAAATTCTTCATCAGCTACCAAGGCCATCAAAGAGGTGGAAGTGGAAAAGAAAGATAGGGAAAATTTTGTATTGACCAATGAAGAGATATTGACTCTCGCCAAATGGGCGGTTGAAATTGAAAATCATTATACCCAAAAAGCTGGCAAGCCAACCCCAATGGATATGGAATGGGCTAAAGACGGTATCACCAATGAGCTCTTTATTGTGCAAGCGCGACCAGAGACCGTGCAAGCTGAAAAGGACCATCTCACCATTACAGAGTATTCAATGAAGACCCATTCGACTGGTTCGACAGGCTCACAGCAAGCAAGCTCAGGGCAGGCAATAAAGCCGATAGTTGAAGGCATAGCTGTGGGTACAAAAATCGCTTCAGGCAAGGTCCGTATCATCACAGATGTCAAAAAATTAAACGAATTTGAAGAAGGAGAAATTTTGGTTACCGAAATCACTGATCCCGATTGGGAACCAATCATGAAAATGGCAAGCGCCATCATTACTGAAAAAGGTGGTAGGACATCTCACGCCGCTATCGTATCTCGCGAGCTTGGTATCCCTGCTTGTATCGGCACGGGCAATGCTCTCTCGAAGCTCAAAACAGGAGAAATTATAACAGTAGATACTTCTAGTGGCACAGCAGGATATGTCTACGAAGGTAAACTTGAGTGGGAAGAAAAAGTGCACGATGTCTCTCAAGTACCAGAAACTCGTACAAAAGTTTGTATGAACATAGGAAGTCCCGAAAGCGCTTTTATGTATTCTTTTATCCCAAACAAAGGTGTTGGGCTTGCGAGAGAAGAATTCATCATCGCTTCCGGTATCCGTGTACACCCAAACGCTCTGCTTGATTTTGATAAACTTGATACTGTTCTTAAAAATAAAATTGAGAAAGTGACTTTGGGTTATGAAGACAAGATACAGTTTTATATCGACAAACTAGCTGAAGGTATCGCTCAGATCGGGGCCGCCTTTTGGCCAAACGATGTAGTAGTCCGCTTTTCCGATTTTAAGACCAATGAATATGCTACTTTGCTCGGTGGTGCCGGATATGAACCAAACGAAGAAAACCCAATGCTTGGCTGGCGTGGTGCTTCGAGGTATCACGATCCTAAGTTTGCCGAGGCATTTAAACTAGAATGCAGGGCAATAAAGAAAATAAGAAATGAATTTGGATTGAAAAATGTGGTGCCCATGATCCCCTTCTGCCGCACTCCGGAGGAAGGTAGAAAAGTTTTGGAGATTATGGAAGGTGAAGGTTTGCGTCGTGGCGAGGATGGTCTCAAAGTTTATGTGATGTGCGAGATCCCGACCAATGTTTTGCGAGCCGATGAATTCCTCGATATTTTTGACGGATTTTCGATCGGTAGCAACGACCTCGCTCAACTTACTCTCGGCCTAGACCGTGATTCGGGCATCGTCGCGCACATATCAAACGAAAACGATCCTGCTGTTAAAACTCTAGTAGCGATGGCGATCCAAAAATGTCGCGAGCGTGGCAAATACATCGGCTTCTGTGGTCAAGCTCCATCCGACTACCCAGACTTCTTGCGTTTTCTTATCCAAAATAAAATAGAGTCGGTGTCTCTCAACCCCGACTCGGTAATCCCCATGCTCTCTGCTATCGCCGAAGAGGAAGCGAAGCAAAACTTGTAGAAAATAAAACTTGAGTCGAAACGGATTAACTTGCAACTGGTCTTTTTGTTCCGACACAGCCATTATCTTTTAAGCAAGCCTTCGAATTCCTCGCACTTGGTTCGTACGAGTTCAGACACAACTCCTCTCAGGAATTCTTTTAAACTTTTGTTATTGGAAATCAGTTTTCTGTGCCGATCATTAATTTCCAAGTCCAAGATGTCGTTTACGCCTCCTTTGACGTCAACCCCAAGATCTTTTAGCAGACTGGCGACCACGTTATCTCGCGTGTCACCTTTTGCACGAAGACCCCCAAAGAGTAATAGTAAACGCGAAGTATTAAAGAAAGTCTCATCCCTCTTTACCCCAGCGTTTATTGTTTGTCTGCTGGTGCCAATAAGGTGAGCCACATCTGATTGGCTCATGCCCAAATCTTCCAATAACTTTTTATCTGAAATAGCCACTGACTAATCCTCCTCTGTTAATATAGCATAATATTTAAAAATTTCAATGCATTGCATTGTATCAATGTGATATCAAACATTCCCAATTATACACTTTTTCACGGCCGTGAGATTTTGTATAATTATATTAAACAACAAAACGAATAGTAAACATTAGGTGTTTACAAGAAAGATGAAAAAAGAAACAAAAGAAAAAGTTTTATCTGCCACCAAAGATGTTCTCATTGTTGTTGGTGCTTTAAGTTTTGTATTTTTAGCTGCCGGTATGGGTAATGCTGTTCAATTACTCAAATACACTCCCCTACTAAAAAAGACCAAGCTAAAGAAATTTGAGCTAAACCAAGCTCTCAAAAGACTCATCTCTAGGGGCTTGATTGAGATAAAAGAAGATAAAGAAAGCGAATATTTAGTCTTGACTCCCAAAGGCAAAAGAATGCTTCTCAAATATCAACTTGAGGGTCTAGTGTCCAAAAGACCAAAAAAGTGGGACAAAAAATATAGGGTAGTAATTTTTGATGTGAAAGAATCCCAAAGAAAAATTAGAGATAGTCTGCGTAGCAATTTAAAAATGTTTGGGTTTATTTGTTTACAGGGAAGTGTTTGGGTCTACCCTTATCCATGCAAAGAAATAATTGATCTTCTAAAACAGTATCTGGATTTAAATGCAGAAGTTATATATATGACAGTGGATATGATAGAGAACGATAAGTATTTAAGAGAAGAATTTAAAATATAAATTATACACTTTTTCACGGCCGTGAGATTTTGTATAATCATGCTTTGGAATCAGGATAGTTTTCCGGCAATCATTTTTTCGCGGGCGGGTTCGCGTTCGCGGTTTTGGAGGAGGATTTGGTAGTTGCTGTCGGTATCTCTCAATTCGAATTTTTGGGTTTGTTCTCCGGCTTGATTAAAAACTTCTTTACTGATCAATATTCCGAGTTCGTAAGTAGCGACTGTTTCTGGGGCACCATCTTCAAACCAACTCTTACAGACTCCGTGTTTGCTACCGAGTTTCAGGTGATCTTCATTTTTGAGCTGGCCGTTTTGATACCATTCTCTACTCAATCCGTGTTCCATACCAAAATCAAATTCTGTTTCTGTCCTTAGTTTCCCATCTTCAAAAAGCTCAAACCCAATGCCGTTGAATTTTTCTCCATCTAGATAGTATATGTAATCTTCCCAATCGAGGTCATCAATATGCACTCTCCTTCGTTCGCTTGTCTTGCCAATGTCTTCATTCATTAATACAATTATATCAAATATAGCAAAACATGAATATCTTATTTTTATATAAAGAAGAATGGGAAAAGGACTACATTGGAAATAAATTCGCCGGTCACAACCTTTTTTTCCAGAAGAACTTTGAAGAGACGCCACAAGACGTTTTGGATTCAGCAGAAATACTTTCAGTTTTTGTGTCTCATAAGTGCAAAACCGAAGAAATGGCCAAAATGCCGAACTTAAAACTTGTCGCCGCCCGCTCCACTGGTTTTGATTATGTCGATATCCCTCTAGCCAGAAGTAGGGGTGTTGAAGTGGTTTACGTCCCCTCTTATGGAGAAAATACAGTGGCCGAATTTGCTTTCGCGCTTCTTTTGGCATTATCAAGAAAAATTCCAGAAGCTCATGAACAAGTTACAGAAACGGGTTCTTTTGTTCAGGGGGCTTTGCGCGGATTTGATCTAGCCCAAAAAACTATAGGAATCATTGGTACCGGACGCATAGGGATCAACTCGATAAAAATTGCCAAAGGATTTGGCATGGAGGTTGTGGCTTATGATCCGTTTCCAAAACAAAATCTTGATCAGGAACTTGGCTTTAGATATGTTGGTTTTGAAGAACTATTGGGCGCTTCAGATATCATCAGCTTGCATGCGCCTTTCTCCGAGCATACGAAGCATATGATAAACGAGAATAGCATCTATCATATCAAACGTGGTGCGACACTTATCAATACGGCACGAGGTGGTTTAGTACAAACTAGCGCTTTGGTCAGGGCGCTCGAAGAAGGCATCATTTCCGCCGCGGGCCTTGATGTGCTTGAGGAGGAGGGAGATATGTCAGACGAGATGAGACTTTTGGATGACCCCCACCCCAAACTTGATGAACTGAAAAATGTTTTGGCCAACAATTATCTAATAAACCACCCCCGTGTTATAGTCACTCCGCACATAGCGTTCAACACAGAAGAAGCGGTGAAGAGGATTTTGGATACAACCGTAGAAAACATCATTTCCTTTGCGCGCGGAGAAGTTAAAAACCGAGTGCCTTAAAAATGCCACGTATAAACAAAATAGAAGCGCGAGAAATATTGGACTCCAGAGGCAACCCGACTTTGGAAGTAGACTGTTTCGTGGGCGATTCGCCGGCTGGCGGAATGGGCAGATTTTCGGTGCCAAGCGGAGCTTCGACCGGAAAATATGAAGCTCTTGAAAAAAGGGACAATGACCTTGAACGGTTTGGCGGCAGAGGGGTAAAGGAACTTGCTTTGAGAATAGAAGATGAAATTACCCCAATGCTTTTAAATAAAGATTTTGATCAAAAAAGCTTGGATAATTTTCTCATTGAAAAAGACGGCACTCCAAACAAATCAAACTTCGGGGCAAATGTGGTTCTCGGGCTCTCGATGTCTTTTGCAAAGGCACTGGCGGAAAATACTTCTCTTCCCTTTTGGAAATATATAAAAAATATTTCGGGGAAAGCTGAAAATGACGAAGTGAAGATGCCAACCCCGATGATCAACATCATAAACGGTGGCATTCATGCCGACAGCGGGCTTGATATACAGGAGTTCATGATTGTGCCCCTCAAAGATGAAAGTTTGGCCGAAAAAATCAGGAAGTCCGATGAAGTTTTTCAAAATCTAAAACTGGTTTTGGGAGCCATGTCTTTGTCGGTGGCGGTTGGAGACGAGGGTGGCTTTGCTCCAAAAGTAGAGAGTCACAGGAGGACTTTGGAGCTCATAAGAGAGGCGATTAGAAACGCCGGCTTTTCTTTGGGGGAAGATTTTGGCATTGCGCTAGATGTTGCCGCTTCACAACTCTTAAATTCGGAAAACGATTATTTTATGAAATCCGAAAATCGTCATTTTAATCGCGAAGAACTTTTGGAATATTACCAAAGTTTGACAAACGACTTCCCCATCGTCTCCATCGAGGATCCTTTTGCTGAAGATGATTGGGAAGGAAATGTGGCTTTTACCAAAAAATTTGGAGATAAAATTATAGTTGTGGGGGATGATTTGCTCGTTACCAACCCCAGGCGTTTGGAAGAAGGTATAAAAAAGAAGGCGGCAAATGCTATTTTGATAAAGCTCAACCAAATAGGCACTTTGAGCGAAACTTTGGAGGTTATAAAAATGGCAAGAGGTGCAAATTGGCAAACCGTCATTTCTCATCGTTCGGGCGAAACCGAGGATACTTCTATAGATCATTTAGCAGTCGGCACAAACAGCTCTTATATAAAAACCGGCTCTCTCTCGCGCGGTGAACGGACTGCCAAGTATAATGAACTTCTGCGAATCGAAGAGAGTTTGAAAAATCTTTAATTTTTGTTATATTTGAGTATAAATTTCTGTCCGACTCCGTTCCTCGCTCTGCTCGGAACTACGCCGGACGCTGAAATTTTATAGTCGCTTTGCTCCTTAAAATTTCGCGCGTGTAGCTCAGGTGGTTAGAGCACCCCACTGATAATGGGGAGGTCCCACGTTCAAGTCGTGGCACGCGCACTGTTTTGCAAAAAGCAAAAGGGGTGGCGCTTTCGCACACACCCCTCGACCACTGTCTCTCTGACTATCGCCGGCGTAGACCAGAGTGTCTCTCTGGTTCGTGCTCGGGCCACTTTACTCGGCGGATGAGTTCTTCTTTGTCGTCCTTGCACCACAAGAGCCCAAAGATCCCAACGAAGAAAATCACTACGGCCAAGACTATATCAGTGGTTGGTGGTATCTTCCATTGATCGTCTGGGTCGAAAATTGTCAGAAAACCGATACTTGCCCCCAAGCAGATCGGTAGTCCGACGAGAACCAAAGACACAAAAAAGGCCACTGTCTTCATTCTGGTCAGCCTCCTAATTAAAACCATATCATATATTTAAAATAAAAGTAAGTAAAGTGTGGATAATTTTTAGGTATCAAAAAAGCCCTAAAATAAGGGCTTTTTTGATCGCCGAAGAGGCGATAGATATTCTTTGTTTTGTTCCGTT
Source organism: Minisyncoccota bacterium (assembly GCA_036517695.1). Classification (GTDB taxonomy): domain Bacteria; phylum Patescibacteriota; class Minisyncoccia; order Phycocordibacterales; family WO2-35-19; genus DATDVC01. Next base: position 13,904 of record DATDVC010000033.1, read on the forward strand.
CAGTTTGCG
>DATDVC010000034.1:0-6146 GCA_036517695.1 Minisyncoccota bacterium
ATGACCCAAAAGGAGGCCTTAAATATACTGAAAACGGGGAGAAACGTGTTTTTGACGGGCGCGGCAGGGGCCGGTAAAACTTATGTTTTGCGCGAATATATAAAATATTTGAACGAAGTTAATGCTGAAGTCGGTATCACCGCTTCGACCGGCATAGCCGCGACTCACATGGGTGGAGTGACCATCCACTCTTGGAGCGGTATTGGTATAAGAGACAGTTTAGACAAAGCGGAGATCGAAGCGATCATAGAAAAACGCAAATTAAAAGAAAAACTAAAAAATACGACAGTCTTGATCATAGACGAGATTTCCATGTTGCACCATTTTAGACTTGATTTGGTCGATGCGATACTAAAAGAGGCAAGAGGATCACAGGAACCATTTGGCGGGATGCAGGCAATTTTTTGCGGAGACTTTTTCCAACTTCCGCCAGTACACAGAGCAGGTGAGAGAGAAGCGCTTTTTGCTTATCATTCCGATGTTTGGCGAGAAAAAGATCTGAATCTCAAAGTTTGCTATCTATCCGAACAGCACAGGCAAAACGATTTGGATTTTGTGCAAGTCTTAAACGCCGTCAGAGAAAATAGGGCAAACAACGAGGTGCTAGAAATTTTGGAAGAAAGATTCAAAAAAAAGCCAGAAGAAAGTTTGGCCACAAGGTTATACTCGCACAACAGAGACGTAGATAAAGAAAATGAAGAGGAGCTTAAAAAGCTTTCGGGAAAGATTTTTGAATACGACATGCACGAGCGAGGCAGGCATTCAACGGTTGAAACTCTGAAGAAAAGCTGTCTGGCTCCGGAAAAACTGCGGTTGAAAGAAGGGGCAAAAGTGATGTTTGTCAAAAATAATTTCGAAGAGGGCTATGTGAACGGCACGCTTGGAGTAGTCACAAAACTGGGTTATGAAAGCATAAAGGTGCGCACGCTCGACGGAAGAACCATAGATGTAGAGCGAGAAAATTGGCGGGTCGAAGAGGATGGCAAAGTGAGAGCCGAGATTAGCCAATACCCCCTGCGCCTGGCTTGGGCCATCACGGTACACAAAAGCCAAGGCATGTCGCTCGACGCAGCAGAAATCGATCTTTCAAAATCTTTCGAAAAAGGCATGGGCTATGTCGCCCTCTCTCGAGTGCGCTCCCTCGACGGGCTGTTTTTGAAAGGGCTCAACCAAATGGCTCTGCGAGTAAACGAAGAAGTGTTGGAAATGGACAAAAAATTCAGAAAGCTTTCAGATACAAGCTCTTTCCACATAAGAACCATGGGCGATGAAAAAATGGGCAAGATGCACGAAGATTTTAAAAATAAAATCGAAATAAAAATAAAAAAAACTCCCAAATTAGATACGGTGACACAAACAAAAAAGATGCTGGAAAAAGGCATGGCCATAAAACAAATCTCCAAAGAAAGAAATTTAAAAACGGAGACGATTATTGAACACATAGAAAAAATCAAAAAGGAAGACCCGAGTTTCAACATCTACAACTTAAAAAATGCCATACCAGCAAGCAAGTTTAAACACGTCTACATGGTATTTCGCAAAATAGGCATGAATGAGGACGGGCATTATCGCCTCGCCCCAGTCAAAGAACTTTTGGGCCCCAAATTCTCATATGACGATCTCCGCCTCGTTCGTCTGTTTTTGTAGCCTCCCGGTTGTAGTTTGATATTAATTTAGTAGTAGCGCATTATTCGTACGAATAGTACTATATAAAACATATATATGGACGAGAAGGATTTAGAAAAGATACTTAAAGCTTTGGCCAACAAAAGAAGAATTTTGATATTGCGAGTTTTGAAGGGAAGAAAGAAGGCGTCGGTAAACGATCTGGCAAAAACAATCAAACTATCGTTCCGATCAACTTCAAAACACCTTTCGATTCTTTACGCAGCCGGAATATTGGATAAAGAGCAAAGCGGTTTAACTGTCTTTTATTCGATAGACCCAAAACCAGAAAAAGTCATCTTACACTTATTATCGATTATCTAATTCGTACGAAAGGTACTAAAAGTATTACGGGTTGACTTATTTTTAATATGCTGTATGATGCAAGTATCATGAAAAACATGAGCAAGAAAAATAATATCGAAAATAACACCCGTAGCTGGATTGGCGACTTTGATATGGCTCGCTTTACCGATGTCGCACCAATCCATTTTACTGATAGGAAGGTCTTGCGCCGTGTTTTAAGTATTTAAACGATAAACTAATTTGAAAACTTAAAACGCCGCGCACAGCGGCGTTTTAAGTAGTTCTTTGACTTCACACAAATGAAAGGAGAAAGTGAGTGAATAACCCACTTTGGTACCTGTTCCAGAAGACATGGGAGTACAGCGCCGGCAATCGAAAGAGTGTCGCGCTCTACACCATCATGTTTATCATCGCCGAGTCAGTGGACACGATTTTCAGTCCTCTGATTTCGGCAAAAATGATAGAAGTCCTTACCCTCCAAGGAATCAATTCCGAAAGCATCAGTACTCTGTATCTTTGCCTAGGATTGATTCTCTTGCGGGTCACAGTTTCGTGGGCTTTCCATGGACCAGCTCGATGCATTGAGCGTAACAACGCATTCAATGTACGAGTAAGCTTCGCTAAGTTCCTGCTCAAGGGGGTGATGACCCTGCCACTTAAATGGCACGTTGATCATCATACCGGCGACACGACAGACAAAGTGAATAAAGGCACTGAAGCTTTGTATTCCTTTTCCGAAGACTCGTTCATCCCCATTCGCTCGATCATTCAACTCGTAGGCTGCTACATTATGCTTGCCTACTTCTTTCACTCGTCGGCGTATTTGGTTCTCCTGATGCTTTTAGTGAGTGTTTGGATAACTATGCGCTTTGACAAAGTGTTAATTGAGCAATACCAGCAACTTGACCAAAATGACAATCAAGTATCGGAGAGTGTGATTGATGCGATCCAAAAAATCTCAACGATCATCATCCTGCGAGGAGAAAAACTCCTCTTTGACGCGATCATTCACAAATACCAAAGACAGTATGAGCTCTTCAAACGCAACCAGCGTCTCAATGAGTTCAAGTGGTTTCTGACGAGCGAATGTTGCAACTTGATGGTTGTAATAGTCATTGCGGCATTTCTATGGGAACACTGGGGAGCAGCACCGGGTGCTACAGTTGCCATCTTCTACGTGCTAACTGCATATCTGGATCGGATCAGCGAACTATTCTTCCGATTTACCGAGATGTACAGCACTGTGGTTCGCAGAAAAGCTCGGGTTATGAATTCGGAGATTTTGTCTCATGACTTCGTGCCGGAGAATTTCACCAATCATGTATTGCCGAAAGATTGGCAAAGACTGGAAGTGAGGAACCTATCTTTTACCTATCCAAACAAGGATGGCGATGGGTCAAACTTCTGTCTCCAAAATGTCTCGTTCTCCATCAACCGAGGCGAGAGAGTGGCATTTGTCGGACAAAAAGGTAGTGGCAAGAGCACTTTTCTTGCTATCATGAGCAACTTGTATGACCCGCAGGAAATCACTCTCTTGGTTGATGGAAAGGTGATACCGGAAGGATTTGCTGGAATATACAGAGCAGAGACTCTTCTCCAACAGGAAACCCAAATATTTACCACTAGCATATTCAAGAATATCACCATGGGAGCGGAGCATAGTTTGGATTTCGTGAGAAAGTTTAGCGACATGGCTTGCTTTACTGAGGTCGCGAAAAGTTTGCCAAAAGGATTTGACACCTCAATGAAAGAAGACGGGGTCAATCTCTCTGGCGGCCAACAGCAGTGCTTGGCTCTCTCTCGCGGGTTACTCTTTTGTCATGACAAGGACATTGTTCTCTTGGATGAGCCGACGAGTAGCTTGGATGTGATGACGGGGATTACCGTTTACCAGAATATCTTTCGGGAGTTCAAAGGGAAGACGATAATTTCTACCGTTCATCAACTCCATCTCTTACCTCTCTTTGATCGGATCTGCGTTTTTGACAAAGGTCAAATCATTGCTTCCGGTACCTTGCAGGAACTGCTGACTGATTGCCCAAAGTTTGTCTCCTTCTGGGAGGCGATGCAACAGGCAGCAGCAGTTGATTCTGTAACGGCCAGCTGAAAAGAGGTTCTATGTGTGAAGTGTTATTCAAATCCCGCTATCTAGAGATGGGTAGCGGGATTTTTGTTTTGGTAGATTTTGGTAAAAGAGGATATTTCTGCTATCTTTAGGTTATGGAAAATACGGTCAAAAATATAAAAATCTGGGCGGAGGAAATGCCGGGGTACAAACTACTTGATAGCGGGGAAGGAGAGAAGCTTGAAGAAATAAATGGGCCCGCCCGCCTCGCAAGCGAGAGCGTTGCGGGCGGGACAAAAATAATACGAAAGGAACCAAGAGCGTGGTGGAAAAAGACAGAATCTAGAAGCTGGAATCTAGAAGCAGGGGGAAAACAAAGAAATGATTTTGAGACAGTTTTGGATTTGGGAGAGTTGGGGGTGAAGTGCAAAATAAAATTCAAACCGAACTCGAAACATATTGGTATTTTCCCGGAGCAATTTCCACAATGGAAATACATCGCAAGAAAAATTAAGAATTATGAATCAAGAATTAAGGGTAAAGACCAAGAAAAAATAAAAATTTTAAATTTATTTGGATATACTGGAATTGCCAGTTTGGTAGCGGCAAAAACTGGTGCAAGAGTAACCCACGTTGATGCTTCTAAACAAAGTGTTGATTGGGCCAAAGAAAATCAGAAATTGTCGGGTTTGGAAGATGCGCCAATCAGATGGATAGTTGACGACGTTTTAAAATTTTTGAAAAGAGAAATAAAAAGGGGAGAGAGGTATGACGCCATCATCATGGATCCGCCGAGTTATGGCAAAGGACCGAAGGGTGAAGTTTGGAAAATTGAAGAAGAATTGCCAAACTTCTTGAAAACTTGCCGAGAAATTTTGAGTGATCAACCGCTTTTCATTATCTTAAATATGTACTCGACCGAGCTTTCCTCGATCTCTGTCGCCAACCTACTTTCAGACACAACAAAAGATCTTGGCGGTTCTCTCACCTGTGGCGAACTTGCTATTCCACAAGAAAATTCCGACAAACTTTTACCCATGTCCATTTTCGCAATTTGGGAGAGAGCTCCATACCCACATTCTACATAATCCCCTAACCCCCTTTAATCTAATCCCCTTATTCCCCTTTACTTTAAAGGGGAGATCGCGCAACTCATTGTTAAATCACTGAATAATAAATTGCAGTCACCCTCCCTTTAAGATAAAGGGAGGGCTGGGGAGGGATTAGGTTTTGAAAATAAAGAAACAAACTGTTATTATGGATTTTATGAAAACAATTCATGGTGAGCAGGGTCGAACCATACTTTCAGGCATCAAACCAACAGGCCGACCGCATATTGGCAATTATTTCGGCATGATGAAGCAACTCATCGATATGCAAAATGAGGGCAGGGTATTTGGGATCATAGTCGACTATCACGCTTTAAATTTCATTCAAAATGCCGATCAAATGCGTGAATTAACTAAGGAGCTCGTCGCCGATTATCTGGCACTCGGATTTGACACAGAAAAAAATATTTTGTTTAAACAGTCGGATGTGCCGGAGCATACCGAACTCGCTTGGATTTTTGATACCATCATGACTGTGCCTTATCTCAAACGCGCGCACGCTTACAAAGATGCTTTGGAGAAGGGTGAGGAAGAAAAGATAAGTATGGGCACTTTCAATTACCCTATGTTGATGGCCGCTGATATTTTGCTCTACAGCCCAGACATAATACCCGTAGGCCAGGACCAGAAACAACACATTGAGTTTACTAGAGATACAGCCGAAAAATTCAACAGAATTTATGGGGAGACTTTCAAACTTCCGAAAGAACACATCATGAAAGAAGTGGAGACAGTGCCGGGGATAGACGGAAGAAAGATGAGCAAAAGTTATGACAATTATATTTCTCTTTTTGCCGATGATAAAGAAATAGAAGAAAAGGTGATGGCGATAGTGACGGATTCAAAATCTGAATATCCAGAAAATGTTTTCTATATTCACAAACTCTTTCGACCAGTAGACGAACTTGATAAACTTTATGAGGCAAATAAGGGGAAATACAAAGTATTGAAAGAAATGCTGATCGAAGATATGAAAAATTTCATACGGCCAATGAGAGAAA
>DATDVC010000035.1:0-10612 GCA_036517695.1 Minisyncoccota bacterium
GGCCACCAAATCTCTCCTTCCTCTTCCTGAAAAATGGCATGGCCTTACTGATACTGAAGAAAGATATCGAAAACGATATCTCGATCTTTTGAATAACCAAGAGCTCCGCGATCTTTTGGTAAAAAAAGCCAAATTTTGGGATGTAACTAGAGATTTTTTTAAGGCAAAAGGTTTTCTGGAGGTTGAGACGCCAACTCTTGAGGTAACAACGGGCGGGGCAGAGGCTAGGCCCTTCAAAACTCATCACAATGATTTTGATATCGATTTATTTTTGAGAATTTCTGTAGGTGAACTCTGGCAGAAAAGACTTATGGCGGCAGGTTTCTCCAAAACTTTTGAAATTGGAAAAGTGTATAGAAATGAGGGTACAAGCCCAGAACATTTGCAGGAATTTACAAACCTTGAATTTTACTGGAGTTTTGCGGATTTCAAAGATGGAATGAAGCTTGTGAGCGAATTGTATATAAAAATTGCAGAAGAGATTTTTGGAACCACAAAGTTTACTTATAAAGAGCACTCTTTTGATCTCAATGATGAATGGAGGGAGGTTGATTATGTGGAGGAAATAAAGAAGCAAACCAATATTGATATTAACATTGCCACTGAATCCGATATGAAAGTAAGACTAGAAGAACTCGGAGTAAAGTATGAAGGTCAAAATAAAGAAAGATTAACCGATACTTTGTGGAAATATTGCAGAAAGAATATTTCAGGTCCGGCGTTTCTGGTTAATCATCCAGTATTGATAGCCCCCCTTGCAAAGCTTAAAGAAGACGGGAAAACTGTTCAGATGTTTCAACCTCTTATTGCTGGAAGTGAAGTTGGGCGTGGCTACTCCGAACTCAATGACCCAATCGATCAAGCAAGAAGATTTGAAGAGCAGAAAAAACTTTTAGAAGCTGGAGATGAGGAAGCCATGATGAGTGATAATGAGTTTGTAGAGATGCTTGAGTATGGTATGCCACCAACCTGTGGATTTGGTTTTGGTGAAAGACTGTTTGCAATTCTTGCCGATAAGCCTCTGCGCGAACTTCAGACTTTCCCGCTGATGCGACCAAAATAAGACAGGATTGCTTGGGAAATATTTTTTCAAAAAGCGCCTTAAACAGGCGATTTTTTGAACTTTTCCACATATCCACAGTTCAAGGTGGTAGACCAAGCTAATCAAGTGGTATAAGATGGAACCAAGTGGGAAGAAGTGGGGTAATTTTTGATCAATGCTTGTAGGAGAATATACACACACAATAGACGACAAAAATAGGGTTTCTCTGCCGTCAAAATTGCGTTCTCTTATGGGTAAAAAGATTTTCATTACTCCCGGACTTGATCAGTGTTTGTTCGTTTTTACGGAGAAGGAGTGGAAGAGAATCGCGGAAAGACTTTCGGAAAATTCTTCCATCCTTTCTTCTGACATGAGGAGCTTCACTAGGTATATGTTTGGCGGAGCAAGTGAAGTGGAGGTTGATTCGATCGGAAGGATTTTGGTCCCTGACTTCTTGAAAGAGCGGGTGGGGCTGAAAAACAAAGTTGTTTTAATCGGTGTCCAAAATCGGCTGGAAATATGGAATGAGAAGTCTTGGGCCGATTACAAACGGCAGGTCGAAAAAGAGGCCCTTGGTTTGTCGGAAAAGTTGGCGGGTTTGGGTCTGATGTAGGTTATGAGCTTGCATAAAAGTGTTCTTTTAAAAGAGGCAATAGACGGACTGGATCTTCGCGCTGGAGATATCTATCTTGACGCTACTTTGGGCTCCGGTTTTCACATGGAGGAAGTCTGGAGGAGGAGTGGTGGCAAAGTATCTCTCTTTGGCATAGATGTCGATCAGATGTCTTTGGATATAGCAAAGTCAAATCTCGACCTCTCTCAAGTTCCGGCAAGAATGGCTAGGCTTAACTTTAGAAACATAGAAAGAGCCCCCAAATTGCTAGATATGGGAGAACCTTCAAAAATACTTTTCGATCTTGGTTGGAATACTCCGCAGTTCGACACTCCAGAAGGCGAATTGGGAAGAGGCTTTAGTTTCCAGAAAGACGAGCCCTTGCTGATGACTTTGGAAAGCAAAGTGTTGGAGGGCGACACTACCGCATATGATGTTGTAAACAGCTGGGGCGAAGAAAATTTGGCGGATGTTATTTACGGCTATGGCGAAGAGAGGTATGCAAGGAGGATAGCCAAAGCCATAGTTGAAAGGAGAAAAGAGAAGCCGATACTTTCTTCGAAGGAATTGGCTGATCTGGTAAAAAGCGTGGTGCCGATCTTTTACCGCTTTGGGCGCATCCATCCAGCCACCAAAACTTTTCAAGCCATACGAATTGCCGTAAATGATGAGTTGCGCGCCCTAGAAGACGGGCTCCACGGCGCTTTTAAAATTTTGAGAGAAAATGGCAGGATCGCCGTCATATCGTTCCACAGTTTGGAAGACAGGATAGTTAAAAATTTTTTTAAAAACAAAAAAGAAGAGCTAAAGGCAAAAATAATAAATAAAAAACCGATTACTCCTAGCGAAGTTGAAATATCGGCAAACCCAAGAAGCAGAAGCGCAAAATTGAGAATCATCCAAAAATTATGAGCAAGTTCTTAAAAGAAAAATCAATAGCGGTGGTATTCGATAGAACGTCGATATTTGTGTTGGGGGCGTTTATTCTGGGGTGCGCTTTTTGTTATATATATTTTGCAAATGTGGCCGTTCGGACTTTAACAATGCTTGAAAAGTCTAAAAGCGAGATGCAAGCTCTATCTCTCGAAGTTAGTGAAATGGAGTCAAAAAGACTTGTTTTGGACAACGGCATAAGCAATAATTTGGCGGAAAGTCTTGGTTTTGTTGAAGTAAAGAATCAAAATTTTATAATTGATAAATCGGGGGGCACAAGTTTGTCATTAAGAACAGAATAGAAAGTGAAGATGAACATGCGATAATAAATAGATGAATTGGAGAATACGGCTCATATCTGTTTTAATCATCTTTTCTGCCACTCTTCTTTTGGGTAGGCTTTATTTTGTGCAAATTGTTCACGGCAAGTCTTTTGTTTCTTCCGCTGAACGGCAGTATGTAAATAAAAACACCATCTCCTATGATAGAGGAGAGATATATTTTCAAAGCAAAACCGGAGAAAAGATACCGGCGGCCATTTCGCGCTCTGGATTTTCGGTATCCATAAACCCGAGTGTCATGACCGAAGAGGAAAAAATTTATGAAAGTCTCAACGCTATCATTTCTTTGGACAAAGCCGAATTTATGGCAAAAACTCTTGATAAAGCCGATAAAAATGAAGAGATCGCCAAGCGCCTAAATTCTGAAACTGCCGATAAGATAAAAAATCTAAATCTTTACGGAGTGAGCGTCTCTACTGACAAGTGGCGTTTCTACCCGGGCAACGATTTGGCCTCGCAAAGCATCGGTTTTGTGGCGTTTTTGGAAAATGCGCTGGCCGGCCGTTATGGGCTTGAGAGATATTATGAAGAAGTGCTAAAAAGAGATCCCTCAAAAGCCTATGACAATTTTTTTGCCGAATTTTTTTCGAGCGTAAAAGAAACATGGAGTGATCATCCGGCTGACGAAGGCGACATTGTTACTTCAATCGAACCATCTGTGGAGCTTTTTTTGGAAGACGAATTGCGAAATATACGAGACACTTGGTCGAGCGACGGGGCGGGAGGGGTGATCATAGATCCGGTGAGTGGTGAAATCATTGCTCTTGCTTGGAATCCATCTTTCAATCCAAACAATTTTCAAGAGAGCGACATAAGTCGATTTGGCAATCCGATAGTTGAAGGAGTTTATGAGATGGGCTCGATAGTAAAGCCATTGACTATGGCGGCGGGGCTTGATTCCGGTACTGTTTCAGCGGGGACCACTTATAACGATGAGGGTTTTCTTGTTCTCAATGGCAAAAGAATTTCAAACTACGACAACAGAGGGCGCGGGGTGGTGGATATGCAAGAGGTGCTCAATCAGTCTCTAAATACCGGCGCCGCCTATGTGGCTTTAAAAATGGGCAACAAAAAATTTTCCGAATATATGAAAAGTTTCGGAGTGGGGACGGAGACCGGCATAGACCTGCCAAACGAAGCAAACGGACTTATAAATAACCTGGACAGTTCGAGAGAAATAGAGATGGCAACGGCTTCTTACGGGCAAGGCATTGCCTTTACGCCGATTGCTACGGTCAGAGCTCTTTCGGCTCTTGCAAACGGGGGCACGCTAATCACTCCGCACATAGTGAAAAAAATTGAGTATGAAAGCGGTCTTTCCAAACGGCTTTCTTTTGCCCCGGGCAAGCAGGTGATAAAAAAAGAGACTTCCCATGAAATCAGTCGTATGCTTGTTGGGGTGGTCGATACCGCTCTTCGCGAAGGCAAGGCAAAGATACCTGGCTACTCCGTTGCCGCAAAAACCGGCACTGCCCAGATGACCGAAGAAGGCAGGCCGGGTTATGCGGAAGGCAAATACTTGCATTCTTTCTTTGGTTATTTTCCCGCCTACGATCCGAAGTTTTTGGTCTTCCTTTTCCATATCTATCCCAAAAACGTGCGCTATGCCTCCGAAACCTTGACCGACCCATTTCTCAATATCACCAAGTTCCTAATCAACTATTACCAGATCCCTCCCGACCGCCCGGAGGAGGTGGTAAAAGCGTTGTAGACCGCTACTCTTTAAAACAGTGCCCCAACCTGGCGGTCGGGGCACTTCTTCTTCGGAGTCAGCGACAACCTTGTCGGCGCCTCCTTTGGGCTAGAATGGATGAATGCAAATGGAATTTTTTCCTTCCTTTTGTTGGATGGATTATTCCCAGAAGCCATCCCACCTCCCCAAGTTCCTTCTGGGATATGGTGAGCGCTTTTATGACCTTATTAAAATCCTGCCGGGTGGGGTTTACCACCCCGTGTTCGAGATTGATGACTACTCTTTCATCGAGGCCTGCGTGTTCCGCAAGCTCACCTCTGTTCCACTTCCTCTTCTCTCTCAACTTTCTCAACAATGAGCCAAGTTTTTCCCTGGCATCAGAATTGTTCATCAAGGACACCTCCTTTTCATAGTTAACCACTTATCCAAAAAAGATGCAATTTTACTGTGTGTTTTTAATTAAAAATTTAGGGTACTACTACCAAAGCAGAGGGGCAGCGCGCTGCGTTGACTAACGGCATTTTTTATGATATCCTAAATGCTAGGAGGTATAAATTATGAGAATAAACCCTGATCAGATTGTGGGTCAAAAATTTGGTAATCTCACAGTAGTCCGTTCTGATGGGCAAGATAAGTGGAATCACCAAATGTTCAGTTGCGATTGCGATTGCGGGAGAACAGGGGTGAGGGTCTTATACAACGCTCTAAGAAGCGGCAATACCAGGAGTTGCGGGTGTATAAAAAGTCAACAAATGACTCACTACAAACCCGGATTTTCAAAGAAGACACTGATCATGTGTGGTGTATTGAATAAGACGTGTGAGGGGTGCCAGCAAGGGTTCAAAATTGAGTACGGACCTCCTCCGTACCGTAGCTTTAAACAGGCGGAAAAGATAAGATTTTGTGATCCTTGTTTGCTCAAGAAAAAACTTGGAACAAAAATAACCAAGTACGATTGGTAGGCGCCTCAATATCATTAGGAACAGAAGCCTGGCTAAATCCCGGGCTTTTTCTTTTCTAAATATTTTGGCTATTCTTGTTCTCGTGGTATATTTGGAATGTTTAATATTGAGGCCCTATCGTCTATCGGTTAGGACGTCGCCTTCTCAAGGCGAAAAGCGCGGTTCGATTCCGCGTAGGGTCACAAAACGTGTTTTCAAGAAAAGCAGACTGCTCTGCTTTTCTTTGTTGTGGCTCACATTTTTAACAAAAAAGGACGCTTGATGAGCGTCCTGGAGACGAGGTGAGAGGGCCACTCAACTTTTCAAGATTAGGATCAACTCCTCGAACTGTTGCGGAGTTATGTTTGTGAACGCTAGAAGCTCGCATAGCGTTGCCGAAGCTTCATCTCGGCGGCCGGCTTTGATGGCGCACTCAACCGCTTCTTTTCGGGCCCGTTGACCCAACTCATCGTTGGGTCTGGTGATTTCCATAATCTGAACCCATATTTTGTGGACTTCAAACCACTGTTCCTCTGTTTCTTTTCTTGTCGTCTCTCCACCGTCTTGGAGATTTAGTGCGGTTGTGGTTTCCGCCTCCACTCTCGACAAGAGGAAATCGATCTTTTTCATGCTAGGTACTCCTTCCTTAATATACTATCTATTTAAAATACTTTCTTGTCAATTTTTTGGCGCTTTGGAATATACACACTTTTTTATATTATTTTAAAAATATCGCGATATAATTTGGTTGTAAATCAAGGGTCGATTTAGAACAATTTAATAACTTTAAACCTAAAATAATGAAAACAGCAGCTCACTGGCTCCTAATCATCGGAGGTATCAACTGGCTCTTGGTAGGACTTCTTGGTTGGGATATAGGTGATATTTTTGGCGGTCAAGACGCTATCATTTCCAGAATAGTTTATATTCTTGTCGGTATTTCAGCCCTCATGGCTCTGAAGCCAAAATCTTCCGCTCCTATGCCACAGATGTAATTTTAGAATCTTTTTGGTGGAGAAAAACCGTCTTGTTTTCGGGGCGGTTTTTTCTTATCCCCCCTCTTAGATCTAGGAGAAGGGCTAGGGAAGAGGTTATAATATCTATATGCAACAGAATTTTGAGCTTCCAAAAACTCCATTCAAAAATCCGGAAGAAGAGTTGGCGCATCTGCGCAAGCTTATCGCCGAGAAGGAAAAAAATCTCGAAGAGGCCGGTTTGCGCAAGGAGACATTTGCTCCAGCAAGAGAGTCTCTGGCAGAGTATAAGAGAGAGCGATCTTCGGTCGTGCTTCATAATGATTTTGAAATAAAAAAAGAAGAGGTTGATCGGATAGTTTTGAAACTTTCTCCCGAAGAGCACGACAGGCAAGTGAGTGAACTCATAAAGCTCGCCAAGGAAAAGGGAGTTAAAAACGCGCTTGCAGTAATGGAAAAAATGTCAAACTTCCACATAACGGACGATTTTCACCGCTTTGTATCCGAATATTTGCGCGAAGGATTCACCATACCGGGGCTTAGCGATAAGGAAAGATTGTTTAAGAGTTTGCACATGTCTCTTTATGAGGTGCTTATCCAAGAAGAAAAAAAGGAGGAAGGTCCGCAAGCAAAATTGGCCGAGATAATTTCAGGCATGGAGCAATTTTACTCAAGCATGCTCTCCATTTCAGACGGCAAATCTTCCGAAAATTGGATGTCTCTTGAAATAGCAAATCCGAATTTTTCGCAGGAAATAGTTTTTTATGTGGCGGTGCCAAACAACAGAAGAAGTCTTCTTGAAAAATCCTTGCTCTCAATTTTTCCGGGCGCAAAAATTACCGAAAAGCCGGATGATTACAACATATTCAATGAGACCGGCTACACTGCCGGGGCCTACGCTCTCTTGTCCAAAAATCCGATTTACCCAATTAAAACTTACGACAATTTCAATCATGATCCGTTAAACGTCATCCTGTCCAGCTTTTCGAAGGTCAATCGAGATGGGGAGGGTGCGGCCATACAACTCATCTGGTCTCCGGTCGGAGACAGATATGTAAAAAAATACAAAGAGGCGCTCGATAAAATTCAAAAAGGCACTCCAGTTAAAGAAGCCATAGATATACCCGATAGTTTGGGTGGCGAGTTTGTGCATACTGTCAAAGACATGTTTTTCTCTTCCAAGCCAAATAAAGAAGAAGAGAAAGAGAAGAAACAGGAACCGATTGATCAGACTGCAGTTGAAGAGATTGCTAAGAAAATAGGCGCTTCTATTGCGCGAGTCAATTTGCGCATCTTTGCTTCTGCCAACACAAAAGAAGAAGCGGAAGAAATTTTGGGGAGTCTGGAGTCGAGCTTCAATCAGTTTGACAATACAGTTGGCAATTCGCTCAAATGGCACCGATCTGAAAGCAGAAATCTTAGGAATTTGGTCAGAAATTTTAGTTTCAGGATTTTTGATGATGATTCGGCCTCTCCCATGAATTTGAGCGAGATCACGAGCATTATGCATTTCCACACCAAGGCCTTAAGCGCCTCGGAAGGTTTGAGGCAATCCCGCAGTGCCACAGCGCCGGCCCCTTTTGATATTGGCGCGGAGGGCATAGTGCTTGGCATAAATAATCACCGCAATGCTAAAGCCGAGATCAAAATGGCTCCCGATGACAGATTGCGCCATTTTTATTGCATCGGGCAGACTGGCACGGGCAAATCTACTCTTCTCAAAAATATGATAATGCAAGATATTCAAAACGGAGACGGAGTTTGCATGATAGATCCTCATGGCAACGACGTTCAGGATATCCTTTCTTCTATTCCTAGGGAGCGCTTCGATGATGTGATTTATTTTGATCCGGGCTATACCCTGCGGCCAATGGCTCTCAACATGCTCGAGTATGACGAGAAATCCCCAGAACAAAAGACATTTGTGGTCAACGAGCTTTTCAACATATTTAGAAAACTTTATGGCAATGTGCCCGAATCGATGGGTCCGGCTTTCGAGCAATATTTTAGAAATTCGGCTCTCCTGGTGATGGAAGATCCGGCCTCCGGCAACACTTTGGTTGATATGTCTCGGGTTCTTTCCGATAAAGTATACAGAGATCTCAAAATATCAAAATGCAAAAACCCTCTGGTGAAGCAGTTTTGGGTAAATGCCGAAAAAACCAGTGGAGAACAAGGTCTTGCAAACTATGTTCAATACGTCACCAACAAGTTTGATGTTTTTCTCGCCAACGAAATCATGCGGCCGGTGGTGGCTCAAGAAAAGTCCTCTTTCAATTTCAGGGAAATCATGGACAACAAAAAAATTCTTCTCTGCAATCTTTCAAAAGGCAGGTTGGGAGACATAAACGCGCATCTCATAGGACTCATACTTGTGGGTAAAATTTTGATGGCGGCACTTTCAAGGGCGGATAGTTTCGTAAATCCGCCAGCTGGCGGACTTCCGCCGTTTTATTTGTATGTAGACGAGTTCCAGAATATTACCACCGACTCCATCTCTACCATTCTTTCGGAAGCCAGAAAATACAAACTTTCCCTAAACATCGCCCATCAGTTTATCGCCCAGCTGGAAGAGGGGATACGAGACTCGGTGTTTGGCAATGTGGGCTCCATCTGCGCTTTTAGGGTAGGGGCGGAAGACGCGGAATATTTGGAGAAACAATTTCAGCCGACTTTTTCTAGTGCCGATCTGATGAATGTAGACAATCATAACGCTTATCTGCGTCTCCTGGTAAACGGCAAACCAGCCAAACCTTTCAATCTGGAAATTTTGCCACCTATTAAGGGAGACATCGCTCAAGTTGAAAACTTAAAAGAAATTTCTTATCAAAAATTCGGCAGACCGAGAGAAGAAGTTGAAAAACTGATATTAGATAAATATAAAATATAAAAAAGTAGCGCCCCAAATCCTGGGGCGCCATTCGGTCTCCTACTGCTCGATCACCATCCTCTTTGTTGGCGGAGCGATGTTTTCAAGGTAGATGACCATCTCTTCTCTTGTTAGTGGAGTGATGACAGAGATGAATCTGGTAGTTGCCTCATTGTGGAGTTTGGCGTATGCCTCACCGTCTCTCCCCCCGGCAAACTTTCCCGCAAGCTCCAAGTTACGCAAAAATTCCCTTTCTTTTTTGCGTAGCTCGTTGATGTATTTGGTAGCCGAGGCGACAGATTCGGGAGAGTGATCAATCTCAACCTTCTTGATCTCCCTCTCCAACCGAAGAAGTCCAGCGGCCCCTGTATAAACTTTGAGCCACACCGTACTTCTCCGGATATCCGAATCCGAATCCGGATATGGAGATTCTGCAGACAAGCCGAACGTCGACTCAAACTCCTGGGCCAACAACCGATCTTCTTTCCTGGCCATATTCCATATGGAATAGCTGATTATCGCCACTGTGGCGATGTACAAAACAGATAGGTACGTGTTTCTTGGTAAATTCAAGTGGGTTACCTCCAAGATGCATAATATAACGTTTATCACTATTTGTAAAGCAGACTTTGGAGTTTGCTCCTTGTATTATTTTAATCAAGTAAGTATGGGCCCATAGTATAGTAGTAACACGCGTCCATCCGCCCGGATGAACGGGGGATTGTTCATCCGTTCGGACGGGTGGCATGGAAAAAGAAATAAATATGAAATATTGGGTATACGTTCTTAGGGATGACAAAGGTAAATTTTATAAGGGAATGACTAACAATCTGGAGCGTCGTCTTAAAGAACATAAAAATAAACATACTATTACTACTGCAAGGATGGGCAATATTTCACTTGCATACCAAGAGGAATTTGATAGCTTTAATGAAGCTAGAAAGAGAGAGCTTTACTTTAAATCTTCAGCTGGTCGACGTTTTTTGAAAAATAAACTGGGCTCGTAGCTCAATTGGTAGAGCGCGCGCATGGCATGCGCGAGGTAAGGGGTTCGAAGCCCCTCGAGTCCACCAAATTTGGTGCATTTTAAAATTTATTTTCTCTTACTATCTGATCAATCTTTGAGGCCAGGATGAAGTCATTTTCGGAGAGGCCGTCTATGGCGTGAGTTGAGATCTTTATATCCACCTTTCTAAAATCGTGGAG
>DATDVC010000036.1:0-3087 GCA_036517695.1 Minisyncoccota bacterium
TAAAAGTTTTCTGTTTTCCTCTGTCTTAAACCAATCAACGACCGATTCCGCGACTATTGGTCCGATACCGTCTACCTTTTCGAACTCTTCTTTTTTTGCGTTTTTTATTTTTTCGATATTTCCAAACTCCTTTGAAAGCAAGACTGCGGTCTCTTCGCCAACTTGCGGTATGGAAAGAGAGACGATAAATTTTGGTAAAGAAATTTCTCTGGCTTTTTCTATTGATTCAAGGAGATTGTCCACGGACTTTTCGGCAAATCTAGGCAACTCCAGAAGATCTCCTTTTTTTAAAGTAAAAATATCGTCATAGGTGGCGATCAAATTTGCAGACAAAAGCGCATCCACAACTTTTGGCCCAAGGTGATCAATGTCAAAGGCGGTCTTTGACACAAAATAGTAAAGTCGACGCTTTTTTTGGATAAAAGAATTTTTGTCTCGACAGCGCCAAGCGGCTTCGCCGGGAATGCGCTCTATATTGTTGCCCGATCTGCCACAATCTTGCACATGAGACGGCCAGACAAACTGTTTTTCTTTTCCGGTCCGCATCTCTTTCAAAACTCTGACAATGTCGGGGATTACATCGCCAGCTTTTTGCAAAATAACAGTATCCCCCACTCTTACGTCCAACCTTTTTATTTCGTCTTCGTTGTGCAAAGTAGCCCGAGAAACGACTGACCCCGCCACCAAAACCGGCCTTAAGTGAGCAACTGGCGTAAGCACTCCGGTCCTGCCGACCTGTAGCACTATGTCTTCTACAACCGTAGTAACTTGCTCGGCCGAAAATTTTAGAGCAATACCAAAACGTGGCGCCTTGCCGGTGTAGCCAAGTATGTCTTGCAAACTTTTTTCATTCACCTTTACAACCACACCGTCTATCAAATAATCCTGGTCTTCTTTCTTTTTTTCCCAATTTTTCCAAAACCCAATCACCTCATCAATATTTTTGCAGAGTTTAAAATATTTATTGACTTTAAACCCCAGTTTTTGCAAAAATTGCAGTTCTTCTTCTTGCGTTTTTGGTATGGGATAAGGGGGTCCGCCAGCTGGCGGAGGGGAGATTAGAGCCAGGTCATAAATAAAACTATCAAGCTTTCTTTCCGCCACAAGTCGCGGATCGAGCTGACGCAAGGTGCCTGCGGCGAAATTCCTCGGGTTGGCATAAAGTTCTCCGCCCTTTTCTTTTTGTATTTTGTTTAGCCGTTCGAATTGAGTTTTGGGCAGAAAACACTCCCCCTCTACTATTACATTCACATTTTTATCGAGTTTTATCGGCACAGAATCTATGGTTCTGACATTCACCGTCACATCTTCCCCGATTTTGCCGTCACCCCTTGTTGCCGCTGTTTTTAAAATACCATCTTCATACTCCAAAATAATTTTTAGTCCGTCTATTTTCAGTTCGCAAACATACTCAATATTTTTGTCTGTTTTTAGAAACCTCTTCACCCTTTCATCAAACGCTTTTATATCTTCTTCGCTAAAAGCATCGTTGAACGACCATTGCGCCACTTTATGCGCTACTTTTTTAAATCCTTTTAGAGGTTCTCCGGCCACTCTCTGCGTTGGAGAATCCGGAGTTATAAGCTCCGGATATTTTGTCTCCAAATCAACAAGCTCTTTTTTCAACGAATCAAGCGCCTCCGGCGAAATCGAGCTTTTGTTTAAGACATGATACTCGTAACGATATTTTTCTATCGCTTTTCTAAGTTTTTCGGCTCTTTGTTTTGCTTTCCTGGGTATTTTCATGCATACAATCTATCATAAATCAGATCTAATACCTCACCTCAACTCCCCTTTCTACCCTCCTTGGATTAGATGTGTTGCACGTGTTATAACCTTTTGATTGGATGATTGTCTCTCCGCCAGACTCCTTTTCTACGGTAATAATAGAGCAAGTGCCATTTTCAAAATTGAGTTGAAAAATACTTGTGTTGTCATTGTCTTCCGCACATTCTCCACCCAAACAATGAGGTTGTGGTGGATTTGTATTAACATCATTAGAACTCCACGGATTAGGGGTAGCCAATACTGTCTCCCCGTTACATTCAAGATTTACTGGCACAAAAGCGGGCGAGTTGGCGGTAATTGTAATTGGTTCGCCTGCCGAACTAAAGACTCCGCCTGGTGGAGTACCTGAATTTTTGATGTTCCAAGCATACCACATTTCTCCAGCCCACTCGTAATTTGCCCAATTATCTGGACCAAATAGTTTGGTATACTGATTTCCTTTATTATCAGTCACAGACTCAAGTTGAAAAACACCGCTATTATAACCAACAGAGACAAGTATAAGATTTCCATTTGTGCTTGAGTTCGGAAATGTAAGTTCAACAGGTGGTAAAGGATCACCATTTATGTATTCATAAGAACCGTTCCCTGTAAATGACGGGATTTGGCCGGACGCCGGTTTAAAGGTAGCAATTGTCGCCATATATTCCCCATTACCAGATGCGTTCTCATAGTAACCAGAGGCTACGTGAGACACGCCAGCAAGTGGAGCTACCTTCCACTCTTGTAAATTACAACGAAGATCCGTCAGCCAGTTGAAACCAGGTCCTTCTTCTACACAACCAATGGAACCTTCCTGTAACCAACCAAAAATCAACTCATTATCAAAAGCTGTTGTAACAGGATCCGAAGAAAAAAGAGTGTCGTCAGGAAATGTTCCTCCTGGTACCACTACTGACTTATTTTTAATTTCATGGAGAGGATTGGCTAAATTTTCTATTCCAGAAAATTCGTTTATATAATAATCAGCAAAGGTTGACATCTTAACCACAAACGGATTCGGCTCTTGTGTATCCCAATACAGCGCGCATTCGATGCCGGCGTCAGCGGCGGAGAAAGCCAGTTGAGATTCGCGAGCAGTGCCGGCAAACTGGGTGCTTTTAACGGCAATATTTATAACGACAAAACTGATGAATAGAAGTATGGCCATGATGGTCACGGCAATGAACAAAGTCACCCCCCGCTGGTTTTTGAATTTTGATTTTTGAAATTTAAACTTTGAATTCATATTTATAGCAAATTAAACAAGCTTGTTTTGGTTTCGTATTCATAATCCAAAATGCCTCTTTCCCAGGTGAT
>DATDVC010000037.1:0-4776 GCA_036517695.1 Minisyncoccota bacterium
AACTGGACTTCAAGCCAATCGGGGAAACTGTATTGAGTGCCGTCGTTCCAACCTCCGCTATTGCCCCAGTTGGCGCCACTTTTATCACCATCTATGGCGGTATATGCCGGATATTTACCATCCGAATAATCAGAAGAAGAAATGGCGTTTGCCCCATTTGCCGATGCCGCAACGTTTATTTTGTTGGTGGGAATAGTTGTCGCTACTGCTTTTATTGTAAATATACCACTTAGGGCGTTATTGCATTCCCCAGAACTGCTACTTAGGCAAAAATTACCATTTACGCCTTGAGATACTGCAAGGATACGGTATTCTCCCGGAAGAACTGGTTGAAAAAAAGGATTGCCACTTAAATCAGTAACTGTAGTAGCAGTCCAATTTATTGTTCCTGTCTCTGTGGCTTCTAGGGATATCCAACCAACCGGAAACCTGTCTTTCAGAAGATCCGAGTTAATGTTGAAGTTTGGCGTAACTAAGGCTAACTTAACATAACCCTTTCCACCATACCAAGAAATGCTGTTGTCTTGTCCTTGCACAAATTGGGCTCCGAGATATGGTGAACTAATTTTAACGGTCGATATTGCTGGCGCGACATTACCAATGCTTATCGTCATGCTGTGCGAGTTATTATTCTCGTTGCTTTCATCAACTGAATTCCAAATATCAATTGGGAAATGAAGAGTATGATTGCCTGCCACAGAAAAACCAAAGCCCAAAGGATTTTTTACAGTTTTTCTTTCTTGAGCTTTTAAGCCGTTTATGGTGACAGCAGATCCTTGAATATTGACATCAAATGATTTGGTAACATCTACCGAACTATTGTTCCAGACTGTCACTTGGCAGAAAATCTTATTTTCATTTATGTTTATATTTAGCGGTTCGCAAGCCACAGCGCCTACAATAAGATCCGGCTTCTCAGATGTGTTTGTTGTGGTTGGGCAAGTGGCGAATTCGCAACTTGGGCCGGTGCGGCCGACGTAAGAGCCATCAGGGCAGAGCTTGGCGTCCATGGTGCAGGCGATTGGTTGCTGTGGGTTTGTGGAGCAACTCAAGATTTTTCCGCATTGGGTGGTCGGATTAAAATTGGGGCCATTTACATATTGGCAATTGGCAGGAGCTGGAGCGTAATCACACATGGCTATAGGTTGTGAACATCTATAAAGCTGGTTGAGTTTTGCTCTGGTGCGGGCACCTACATATCCAGACGGATAAGAGAGTCCGGCTGGAGTCAAAATTTCACCCCTGTATTTTTCTTGGAAAGCGCTGACTCTTGAAGCTGTCACTTCTCCAAAGACGGTGTCACTCATGGTCTCCCCGTCTTTTTGTGGTTTTTCGCTGTCTGGTATAGAAAAGCCCTCATTCTCCAAGGCTGTTTGAAGTTTGGCTACTGCCACTCCCCTATCTCCAACTTTTAGGTCGGCATTAAAGGTGTAACAAAAATCCCCTCCCGAAGAACCCGTTTGACCCGCAAGTTGCGCCTGAAGTTGCGCCACCATTGCAAGCAAGCTGTTGATCTGCGCTTGCAGTTCGGCAATAGTTACCGCCCCCGCAAAATTTGGAAATACCAATGATAATCCAACCAAACCACCGATTAATAATTTTTTCATCTTATTTGATTTAACCTGCTAATTTTTAATATCCTAATTTTACCCTCCCCGCCAAGAAAACAAGCCATTTTGATAATACCACATTATTCCTCAATGCGGAATACCCACAAGAAGCCGTCAAGTTTGTTTCTGAAAACAAGGTGGGTTTCGTCGGGAGAAATCGCAATATCAACCACGTCTATTTTTTCTCCAGACAGATCAGAAAGATCGGCCAATCGGTAGAATACGTCATTCTCAAGATCGGCCATTTCTATGATGTCGTCTGTTTCTGAAATACCTTTATACCAATCGTCAATTATGTTTCGAGATATGCTTTGCTTTGGTATGGCGCAATACGACACATCTTCTTCGCCCGCTACACACTTTTCTTCAAATGTTTCGGAGATTGGCTGATTTAACTTTTTGCTCGAAAGAGTCTTGTTGTTAACATTGAAATCGTAAGCGTAAACTGAAGCAAAAGCGCTATTTTTGGTTTTCATTTCGACAATATTGTTTGAAATCCATTTTGGACTCCATTCGGTAAGCGGATGCGAAAGGAGCTCACTGTTCTGTGTTCCGTCTGGATTTGACATGAACCATCGAGAAACTCCGCCCGCTGTGGTGTAGTAAAATATTTTACTGCCGTCCGGTTTTATACTCAATTCTTCTATTCCTGTCGGAAGCTTGCTTATTGTTGTGGTAAACGGAGTCAATTCTTCGCTCGAGGTGGCTGTATTTTCGGCGAGCTTCACAAAACTTGTTTCTATCACTTCGCTTTCTGGCAACAGAGTCTGGGCCAAAAATCCAGATCCGCCTGGCAACCAAAAACTCCGCACTATTTTAGGAATTGTTGTATTAGTCAGTCTCTCAATTTTTTCATTTTCCGAATTTGCTTCATATACATTACCTGTGCCCTTCTCCACAAATCTTATAAGGGTTGTGCTTCCTTGGTCGAATACCGCAAAACCGGCAACGGGCTCCGTTGATATTTTCCTTAATCTCGGGATTTCGCGATCTCTGGAAGAAGTTTCAATATTTGTATTCCCCTCGCTTTCATTTGAAATATCACTTGGACTGGCATTGCCGCCTCTGCCAAAAGGCAGAAATTCTCTAAGTGAAAACCTTTCTTCCCCCGAAGACGAATCTGTTGTTGGGTCAAAAAACACCAGCGCCAAAGCGGCTCCTACTGCTACCAAAATTCCGATGATAAGTAATATTTTTTTGTTCATATTATTCTTGAATTGACATGTGCCAGTGGTCGCCACTTGAGGCCACCTTGCCACCACAGTCTGCACCTTTTGGTTCCCAAAGAAATGTTACTGTTGTTTCGCCCAGTGTTTTTCTTTCTGTGTGACATTCTTTTGCTGGATTATTGTTTGATCCGGTAAGGAATTGGTTGAGGCCGGTGTTTGGGGCAATGTCGATAGCTAATCCTCTATAGTGCAGAGAATTAGGATCGTGCCGGCCTCCAGTTGTGCTGGTCTTGGTCAAGTTGCACCCTTGACATTGGGCAACAAGATCATTCCAGGCAGCTTGGGTAACTGGTTGCAAAGTCCCCCCACCTCCCGGTTCCCCTCCTGTTGGAGTTTGGATACTCACCGGGCTCAAGGTTAAGCGCAGTTTTAAAAGATCGGGGTTGATTTCGATCAAGATTAAAGCGGCGCCAATGATAAGGACCAATCCTTTGACTGCGTTTGTCACCCTATGCTTACCCTCCTCTTTGCCCTGAAAGGCGTCGGTTGACATGTATTGGAACCCGCCAATGACTATCATAAGCACTGCAAATGCGGCCGAGAGTCCTACGGCTAGCTTGAAAATTCCCGGCAAATATTGACTCAAAACAGTTTCTTCTGTTAAAGATCCGCAATTGTCTCCGACGCAAGGCAAGGGAGCTAAGAGTTTATAAGGAGTTTCCTGTTGGGCGACCACAAGAGAGGGCAAGACGAGAAGCGTTAAAAGCAAAACTAGGGTTGAATTCAAAATCCTTTTTTTAATTTTCAGTCTGTCCATTTTGAATCTTTTAATTATCAAACTCAATAACAACACCACCGCTCGCTTGCTGAAGTATTTTGCCGGGGCTTCCGATGTTTAGCGAAATAGCCGATCTCCCGCTACCTTCCTCCGGTTTCCTAAATATTGCCGTCCTTGATTCCGAAAGCTCTTGAATGGAGCTGTTGTTTAGCCGCCAACCGTAATCAAGGTCTGCTCCTCCGTTTGAAAAGTATAAAGGCGCGGCGACAACCTGCACCTCCCCATTTTCCAGAGAAAATGTGTTTTTCATGGCTGAATCGAAAATATAGCCATAGTATGGATTGTTTTCATAAAATACTACTTGAGGTTCCGTGGGGGCGATCGTGATGGAGTTTATGGCCACCATGTTGGAAGATGGATCTCTCACCAAAACTTGCACTCTCTCCTCTCTGCCCAAAAAGTTTCCGCTCAAAGTAAGGACATTTTTGCCATACCCGGATTGGCTCTGGTAACTTTGGGTATCGTTGGACCACTCGTATATGAGTTTCGAGGGGGAAATTTTTGTTCCCGACTTTACAAATTCGGGCATGGCCACAATTTTTAAATCTCCCTGCCTTGGGTGAAGCGCCTTTCCTTTATAAAACGGTGGCACATATGAGTCGGATTCCCAAACAAGGTCAACGCTTGCCGGGATTATGGTAAAGGATTTTGAAAAGGATGGGCCACCAAGCAACTCGACTCTTATTTCTATCGAAGTGCTCTTCCCCGCTTCCCCTGTTACAAACGAGTGGCTGGTTTGGCCGGTCCCTTCTGATGCGAGCTTGCCGTTTTCATACCAAGAAATTTCAGCCGAAGAGAGATCTCCAGTGTAAAGAGATAGATTGATGTATACGCTTTGGTTTGGCCTTGGGTACGTAGGGCTTATCTCTACCCCAAGCTCGTCTGCAAAACTTGAAAATCCGCCCAAATTAAACTGGGCGCTCGAAACTGTCGGCAAAGAAGCAATAAAGAAAATAACCAAACTAAGCCGGATAATTTTTTTTGAATTCCGAAGCATTTATTTAATTATACACTCCCTAGTTTCAAAAAAAACTTCGCAATTCACACCCAACACTCTTTTGGTTCGGTATTTATTTTTTAGGATTATTTCCCAATCCTAAAAATTCGCGCCTGCTTTGGGGGTCAGTAATCTTTTTGGTTGCAATGTCGCTTGCCATGC
>DATDVC010000038.1:0-29910 GCA_036517695.1 Minisyncoccota bacterium
CACAACTATCACTTTGCCGCCTTTATTTAAAATAAAATTTATGGTTTCTGCGCTCGCTTCTATCCGAGAAGTATCCAAAACTCTTACATCTTTTGGATTTGCCCCAAACCTATCGAGGGGCTCGTTCCAGTCGACTCTTACCATCACTATGGTCCCCTCTATTATTTCTGCCTCTTCTATCGATTTCATATCTGGATTACTTAAAATTTACCGCTTCCAAAATCTTCCCAAATTGCTCCGGCTCAAGAGAAGCGTGGCCAACCAAAAAACCGGACACATTGCCATAATCTATCATCGCCTTGGCATTTGGAGCTTCTATTGCCGCGCCATAAAGCACCTGAAGCGAGTCGCCCACATCGCGCCCAAAAATCTCGCCCGAAACTTTTTTGATAAAGAGAACGGCTTCATGCGCATCAGTCGGACTCATCGCTTCCCTATAAGACTTTCCTATGGCCCAAACCGGTTCGTAGGCAATTAACAACCCCAATAAATTCCTTTTTTGCAAGCCACTAAGACTCTCTTTTATCTGATTCTTTATCACTTCTAAATGCGAACCATCCTTGTCTCTCTCATTTTCTCCTATGCAGAGGATCGGAGTAATACCATTCAAAAAAGCCATTTCCATTTTTTTTCTTATTAAATTTCCATCTTCCCCCATTGCTCTTCTCTCGGAATGTCCGATTATGGAATATTTTGCACCGACATTTTTAAGCATCGGCGCGCTAATTTCACCGGTAAAAGCGCCTTTTTCTTCAGTTGAAATATTTTGCGCCCCCAAAATCAAATTTTTAGGTCGATTCAATCTCGACAAAAGATCTAGATAAATAAACGGTGGGCACACCACAACGTCTACGTTTTTGTATTTTTTTGCGAAATTTCTAGTTGAATTGAATATTTTTTTGGCCTCTTCCGGGCTTTTTGGATTCATTTTCCAATTTGCCACCACTAAATTCCTTTTTTTCATAAGACAGATAATAACATAAAATCTAGATTTCTTCCCAAGAAAGTATCTCGTAGTGTTCCGAAGTAAGAGGGAAAGACGGCGGTGGCCCATAAAGCAGGTTGGCATCGTAAATGATATTTCTTATCTGGTAACCAGTGCCATTCTCATAAGCAAAGCCGTATCTCTGATAAGTGGCAATCATGCCGTAAAGAGTAATTTCATTGCGAATATGGTAAGGCGAGCACCTATCAACACCACCAGATGGAGGCCTGTAATAATATCTACCAACACGACCATTTTGAGCAATTAAGGCGGCGTCAATACGTAAATCATTTGCACTAACTAGACCTGCGTTTATGTTAAATTGAGCAACTAAAGCTATGACGTCACTACCATCATAGTTTGTGTAGAGCAAATCATTGTTTACAGTTATAGACCTTCGTTGAGCAGGATTATCTGGAAAACGCCCAGTGGCTATAGTTAACCTAGCGCCGTCTATTTGACCATCTACCCAAAGATCATCTTCTATAAAGATAATACCGTTGGAAGGGAATGGGTAATTACCCATAAAACTCTCTCCGTTAAAAGAGCGTATGCTCCAAGTCCCCCATCCTTGTTGTCCAACTACAAGGGTGCAACCATTGGGTGTGGGTTCAAGATTATTAACTCGGTAAAGATCAAAAGTGTCGTCTGTTTTTAAAGTTATGTGGTAACCTCTCGAACCAGATGGGGCGAAGTAACCACCTCCAGATTGAGCGCTTGTTTTCATTTGAGCCAAATCTCCAGTCAACCCAACAAAGTCAATTGCGGGAACCGGAAACAGTCTTCCCACCTCGAAAACATCTGGACGAGATTGTACTGGATTGGGAGGAGCTTCCAGAGGCCGAAATAATTCATCTACACCAACACCGGGTGGCGGATTAACGTGGGTATGAACACCGAATTCATCGTTATTTTCATGATCAGGATCATTGTAATCTGATACCGCACTAGTGATAAGGTTGTGCGCAAAACCATCAAATCTAACACCAAGATTTGAATGAATCGGTCCAAACACTTCCGTGCCCTCGCCGAAACGCATCACGTCATTGGCCGCCACGGCATATTTGGCGAGAGACGGTTTGGCCATCTCCACTCTTATGGTTCTTGAGACAGATGAGCCGGACGGGACACCGGTCGACTCGATGGTCACCTTTGTGGAACCAACAGGGGGAGGCGTGATCTCCAGCACAAATTCGCCGACTACGTTGTTGTCTTTATCATAAACCAGATGATAGTAAGGCCCGGGGCCACCAGTTCCGTCTTGGAAATCGTCGTCATCATGAGCCAAATGCCACCTGTAATAATCGATTCCTGATTCTGCGAGCTGAATGGCTTTTTCTCTTGTTAAAAGATTTCTATTTGCTTCTATTGTTATTTTGGTCCAATTCATTATCCCGCCTATTATGACGAGTGCCACGCCGGCAAAAATAATGATTGGTATCAACAAAACACCTCTTTGAGATTGAAAATTGAAAATTGAAAATTGAAAATTCTTTTTCATAGGTTATCTTTCAAATTTCTTAGAAAAACTTGGCTGGTAGCCACAACTGGACCCAAAGACTTGTTTGGATCTTTTTCTATATAAACAGTTATTCTCACCAACCTTACCTGCGTCGGCTGGACTGGTTGAAGCAAGGGGTCGCTTGCGCCAGTATAAGTTGAATCAAAATATTCAAAAACAGGATTTAGGCCATTGTTTATATCTCTGATTAAAGTAGAGAGGTTTTCATTTGCCGGATTATAAGTTAAGGGGAAACCAGACGGTTTTATCACTCCTCTTTTTAATTCATTTCCATCTAAAAAATACCTTATCTGTTCTTTGTCTGGCTCATCATCAACATTACTAAAAAAAGTAACGGATGAGGCCCCAGCTTGGGAAAGCGGGTAAGCGCCAAGACTTGATGGGGAGGCGCTACGAAGCTCTCTGGTTATCGTTTTGAGTATTTTCCTTGCATCAGACTGGGCTGAAAGATTTTTTTGGGAAGCGGAATTCCACGAGAAAATGCTCTCGCCGAAATAAAATACGGCCATAAAAATAGCGCTCGCTATAGCTATAACAATCACGATTTCTAGTAAAGTAAATCCCTTATTTTTCATGGCGACATTAAAATATCCAACTTCTGCCAATTTGCCGAAGTAGACACATCAATCAGATTTTGAGTGGTATAGCCGACGGCAGAAACTTCGAGATCATAATTTATTTCCGACAAATTATCGAACAGGACTTGCCCCGGCGGAATACATTCTGAAGCGAAAGAAATAATAAAATCGGAAACATTTGGGGTAAAGCCAGAATCCGCAGTGCTTAAAAATATTTTATATCTCACATATCTGTCTCCGTCATGAAGAGGATTTATGTTGTTGTCGGCAATGGTATAAAAAGTCCCCGGCGTGCCATCCGGACCGAGGTAGCTCCAAGTGCCACTCTCGCACAGAGGCGGATCGTTCTCGCCGTTTTGGCAATTGCTTGTGGCAATTTGAAATTTTACAGAATCCGGTCCAGTCTCTACCGGTTGATCAGTCGGAAATATATCTACTCTGCTCCAATTTGCCGCCGCGCCAGTATCAAAGACGGAGGAAGTTAAGTCCCCAGAGGGAACAAAGTTTCCCAAAGATTCCAGAAGTTTAATCTCCCCATCCGGAGAATTTACTTCTATGTTTCCATCTGAAGAATGATATCTGGTAGGATCCCCCATATTGAGTTGGCCGGAGCCACCCGACCAATCAGTCTGCCTTAAGTAACCCTGATCCGTCTCCAACATTTCACTCCACGCACCCCTTGAAAGAGTAACGTTGGCACCTGAAATTGGAAGCCCAGTTACCGAATCTTTGACGCTAACTAAAAGAAAAGACGGCAAACCTTGAGCTATAACCAAATCAATATTTTGGTCCGAGTCGGGCAAAATAGAAATTGGAGAAATTGGATTTGTCCCCCCCAGATAAAACCCGCCGGAAATAGAAGGGTTAAAAACATCCCATTCCAAATCTGGAATATTATGAAAACCAGAAGCATCGGTAGTAAAATCTCCTCCCCATTTCAACACGTCAGGCGAAGTGCCGATCAGTTTGGTGCCATTCATGGATACAGGGACACTGGATACCGCCGAACAGGTGTTTGTTTTTGTCCTTACATTAACATCACTAACCTTGTCGATAATAAACGAAATTTGAGTAAGTTGCTGGAGAAGAACAGTGGCAGATGGCTTCACCGGATTTGGATTTTCCACTGAAGACACATGAGTTTGATCTGTTGTAAAATTGTTTTTGGTAACAGTTATTTCATAAGAAGTGTCTGCCGGCGGAGCATCAACAATCTGCAAAAGCCCGTCATTGTTTGTAACTTCAGAAATATTTACGCTAACCGAAGGATTTACCACGTTTACGTTTGCTTGAGGCACCGGATCCCCATTGGCATCAAAGACTCTTATGAAGAGAGAGCCGTTGGTTGAAGCGGCTTCAAGATTTTTGGGAGCAATGTTGCTAAATGCCCTAAAATCAATCGGGTTTTTACAATTGTTGCAAATCACTTCCACCTGCACCATTTTATAATCTGCCGGAGAGAGATCGTTTGGGTCGCCGTCGATGGTGCCGTCAAAATCATCGTCTATATTTCTGACAAATCTATTTATTTCAAATTCCCTACCATCCACCAATACGGTGCTGGTTGTAGCAAGCACTCCAAGAGGGATACCCTCAACTAGCCCCACATCAGCAAAAGAGAGGTTTCTCACCAACTCAAATTCGCTGTTTATAAGATCTGTAGCGGCAATCTTGTCTCTCGAAGCAGAAACAAGAAGAGTAACCGAGACGAGTCCTTGATACACAGATAGCGCCACCAGAGCAAAAATGCTTGCGGCAAATATGACTTCTACCAGAGAAAATCCCCCACTTCGCTTTTTTTGTTTTGAATTATTGTATCGCATCGACAAGAGAGTACGTTGGGAGCATCATAGCAACAGCAAACAAACCGACAGCCACACCTATGATAACCATCAAAAACGGCTCGATGATCGTAGAAAGATCTTTAGTTTTTTGATCAACTTCTCCTTCATAGTAATCGGCGATGTTTTCAAGCATCTCTCCCATTTTGCCCGTCTCTTCGCCGACTGCGAGCATTTCACCCACAAAAACAGGATAAAGTCTGCCACTAGATGCGGACAGTGATTCGGAAAGTTGTTCGCCGAGCTCTACCTTTTTTGCGGCATCATCTATAACTTCTTTGAAATAATGGTTTTGCAATACTTTGCTCGTTATCCCCAAAGCAGAGACTATGTCAACGCCGGAAGATATGAGGGATGACAAAGTTCTCGCCGTGCGCGCCGCATTTACCTCTTTGGACATGGTGCCGATCATTGGTGTATGCAAAGTTATGGTATCTATAATGTTTTGTCCCTTTTTAGTTTTAATCCCCGCCGCAAGAATAAAAGCCACGGCAAGCAAACTGCCAAAAGTAATGAGCACATTCTGTCTAAGAAAATTGCTGATAGCTATCACTATCCTGGTAGGCAAAGGCAATTCTATATTTAACCCTATAAATGTTTCTGTAAGCGTAGGCACCATATAGACCATGAGCACAATACCGATGACAATCATTATAAATATGATGACTGAAGGGTAAATCATGGCCCCTTTTATCTTTTTTGACAGAGAGTGTGATTTCTCAAGCTGACTTGCGATAATGCGCAAAGAAAACGAAAGCTTACCTGACTCCTCGCCCGCCCTGACCATGGAGACGAAAAGTCCCGAAAATACATCCGGCCGGGCCTCTAAAGATTTTGATAGAGTTTCTCCGGAATTAACCGCTTCAGATATGGATTTCAGCAACTCAATAAAATTTTTATTTTTTGATTGTTTTTGCAACACCGACAGTGCCCTAGAGATAGAGAGACCCGCCTCTATCATGACCGCCATATTTTTTGCAAAAGCGATCTGCTCTTCAGCGCTTATGCCACGCCTGAAAGAAAAAAAACTTATAAGAGACCTGCGAGATTCCACTTCTTCAACAGAAAGAATAGAGCCGTTTTCCGCTCGAACAGCAACATAAAGTTCACCTTTGTCTTGAAAAGTTTTTACCTCTTCCTTTTCTTCTCCATCCTTCAGATATTTGTATTTATAAATTGGCATTTTGATAAAATTTTCAATTTCTATTCCGAGACCACACGAAGGACTTCTTCGATGGTGGTCATACCTTGGGCGGCTTTAAAGATGCCATCTTCGAGCATAGTGAGCATGCCCTCTTTTCGGGCTTGAAGTTCAATGTCTTCGGTGGTGGCGCCTTTTATGATGAGCTCTTTTACCGCAGAGGAAATGTTGAGCACTTCATAAATGCCTATGCGCCCCTTGAAAGCATCTTCTTTCGCGTCTTTGTCCGGTTTGAAGAATGGCACATTTTCCCAATCGTCATTTTTTCCGATAATTTTTTCTTCTTTTAACGATTTGAGCACCACGTCCATGTTTACGGCCTTTGAAATGGAGGCGATTTCTGCTTTTGACAAATAATATTTCTCTTTGTTGCTCGCAAGCTTGCGCACAAGTCTCTGACCGATTACCACATCAATAGTCGAGATCAGAAGAAAAGGCTCGATCTTCATGTCCATAAGTCGTGGGACCGCACCGGCAGCAGAATTGGTGTGGAGGGTGGAGAGCACCAAGTGTCCGGTAAGAGAAGCATTGATGGCAAGGGACGCGGTTTCTCCATCGCGAATTTCTCCAACCATGATAACGTCCGGATCCTGTCGGACCAGGGTGCGCAAACCGGAGGCGAAGGTGAGTCCAATCTCGGGCTTGACTTGAGTCTGGTTTATCCTTTTCATCTGATATTCAACCGGATCTTCAATGGTGGAAATATTTACATCCGCAGTATTCAAAATGTCGATCATTGTGTAGAGGGTAGTCGACTTCCCGCTTCCGGTAGGACCGGTGGTCAAGATCATCCCGGTGGTTCGCTGAAGAGATTTATGCAAGAGATCCAACCCTTGCCCGTGAAAACCCAAAGACTCCAGTGTAAATCCGGAAACAGATTCGCGCAGAAGTCTCATTACAATTTTTTCTCCGTAATAAACGGGCAGGGTGGAGACGCGAAAAGAAACTCGCTCGCCGTTCATGTCTATTTTAAATCTTCCATCTTGAGGAAGGCGTTTTTCGTCGAGACGCAAATTTGAAAGGACTTTGATGCGGGCGGCGAGTGAATGCCCGATGTGTTTGGGCAACACCATGGCATCATGCAAAATGCCGTCGATCCTGTATCGCACCAATATTTGATCTTCAAGTGGCTCTATGTGGATGTCTGAAGAATTTTGAATGATGGCATGCTTCAGCAAAGTGTCTACAATCCGCACCACCGGCAACTCTTCTGCCAGTTTCTTTAGATCAGAGGCGGAGGCTTCTTCTCCTGGGATCTTTTCGGCTATAGTTTTTATCTGGTCTGCCTCGCCCTTGATCAAATCGCCGAAATCGTCTTTTAGATTTTTTTGATACTGGATCAAAACAGCGCGCATCGACTCGGAGTCGGTAAGGCGGGGCAATATTTTCAAACCAACCTTCTTTTTTATGGAATTCAGCGCCTGCAAATCGTCGGTGTCGAGCATGGCCACCTCAAGCGAATCGTCTTTTTTTTCAAAAGCGACGATATTGTGCTTCCTTGCGATCGGCTCCGGTATCAAATTTAAAATGTCGCGGTTAAGGGTTTGCCCTTTCAGATTTACAAACGGAATACCCAGGATGTAGGCCTGGATGCGACGCAAATCGTCGTCAGAAAACTTGCCTTTCTGCACCAGAATATCGCTTAAAGGTTTCTTTTTTGACTTGGCTTCTTTTTCAACCTCTTCGGCTTCTGATTTGGAAATGAGCCCGGCGTCAATTATAAAATCTCTTATCTGTGAATCTTCTACATGCATACGATTTAGCGAAATCGTGTCGTGCGAGACATCCTTTAGAGCACGACTTTATTTCTTCTTTATTATATCAAAGAAAAAATAATGTCGAATGAAAAACCGTTTATATCTCCGAGGAGTCGCCTCTTCCGACTCTTCCTCTTGGACGAGGAGCGCCTATCAGATACTTTCTTGGATTTTCATCCAAATCAATGAAGTCATCACTGGCTTCTATCAGTCGGGCAGAAGTTGATTTCCCAAATGAAGCGACCTCGACTTGACAGCCCTGATTTTTCAAATATTCAACAAGAGGCACAAAGTCGCCATCTCCGGTCACAAGGACGATGGCGTCTAGCTTTGGTGCAAGTTTTATTGCATCAACCGCAAGCCCTACGTCCCAATCGCCTTTTTTCGCTCCTCCGGCAAAAATTTGGAGATTTTTGGTCTTTGTTTCGATGCCCATTTTCCCCAGAGCTTCGAAAAAATTCCTTTCTTCTCCAGTTTCTGTCGTCACTACATAAGCAACGGCGCGAGTCAGAGACCTGCCCGCAAGCGCTTCTTTGAGAACTTGTTCGAAATTTACTTTTGCCTTATAAATATTTTTCGCGCTGTGATATAAATTTTGAGTATCTATAAAAATACCAACGCGTTGGTTTTTCTGCTTGATTACTGCCACGATATTAAATTAAAATATTAAAATTTTAGGAAGCTTTTTTGAGCCCAAGCTTCTTAACTACAGAATTATACCTTTTGGTATCCTTTTTTTCCAAATACTTCATGTGAGACTTCCTTTGCGCAACCAGACCCAAAAGCCCTCTGCGAGAGTGCTTGTCTTTTTTGTTTTTTTTCAAATGAGTCGAGAGATCATCGATGCGTCTTGAAAGCACGGCAATCTGCACCTCCGGACTTCCGGTGTCGCCTTCATGCCTCTTTACCTCCTTTATTATTCTTTGTTTTTTGTTCTTGGTTAACATTGAAAGAAATACGCCTTTTGGGCTCGGAAACAGCATATCATAAAAGCAAATTTTGCGCAACCTAACTTTTTAATAACTCATCCCCTCCCTTCTCTTACTTTAAGAGAAGGGAGCCAGACCAAAAACCAAAACAAAATATCAATATGTTAGAATGTTCCCAATGTCCCACAATCTAGAAAATTTAAAACGCCAATTTTTGGAATACATAGAGATTGAGAAAGGCCGGTCGCTTAGCACTGTTTTAAATTACGACCACTATCTCACCGTGTTTTTCAAGCATATAGGCGCCAAAACCGCCGAAGACATCACCGCCGACAGGGTGCGAGAGTTTCGTCTTTGGCTTAACAGACAGGTTACGGGCAAAAATCTAAAGACCGGCAAGACTATGGCCCGAGTAACCCAAAACTACCACATGATTGCTCTTAGGGTTTTCCTCAAGTATCTGGTGAGACAGGAAATCAAAGCCCTGCCTCCTGAAAAAATCGAGTTAGCCAAAACTCCGGAGAGACAGCTCGATCTCATCACCGAAGCCGAACTAAAAAAGATCCTCAACATACCGCAAGAAAACACTCTTATCGGTCTCCGCGACAAAGCCATTTTGGAACTTCTTTTTTCAACCGGGCTTCGCGTCTCGGAGCTCTGCTCTCTCACTCGAGATATCGACCTGTCTTCGGACGAACTTTCCATAATTGGAAAAGGGCGCAAAGTCCGAGTTGTCTTCATCTCCGATCACGCCAAGAAAATTTTGAAAGAATATTTGGCAAAAAGAAA
This sequence comes from Minisyncoccota bacterium, assembly GCA_036517695.1. Taxonomy (GTDB): domain Bacteria; phylum Patescibacteriota; class Minisyncoccia; order Phycocordibacterales; family WO2-35-19; genus DATDVC01. The sequence continues at coordinate 9,603 of DATDVC010000038.1, forward strand.
GGATATGGACGACGCCCTTTTCGTCCAACTTTCTCCAAACGGAGAAGCGAGCAAGAAGAATAAGGGTGACCTCGCTCTCACTCGCAGATCGATCGCAAGAATCATAAAAAAATGCGCGATAAAAGCCGGCATTTCAAAAAAAATCACCCCCCACACAATGCGCCACATGTTTGCAACCGATCTTCTTTCAAACGGCGCCGACTTGCGCTCTGTCCAAGCCCTCTTGGGTCACGCGAACATTGCTACCACCCAGATCTACACCCACGTCACCGACCGCCACCTCCGCGACATCCACAAAAAATTTCATAACAGGAGATAAATTTACTAAAATAAATTTTTGTGTTAGACTCTTGCTCGTGAAATACGATATAAAAATAAATAAATTGCCAAAGTCGGGGGTGGAAATTGAGGTTTCCTTGCCGGCTGATTTGCTGGATGGAGCAAGAAAAAAAGCCATCGCGGGCTTTAGCGCCGCGATTGAGGTTGATGGATTTAGAAAAGGCCATGTGCCTGAAAATGTGGTGATCGAAAGAGCCGGCGAAGGAAGAATCCTTGAAGAAGCGGCAGATATTTTATTAAAGGAACATTTTCCAAAAATTGTAGGGCAGGAAAAATTTGATATTTTGGGAAGCCCAAAAATTTCCATCACCAAACTTGCGCTTGGAAATCCGGTAGAATTTAAAGCGAGCTTTGCGGTGTTGCCTATTTTTGAATTGCCGGATTACAAGAAAATAGCAACTAGTAACAAGCAGTTAGCTTCTAGGGAAGAGCCAAAAGCAGAAGATAGGGAAATTAATGAGGTGCTTTTGCAGATAAGAAAGAATAAAGCGCATTTGGATTATCATAAAAATAATCCTGAAGATAAGAGTCACGATCATTCCGGGATTGAACTAGAGAAAGAAGAAAATTTGCCGCCACTCAACGACGAGCTTGCAAAATCTGCCGGTAATTTCAAAAACTTGGATGAGCTTAAGGAAAAAGTTAAGCAAAATATAATTGAAGACAAAAAACACAGGGAAGCGGAAAAAAGACGAGCAAACATTATGGAAGAGCTCGTTAAATCAACCGAGCTCGAAGTCCCCGATGTTTTGATAGAGAGCGAAATAAGCAAGTCGCTTGCCCAAATGAAAGATGACATTGCTCGCATCGGCGGGAAATGGGAAGACTACCTAACTCACACCAAAAAAACAGAAGATGATTTGAAAAAAGATTTGCGAGATTCTTCAGAAAAGAAAGCCAAAATCCAACTTATCTTCAACAAAATCGCAGAGGCCGAAAAGCTTGAACCAAACAAGGAAATTTTGGAACAGGAAATAAAGCATATCAAAGAGCATTACAAAGACGCCAACGAACAGAGCGCCCGCATTTACGTCTCCTCCGTCCTTCTCAATCAAGAGGTTTTGAAATTGCTAGAGCAGTAATAGCCGCAGTCTCGGCTCTCAAAGTCAAACTGCCCAAAGAAAATATTTTGACGTTGTTGGATTTAAATAGTTCAATTTCGCTTTCCGACCAGCCACCTTCTGGACCGACAAAAAAGGAAAGCGAATTATGATTTATGAAGTATGAATTATGGAAAACAGAACCAGAAGAATCAAAAGCTATCCCTTGCCCCACATAATTCATAATTCCTGATTCAAAATTCATTATTTGCTCCACTTCCGGCACATCCGCCCGCCCGCACTGCTCACTCGCTTCTATGACTATTTTGCGAATCCTGTCTAAGTTTAAATCCTTTTTTTCGCTTCTTTCGGAAACTATCGGCACGATTTTTGAGACCCCAAGCTCCGTCGCCTTTTCCGCCACCCACTCCATTTTGTCTTTTTTGATGATGGATTGATAAAGAGTTATTTTGTTTTTCGATACAATTCCCTCTTTTTTTGAAATTATATTAACTTCGGCTTCTTTATTTTCTAATTTTTCTAACCTGACTTTGTATTCAAAACCGCTACCATCAAAAAGGATGACTTCGCTCCCCTCTCCATACCGAAAGACATTTTTCCATTGGTGAAGAAGTCTCTGGTCAGAAATTTTGAAACTTCCAACTTCGATCGGCCTATCTATAAAAAACCTATGCAATCGCATAAAAACATGCTAACATTTAGGCCATGAAAAATGAAATCAAAAATTCAATACTAGTGCCCACAGTGATCGAAAAAACCCACCAAGGCGAGCGAGCCTATGACATTTATTCTCGTCTTTTGAAAGAAAGGATAATATTTCTAAGTGGCCCAGTCGAAGACAATATGGCAAACCTGATAGTGGCCCAGCTCCTTTTCCTCCAAGCGGAAGACCCCAAAAAAGACATTCAGCTTTATGTAAACAGCCCAGGCGGTCACATTCATTCCGGAATGGCCATTTTGGACACCATGAATTACCTTAAGCCGGATATTCAGACTATATGCGTAGGCATGGCCGCATCTATGGGTTCGATTATCCTTTCTGCGGGAACAAAGGGCAAGAGATTTATCTTGCCAAACGCAGAGGTCATGATCCATCAGCCCCACATGGACGGACTCGGCGGACAAGCGACCGACATAGCAATCACAGCAAAACAAATATTAAAAACAAAAGACCGATTAAATAAAATGTTAGCCGAAAATACGGGGCAGACATTGTCAAAAATCGAGCAAGATGTCGAGCGCGACTTCTTCATGTCGGCAGACGAAGCCAAAAAATACGGCATCGTAGACAAAATTTTGTAAAATTCTCCAAATTTGCAGATTGGGCCTCAAAGTTGTATACTGTTTAAGTTAATATGTTAAATAGTTACAACCAACATGTCATTGAAATTAGCAGTCCTGCTTGCGGGGCTAGCGGCTCTCGTTGGTGTGGGCTTTGGATACTTCCTGCGATGGATTATTTCCTTGGGCCAGAGAGGGTCGGTAGAGCTTCGCATCAAGCAGATGGAGCTTCATGCGAGAGAAGAAGCAAAAAGAATAGTTGAAGAGGCAGAAGCTAAAGCCGAAACAACAACCAAAGAATCTCGGGCGGAGTTTAAAGAAAGAGAAGAAAAAATCAAAAAGACCGAAGATCGCCTCATCAAAAAAGAGGAGTTTTTGGATAAGAGACAACTCGATATAGACAAAGAAATAGAGCAGGTAAAGGAGAAAGTCCTTGAAATAAAAGCCATAAAAGAGAAGGCGGAAAATCTGGAAAAACAGAAGGCCGAAGAACTTCAGAAAATCGCCAACTTTACAGAAGAGCAAGCCAAAGAAAAGCTCTTGAAAGAAGTTGAATTGAAATCCGAAGAGGATATCGCGGTCAGAATGCAAAAACTGGAAAATTACGGAGCGGAAAAACTTGAGGCTCGGGCAAAAGAAATCCTCACCACCTCCATACAGCGACTCGCCAATTCTGTATCGGCGGAAGTTTTTTCGACCACGGTCGCCATACCTTCTGACGAAATAAAAGGCAAAATAATCGGAAAAGAAGGCCGAAACATAAAAGCTTTTGAGAGGGCTTCCGGCGTTGAAATTATTGTCGATGACACTCCCGGATTGATAACAATATCTTCCTATGACTCGGTACGCAGACAAATTGCAAGAGTGGCTCTGGAAAACCTGATCCAAGACGGCAGGATTCAGCCGGCAAAAATCGAAGAAATGGTGGAGAAAGCCAAGCAAGACATAAATAAAATAATGAAAGAAAAAGGCGAAGCCGCGGTTTATGAATGCGGGGTCTTCAACCTTGATCCGAGGATCGTAAGCATATTGGGCAGACTCCATTTCCGCACTTCTTACGGCCAAAATGTCCTACAGCACTCGATTGAAATGGCTCACGTAGCAGGGATGATAGCCACAGAAATTGGCGCAAATGTGGCCATTGCCAAGGCCGGAGCGCTTCTTCACGACATCGGCAAAGCGGTTGATCACGAGATCGCCGGCACACACGTCGAAATCGGCAGACGGATCCTACAAAAATTCGGCGCGGACGAAAGAATAATCCGAGCTATGGAAGCTCATCATGGCGAATACCCTTACTCCACACTCGAGTCTTACATAGTCCAGGCGGCAGACGCAATTTCCGGAGCAAGACCCGGCGCGAGGAGGGACAGTGTAGAAAATTATCTAAAGAGACTCGGCGACCTCGAAGCCATCGCCACCTCCCTTCCGGGCATTGAAAAAGCTTATGCTCTGCAAGCCGGACGAGAGCTTAGAGTTTTCGTCACTCCCTCCGAAGTTGGTGACGTAGAAGCCAAAAACATGGCTCGCGACATAGCCACCCGTATCGAAAACGAGCTCAAATACCCAGGTGAAATCAAAGTGGTAGTAATCAGAGAGTCCCGCACTATCGAATTTGCGAGGTAACCCCCCAAAAAAATTAGACAATTGCCTAGATAGCAGGTTTATGCTATTTTCTTAGCTGGAAGGAGATTTTTGAATGGACACACAGTGGGTACTTGAAAATGCAAAGAAGGTCTTTTTTAAGGCCATGCTAGACGGATATTTTGGAGAATGCAAAAACTCAGTGAAGAGTACCTCCAACGACGGAAATACCAAGATCATAACGTTCACCGAGGGAGACTTTAGGGTCGTGGATGAATACCACACAACACCTAGTTCAGAAAAATCGGCAGGTACTACCACCATTTTTTACCGTGGCGCCGCAGTTTGGTGGATGGCTTATGGTGGTGAATACCCTGGGCGTGTGATCCCGTTCTTGAAAGAAGTTTTGAGAACAACATACGAAAACGGGATCTTTAACAAAGGACGCGGACCCGAATCGTACTCAGGCGGTAAAAGAGACGATACCATTTGGCTCACATACCGTTGCATCGGACAGATCTCGGGGTGGCACAGCTTTCACAAATTCGAGGGACTGGAAACAATCACTGAGATTAAAGGGGTGGGACCTTCGCAAGTTCAAAACGAGCTCGGGTACCACTACTGCATGGGTATGAGCCTGATCTGAAACCAACCCGCCCACCAGCAACAACGACAGGAACACCCATCGTCTGTTGCATCGGTCGGCGGGTTTTTCTGTTATTTATTTTACTTAATATGGTATAATGGTGGTAATGATGGGGTACGTTAAATTATCGGACCTACAAATGGAGAGATTATCGGCTTATTTGCTCGATATATCAAAACTTATATTTGGAGCGGCGGTATTGCCTTTATTTTTAAGCAATGATCAATTTAGCATTTCCCAGTTTATATACGGAATAGTAGTTTCGGGATTATCGTTCGGAACAGGTTTGTTATTGTTAAAAAATAAAAATATATGAACTACCAACTAGCGTACACAATAATGGGTTTGTTTGTGATAGTAATTTATATTTTAATTAGAGGTAATTTAAAAAAATAATATGTCTAACCTGTTAATAAATATCTTCACAATAGTAGTTATCGCTATAATGGCTTACATCGTATTTTTCGATCGTCCAGAAAAATCCCGCAATAATGGTAAATAAAACTGTTAATATTTTATTTTAATTCATATTCCCTACCTTCTTCAGGATAAATCGCTTCGATATCAAGATAGTCGCGGATGCGTTGGGCGAGAAAGAGAGATGATTTTGGCTCGCCCATGATTACAAAAACTTTTTTCAAGCCAACTGATTCTGGTTCGGCTCCCCCCTTAATGTAAGGGGGGTTGGGGGGGTTATTTCCCGACACCTTCTCGACAAACTCCAACAAATGCTCCGAATCTTTATGAGAAGAATAGCCCATGATGCTTTCAATCTTGGCTCGTACCTTTATTTTTTTATGATCGATTTCAACTTCTTTTGCGCCATCTTGAAGCATTCTCCCCAAAGTGCCGACTGATTGATATCCTACAAGCATTAGAGTGTTTTCAGCATGACTCAAAATTCTTGATTCATGATTAACAATTCTTCCCCCTTCCGACATACCAGAACCAGCCAATATGATTTTCGGCCCTTCAGTTTTTTCTATTTCCTTTGACTCTTCTGCTTTCTCTATGATACGAAGTCCGGGAAAATCAAAAATATCATCCCCCTCTTTTATTTCTTTTTTTACCGAAGCTTTAAAATCATTTTTGTATTTTTTGTAAATATGAGTAGCTTTCAGGGCAAGAGGTGAATCCAGAAAAACCGGGGTAGCCGGAATCTCCCCATCTTCGATCATGTTATTGATCTCATAAAGCAACACCTGTGTTCTCTCTATCGAAAAAGCCGGAATAACAATAGTCCCGCCCCTTTTTATGCCGTCCAATAGAACAAACTTTAGTTTTTCCCTTCTTTCCGTTTTGCTTTCATGATTTCTGTCTCCGTAAACACTCTCCATGATCATAAAATCGACATCTTCTGGTATTTCAGTATCGGGCAATAAAGGTGAGGGCGAGTTGCCTAAATCTCCGGTAAAAACAATTTTTACTGACGTTTTCTTCCCCCCTTTAATGTAAAGGGGGGCTGGGGGGATTAATTCCAAATTTAAAATCGCCGAACCCAAAATATGCCCGGCGTCTATCATTTTTAGAGAGCACCCTTTTTCTATCACCACATCTTCACCATATCCAAACCCTTTCCATAAAGACATGGTTTTTTGAATATCGTCTTCATTGAAAAGCTCCTTGCCTCCATGTCTCATCTTAAACACTTTCATCCCGTCCAAGAGCATCGGCAGAGCAAGTTCTTTTGTCTCTTTGGTTGAAATTATGCTTCCGTTAAAACCGTTTTTGACCAAAAGCGGAGCCCTGCCGATATGGTCCATGTGAGCATGGGTAATAATCAAATTTTTGACGCTTTTTGGGTCATACAAAAACGGATCGAGGTTTTTTTCTTCCGCCGTTTTGCCACCTTGAAACAAACCGCAATCTACCAAAAGAGAGCTTTCTCCAAACTTCAGCATAATATTTGCGCCGGTCGTTGACCCGACCCCGCCGTAAAAAATTAATTTAAAAGACATGATAATTTAATAACTAGCTGGTTTGAGAATCACTGATTTTTGCATCAACGACGGGCAGTCCGGGTTTTATTTCTTTCAAATATCCATAGAAACATGCGGCCATCATGCCGAGAGTGTCCATTGCCAAGTCCATCAGTGTATCAAAATGATATTCGTCAACCGCAAACCGAGCTTCACCCAAAATGAGTTCGTATATCTCCCATGTTATAGCCACAAACATCGATCCCACAATCGCAATGACCAAAAAGAAAGGAAGGTCTCTTTTTAACGGGCTGAAAGCGCCGGAAAAAAAGTAAAGCCACAAGAAAAATACAGCCAAAGTGGCTCCGCCCAAAAAGTGAAGCAAGCTGTCAAACTCTTTGATTCGCCAATACAGATGATAGGTATACGCAAAATAATTCAAAATACCAACCAAAAACAGAAGTCCAAACATTTCCCAAAAAAGCGGTTTTTTCATTTGCCTATTGTATCATTCAAATCTGAAACACAAAATCCGTCCAAAAAGACGGAGTCTGTGTAGGACCACCCAGAATAATTCCCTAATTGAAAAAAATTAGGTGGGTGGCCTCGATTCCGGCAATATTTGCCGAAAAAAGTTAGCCTCCCTGAATATTTGCAACTTAGAAAATATCCGAGTGATCCTGCTTTATATTATACTCCTATTCCAGCAAACCATCCAAGTTTACATCGTAAAGAATTTGTTCGGAAATTAGTCTGTAGTTTATAAGCTCGTTGTCCTTAAACCAGTGCTTTATTTCCATATTTGCCTCGTCCACAGAACCGGACGCGTGTATCAAATTTCTTATAGCTCGATTGTCAGCGTCGGACATTTGGTAAGAATCGATCACCAAATCCCCCCTGATACTTCCGACATCAGTCGCCAAAGGCTCCGTGCCTCCGGTGATTTTGCGCGCCATCTTTACCGCATGAGCTCCTTGGAAGACCATGGCGATCACCGGTCCGCTTGTCATGTATTTTTTTAGATTTGCCAAAATCTTGGCTGTAATTTCAAAGGGGTCGCTTAAAGGCGGTTCAAGCCCTTTGTCTTTATAACCCTTAATGGTCTTCTCTCCTGTCACCCTCCTCCATTCCGGATCAAGAGTATAGTGTTTCTCCACAAAATCCTCCGTTGGCACCACCATCTTGACACCAATCATCTTCAAACCGACTCTTTCGTATCTTCCTATAATCTCACCGATGAGACTTCTCTGTATGCCGTCTGGTTTTATCACGACCAAGGTTCTTTCTTCTTTTGGATGATTCATATTTTTATTCGAGTCTAGATTCATTGCAGTCGAGAACTACTCCACTCTTTCCTGATTTTTTTCACATGTTCTTCCAAGCTTTTTTTGTGACGTCTCAATGAACCAGCGGCTTTAACCCAACTTTTAGAAGTTGGTATTTTTATTTCTTTAATTAAATCAGTGGTATTTAACAAAATCGTAGCACTATTTTTCATAGCCAGCATAATACACGAGACATGCACGTGGGTCAATATATCAAAACTTATTTTGCTTTCAACATCATCTTGTTAACACCTCAATTCCAGATTTGGTGACTGCCACCGTATGCTCAAAGTGAGCAGAGGGGGACTTGTCGCGAGTGATGAAAGTGTAGCCGTCGGAAAGACGCTTGATGTCGCGACTGCCCAAACTAAACATCGGTTCTATCGCGATAACGAGCCCCTCGCGAAGCTCGGGACCTTCGCCTCTCTTGGCTTTGTTCGGCACATACGGCTCCTCATGCACGCTATAGCCCACACCATGCCCCGAAAGCCCCTCTATGATACCAAACCCATGCTTCTTTGCCACTTGCATAATCGCGTCCCCGATATCACCTATATGCCCCCCGCGACGCATAGCTTTAACTCCCCTATCCAGAGCTTCTTTTGTAGCAGAAATCAGGACAGAAGCTTTTTCGTTTATCTTGCCGACCGGCACGGTAACAGCTGCGTCGGTAATAAAGCCCTTGTAAGTGAGCCCCAAATCAAGCGAAACGATGTCGCCTTCAAACAAAATTTTGCCCATCCCATTATTTCCTTCGTTCGGTATGCCGTGCACGATTTCTTCGTTTATGGAAACACAAAGAGAAGCCGGGTAGGGTCTTTTGGCGTCATATGGCTGGTAGCCGAGAAACGCCGCGGTACAACCCGCTTCATCTATAAGTCTCTCCGCATAGGCATTCAGCTCTCCGGTCTTCACTCCGGGCTTCACTCTTTTGGCGACCTCTTTCAAAATCTGCGCGTGAATCTTACCCCCCTCGCGCATTATCTCTATCTCTTCTTCTTTTTTGTATTTGATGGCCATTTTATGTTTTACCCATCAAATTTTTAGCATAATCAATAGACTCGTCAATGATCCTGATATTCTTTGTTTGTATATCTTTGACTTTATCTAGAGCTACGCTAAAATTTTTTATATCTTCAATAACAACATCAGAAAAAGTATCAATGAAAGGATGGATCCAATCTTCAACAAGTTTTCCTTCAAAGTGCAAGTTTGTTTTTCGGTGATGAGTATCCTTTGGTAAAACCGTAATCACTGGTTTAGTAAAATATTTAGCCACCACCATTTCCATAGCAGTACCGGCACCCATTTTTTCTTCAGCATTAATGACTACAATATCGCTCTGTTGTATATTCCAGCAATCAGCTCCAGCAACCCCTTTTGAATCCCCCTCAAGAGCATAAAACACATTTGGATCAAAAAGCTCTACATTATCAACCACTTTCGAAATCGCTTCTGTATAATTTTTCCTCCAATCCACAAAATCTTTTGCTTCCTTATCACCTTTAGGTACCGAGCCAGCTAAATATACTTTCATAAATTTTATTTGATGCTCACTTTAGCGCCAAGTTCTGAAAGAAGTCGAGAAACAACAGTAAGAGTCGGGCTCGATTTTCCAGACTCCAATCGAGCAATTGCTGACTGATGCATACCAGATTTTTTAGCTAGACTTCTTTGGGACAAGTTTTTATTAAGTCTTTTTCTTATCAAAGCACGAATAACCTGATACTCGAATTCAAGCGCATCATATTCTTTCTTAAAAGTTTTATTCTTCAAAGCTTGTTTTTCCATGTCGTCAAAATCCACAAACTCTAATCCATTTTTTCTGTATATTTTAATTTTATTTTTCATATTTTATATGATATCAAATTAGTTATCAGAGCGCAAATTGTGTTTTCTCTTCTCAGCCAATACCAACTCTTTCTTAGGAATTTTGTTGGTCTTTTTTATAAAACCATGTAAAATCCAAGCAAAATTATTTTCAAAACAATACAGCAATCTCACGTTAATTTTCCCCAAACCTCTTAGTTCATACAGATCATCTCCAACTTTCTTTGAATATGGAGGACCAAGTTTTTTACCAAATTCCTTCAATAGTTTGATGCACTTATAAACTTTAGCGCTTGTTCTTTCGTCTAAATCATCTATAAATTCTTGTACTACCAAAAATATTTTAACTTCCATTTTAATCAACGATGGTCTTCTCTAAAATTTCTTTATGGACTTCTTCGATCGGTCTATTGCCGTCGACTGCGATAAATTTATAGTAAGGATTGTTTCTAAAATAATTGATGGCCGGAACTACGTTGTCTTTATACCATTTGAGACGCGCTGCGATGTCTAGATTGTTGTCATCTGCCCTGCCTCTGTTTCGCAACCTCTCCGCCGCCACTTCATCAGAAAGCTCGATCGAGATTACAAACGGATTCTCCCTTTTGTAAAACTGCATAGCTGAATTTAAAATCGGTGCTTCGTCCGCCCTTCGCGAAAGACCATCGAGTATCATGTGCTCTCTGCCAGTCTTGATATTCTCGACAAAAACCTGCGTCCAAATCCATATGGGCATAAATTCCGGTATTAGTCCGCCCTGATCGAGTATTTCTTTGACGTATTGAGAAGTAAGAGAAGTGCCTTTTTGGAATTCTCTGAATTTTTGGCCTGTTTCGATGTAAATCACATCATTTTCCGAATCATTTTTTTTCAACTGTTCAACAAGAAGCTTGGCTTGAGTACCCTTGCCACAACCGGACGGACCAAAAAATATAAAAGTTTGCGGATTCATTTTCAAAAACTAAAACCTATTATTTAAAGTCTGCTCTTAATATTCCCTCACAGAAATCTGCGTGTCTATTTTCTTTATCAAATCAATCACAACGGAAACAACAATCAAAAGTCCGGTGCCTCCTATAGCAACAGCGCTTATACCGGTAAATGCGCCAACCACGATAGGCAAGACTGCAACAGCCCCCAAAAACAACGCTCCAACCATTGTGAGACGGAAGAGGGTGTTTGCAATGTGGCTTGAAGTCGAAGCCCCCGGCCTTACTCCCGGGATAAACGCTCCGCTTCTTTGCAGGTTTTTGGAAATGGAGTCAGGATCAAAAGTAATCGCGGTATAGAAATAAGTGAAAATAAAAACAAGGAAAAAGTAGGCTATGCCGTAGAACAATTGATTGGAAAGGAGGGATAGTATTGTCGAGGAAATTTTTTGCACTATGGCGTTGTTTACGTTTGCGAGAAATCTGACTATCATCTGCGGAAACACCAATATTGATAAAGCAAATATGATCGGGATCACACCAGCTTGATTGACTCTCAAAGGCAGGTAAGTTGAGACTCCGCCATACACTTTGTTGCCTCTTACTTGCTTCGCGTAAGTTACCGGTATCGGCCTTTCAGCTTCAGTAATAACCACAATGCCCCAGATGACGAGAAGTGTTACGATAGTAAAACCCAAATAAGAAGGCAGTTGAGCTGGATCAAAAGCCAAAAGCAGTCTTCCCACGGAAGACGGCAGAGCAGAGACAATGCCGGCAAAAATTATGAGGGACAAGCCATTGCCGACTCCAAATTCGCTTATCAGTTCACCAAGCCACATAAGCAAAACCGAACCTGCGGTAATAATCACCAAATTAGTGACAAGCCCAAATGTAGAAAGAGGAGCTAAAACGCCTTGGTTTTGAAGAAGCACAGTGAAAGCGTAGCCCTGAATCAAAGCAAAAGGGACTGTCAGCAATCTGGAATATTGGGCAAACTTCCTCCTCCCGGCATCTCCTTCCTCTTGGTACATTGCCTTGAGCTTTGGAAACATGACGGTCAGAAGTTGCATTATGATCGAAGCCGTGATAGCCGGAGAAACTCCAAGCATTATGATAGACAGATTGGAGAGACCGCCTCCAGAGAAAATATTGAGAAGACCAAAGAAATCATTGCCGGAAAGAAATTGTTCGAGTCTCAAAGTATCAATCCCCGGTATTGGGATTGTGGCCATCAGTCTAAAAAGGACCAAAATAAACAAAGTAAACAAAATCCTGCTTCGCAAAATCTTGTCGCCAAACACCAGTCTTATTTTATGAGCAAAACTAGCCATTTAAAATTTTTATTTTTGGAAGTTTACCGTTTTTTGTTTTTATCAAACCTTTTTCCGCAAGAGCTTTTGGTGTAATCTCTTCGCCATCCTTAAAGTGTTTTTTAACTCTTGAAACATTTATAGCCAAGGATTTTTCTTTTCTTGATTTCAAGAAATTTTTACCTCGCCCCCGAAGTTTTGGGATCTTCTTTATTATATCACGCATCTCCGGCCTCTTCTTTCTGCCAGCTCTGGCATTTTGGCCTTTTGTGCCACGCCCCGAAGTTTTGCCACGCGTGCCACCTCGACCAACCTGTTTGGCTTTTCTGTTAGCTGTATTCTTTTTTAGATTATGTATTTGCATTTATTTTTTGAGTTGAGAAAGAGCTTTAATGGTCGCTCGGGCAATATTTAGCTTATTTTTCGATCTAGACAAAATTTTGGCAGAAACCTGACTGACTCCAGCAAGCTCTAGAACAGTCCTCACGGCGCTTCCGGCTACGACTCCTTTGCCCGGAGCCGGCAAAAGCTGGATCCTGGCGCTTGAATACTTGGCCTCAACCTCATGAGCGATCGAGCCGTGCTTGGTAAGAGGAGCGGTTATCATGTTTTTTTTGGCAGATCTGACGGCTTTGTCAACAGCTATCGGAGTATCTCCCGCCTTGCCAATACCAACTCCTACTCTGCCCTTTTTATCTCCAACCACCACGGCGATACTGAAGCTGAATCTTCGGCCTCCGGCAATAACTCTTGTCACCCTTCTAATGCTTATGATCTTGTTGTCGAACTCCTGTCTCACTCTTTCTGGACGCCTCGAAGGTCTGCGCTCATTTTTGCGCCTTCCCGAATCGCGAGACGAATCTTTTGTTCCTATTTCTTTTTCTTTTTTCTGTTCAACCATATCAATTAAAATTTAAGACCGCCTTCCCTTGCCCCAAGAGCCAGAGCGGAAACGGAACCTGTATAAATATATCCGCCACGATCAAACACAACACTGGAAACTCCCTTGGACTGCGCGTTTTTGGCTATAATCTTTCCCGCTTCTCTGGCTTTTTCCATTTTTGTTTTGGCTTTCAGACCCTTGCTGGTAACTGATGCGAGAGTAACGCCTTTTGTATCGTCTATTATTTGAGCGCTTATGTACATATTTGACTTAAAGACAGAAAGTCTCGGCACCGCAGAAGTCCCAAATACTTTGGCTCGTATTCGCTTTCTTCTTCTCTCTCTTTTTTCTTTTTTTATCTTTGTATCCATAACTTTTTACTAAACACTCTTCTTGCCTTGTTTCCTTCTTATAACCTCATCATGGTATCTGAAGCCCTTGCCTTTATACGGCTCTGGTTTTTTTAAAGCTCTGACTTTTGCCGTAAAGCTTCCTACGCTTTCTTTGTCGACACCCTCTACGGTAATGAGATTCTTTTCGGCTTTAACTGACAAACCGCTTGGTATTGACACTTCAACCTGATGCGAAAATCCGAGAGAGAGGATCAATTTGTCTCCGGTTACTTGAGATTTGTATCCCACACCCTCGAGAATCAGCTTTTTTTCAAAACCTTCATTTACGCCCTTGATCATATTTTTTATATGAGAGGCGTAAGCGCCCCAAAGAGCTCTGGTCTCGTTTGTCTCGCGCACCGGAGATACGTTTATGATTTTTCCTTCGACAGAAATATTTATCTCCGGACGAAAATCTCTTTCCAAAGATCCTTTTGGCCCTTTAACAGAAAGACGGCCAGCATTAAACTGAACTTCAGTCTTGTCACTTACCGGTATTCCTTTTTTTCCTATTCTACTCATTACCAAATATTAAATAAAAACTCTCCGCCCAAGTTCGCCTTCTTCGCATCCATATCAGCCATTATGCCTTTTGGAGTGGAAAATATCGACAAACCAAAACCTCTCTTAAACTTTTTTATATTTTTCGATTTTTCATAAATCCTGCGCCCGGGCTTTGAAATCCTTTTTACTTCACTCACAAGGGGCCTGCCATTTTCTCCATAAAGAAGTTCAATGTTTAAATAATCGGCTTTGCCTTTTGATTTCTTTTCAAATTTTCCGATAAAACCTTTGGTATGCAAAACTTCCGCCACCGAGAGCTTTACCTTTGAAAAAGGCACAGAGACAGAGGGCTTGCCAACTCTGCTAGCATTTTTAATCCTTATTATAAAATCTCCTATTGGGTCGTTCATTCTGTTTGAGTCGAGAAATTATACTCTTTTTTGTATCTTTCCCGTCTGGTATTACTTTTTATTAATTCAAATCTTTTAATTTTGATTTCTGAATTCGTAGCAATTCGTTAACTTATTCGTTACTTCGTATCTACCACGAGGACTTCTTTACCCCCGGAATCTTGCCTTCGTTGGCAAGCTCCCTAAAGCAAATCCTGCAAAGACCGAAGTCTCCAATATAAGCTCGGCCTCTTCCGCACTTGAAGCAACGGTTAACAGCCCTTGTTGAAAATTTGGGCTTTTTAAGGCTTCTCGCTATAACTGACTTCTTTGCCATTGCCCAATAAAGCTACCAAATATCTTAAAAGGAGTCAATGGTCTAAAAAACCTTATTTTACAGATATTTTTTCCAGTTCTTTGATTTCATCGCGCAAAATGGCGGCGGTTTCAAAGTCCAAGATTTTAACAGAGGCGTTCATTTGTTTTTCCTTCTGTTTTATGAGCTTTTGGAGATTTCTAAGCCCTGAACTTGTCGAAGGGTTTAGATTTTTGGTGTCAACAGCCAAAAGAGCGCCGACTGTTTTCTTGTGCTTGGCTTGAAGCTGATCGGTGATATCTTTGATTTCTTTTTTGATGGTTTGCGGAGTGATGCCATGCTCTTCGTTATAAGCAATTTGCAAGTTTCGCCTGCGCAAGGTTTCGTCGATCGCCCTTTGCATCGAGCCGGTCATGTGGTCGGCATAAAGAATCACCCTACCGTCCACATTGCGAGCCGCCCGACCAATGATTTGTATTAAAGATGTCTCGCTCCTTAAAAATCCCTCTTTATCAGCATCCAAAATACCAATAAAGGATACTTCGGGAAGATCAAGCCCTTCTCGAAGCAGATTGACGCCGACCAAAACATCAAACTCGCCTTTTCTAAACTTGGTTAAAATCTCAATACGCTCGATCGTTTTGATGTCACTATGCAAATATTCGGCTTTTATTTTGGCTCGCCCTGAGCCAGTCGAAGGGTCCTTCAAGTATTCAGAAAGGTCCTCTGCCATTTTTTTGGTTAAAGTGGTAGCTATCACTCTCCCTCCCTTTTTCACATCTTTTATGGCTTCTTTGATAAAATCTTGAATTTGGCCGGGGTAGCCGGAAGAGGAGCTTTCCCGAGCAGACACTGGTTTGACTGAAACCTCCGGATCAATAAGCCCGGTTGGTCTGATGACCTGCTCGGCCACACCACCACTCCCGCTTTTCTCCAATTCGTATTTACCCGGAGTTGCGGACGTGTAAATTATTTGCCCTACCCGCTGGCTAAATTCCTCAAACTTAAGAGGTCTATTGTCTTTGGCGGAAGGCAATCTGAAGCCATGCTCTA
This sequence comes from Minisyncoccota bacterium, assembly GCA_036517695.1. Lineage (GTDB taxonomy): Bacteria > Patescibacteriota > Minisyncoccia > Phycocordibacterales > WO2-35-19 > DATDVC01. Next base: position 25,364 of record DATDVC010000038.1, read on the forward strand.
TGAGAGTTTCTTTCCTTGAGGCATCACCAGCATACATCCCTCCTATTTGAGAAACGGTAACGTGAGACTCGTCGATAATAGTCAGAAAATCCGGTTTTCCGTCTTTTGTTTTCGGAAAATAAGAGAGCAGGGTGTGGGGCGGCTCGCCAGCGTTGCGACCGTCAAAATGCCTCGAATAATTTTCTATACCGGTGCAGTAACCAACCTCCCTTATCATAGACATGTCGTAGCCGGTCCTCCTCTTCAATCTGTCGGCTTCGAGAAGCTTGCCCTCTTTTTCAAATTTCTTAAGCTGGTTCTGCAATTCCGCTTTTATGTCCTTCAGGGCGCGATTTCTTTCATCTTCCGGAGTGATGAAATGCTTCGCCGGGAATATGTAAAAAGATTCTGGAGCATTCAAAACCTCTCTAGTTATCGCATCAATTTTTTCTATCTTTTCTACCCTATTTTCTATTATTTCTAACCTGTAGACTTGTTTTTCTGACACCGGCATGATTTCTATAGTGTTCCCAATCGCCCTGAAAGTGCCGGGTGAAAGATCGGCATTTGTGCGTTCGTAATGCACATATATAAGCTTACGCAAAAATTCTCCACGCTCCACCTTGTCGCCTTTTGAAACTTTTATATTCACTTTCTCATATTCTTCTGGAGACCCCAAACCATAAATGCAAGAAACGGAAGCGACGATGATCACATCCTTTCTTGTAAGAAGAGCTTCGGTCGAAGCGTGTCGCAAACGTTCGATCTCTTCGTTGATCATTGCCTCTTTTTCTATATAAGTATCGGTCACCGGCATGTAAGCTTCCGGTTGATAGAAGTCATAATAGGAAACAAAATAATGCACAGCGTTCTCCGGGAAAAACTCCCGATATTCTTGAGCCAATTGCGCCGCCAGTGTTTTGTTGTGGGCAATAACCAAAGCCGGTTTGCCTATCTTTTCGATCACATTCGCAACGGTAAAAGTCTTGCCGCTTCCGGTCACCCCAAGAAGCGTTTGGTGTTCTCTTCCGTCTTTTACCCCCCTTACCAACTTTTCGATAGCTTTTGGTTGATCACCGGCCGGTGGAAATTTGGAACTAATTTTAAAATTCATGGAGAAAATATAGCATGGAATTGGAGACAAAAGGAAAGGCGCTCGCATGCTTCCAGACATACGAGCGCCACCGGGTACAGAACGTCGAAACCAGAGGGGGTTATGGGTTAGCAGAACGATCTCTGCTGAAAAAGGAGCAACGAGGTTTACGAGCTAGCGACAAGCGCTAGTCGTTAATTCCACCACAATAGCAACAGCTTACGAAAAGCTGACATTTCCCTAACTCGCCTTGTAGAAGTTGAACTGGAATTGATGGAACTTTTTCTTCAGTATGCGTGGGGGCGCGGCTCGGAGGATTGAGTGCGCCCCCGTCTCTCTCGTCAGCTGACTAATTCTAGTTTGATAATATTTAAAGACACAATTAAAGTCAAACACTTATCCACATAAAAATAATAGGGCTAGGGAGGTCAGTTCCCCCTAGCCCATTGAGAACTCACGACCTCTACGTCTTGGAGGAAACGTCTTTGGTGGTCGGAGAAGCTCTAGGACTACTATGGACTTATATCTAAAAAAGTCAAGAGTTTACTGTGGATAATATTTGTCAAGAAATTTCTGTTTATATTCGAAAAAATTGTCATTCAATATTGCCTCTCGCATCTTGTCCACCATATTTATTATAAAACGCAGATTGTGAATGGAGGAGAGAGTTGCCCCGAGCATTTCCTTTGCTCGAAAAAGATGCGAGAGATAGGCCGCAGAATAATTTTGACATGAATAGCAGTCGCATTCTTCATCGATTGGTCTTAAATCTTCTTTAAATTTTGCGTTCAAAATATTTATCCTGCCTTTTGTAGTATGAAGGGTGCCATTCCTCGCCATACGGGTCGGCGCCACGCAGTCAAAAAGATCGCATCCGTTCTCAACCGCTAAAAACAAATCCATCGGTTCTCCAACCCCGAGCAAGTGGCGGGGTTTTTCTTTTGGCAGTATTTCATTTACCCAGCGCACAGCAGTCGCCATGTCTTCTTTTATAAAAGTGCCACCAATGCCAAATCCATCGAAAGCGAGTGCTGAAATTTGTCTGGCGCTCATTCTGCGAAGCTCTTCATGTCTGCCTCCTTGGACAATACCGAACAATGCCTGCGGTTTTGAATTTTCAATTTTGAATTTTGAATTTTCAATTAGGCAACGTTTGGCCCACCTTTCGGTTCTTTCGATCGTTTCTTTGATCTTTTCAAAGCTCGCGTGCGGAGAAGTGAATTCATCAAGCGCAAAGATAATATCCGCCCCAATATTGTGTTGAATTTGTATGGATTTCTCCGGAGAAAGAAAGTGCTTGCTCCCATCTATGATTGATTTAAATTCCACGCCTTCTTCGTTTACTTTCGCCGCCTTTTCTTGTTTTGTCTCCATTGTCAAATTTTCCGGCGCGTCTTTGCCGATAAACTTTCCTATACCTTCACCATAAGCCACACCAAGCGAAAATGCTTGGAATCCACCAGAGTCAGTCATGGTGGGGCCTCCCCAATTCATCATCTCGCCCAGACCTCCCATATTTTTCACTTCTTCATCCCCTGGTTCTAGATAAAGATGATATGTATTTGCAAGCACAACTTGAGCACCCGCGCTTGCAACCTGTTCGGGTGTAAGAGATTTTACGGTGCCTTTGGTTCCGACTGTCACAAAAGCCGGTGTTTTTATTTCCCCGTGAAATGTTTCCAAAACAGCGGCTCTGGCAAGAGAACCTTTTAGCTCTTTTTCTATTTTAAACTGCATATCCTTCTCCCTCTCTTAATGTAAGAGAGGGCTGGGGTGAGTTATTGAATTGGCTGTGGAGGCACTTCAGTCGCGTCAACCAACTCTACAGTAAAGACAAGTGTTGAATTTGGGGGAATCGGTCCTGCCGCCTGATCGCCATAAGCGAGCTCCGGAGGAATCACTATCGTCCTCACCCCGCCGACTTTCATCCCAGAAAAACCCTGCTTCCAACCTTGTATAACTTCCCCTGCCCCAAGCACAAACTGAAACGGCACCCCAAAGTCTTTAGAATTTTGAATTTGAGTCCCGTCAGAGAGAGAAAGTATATAATGCACGGAGAGCAAATCTCCCTGTTTGACCTCAACTCCTCCGCCGGCGACTATGTCATTTACTATTACGCCCGCCCCACTAGCGCCCAAGTTTGCGGCGGCCAAAGAATCATCGTTCATCGTAGTATTGTTTTGAAATAATCTGGTAACATCTCCACCAAACAAAGTGTAGCCGACAAAAACAACGGCCACAGCCACGGCGATCCACTCGATCTTAGAAAGATTTCTCATATGTTATTTTTTACTTGTAACTTTTTACTTTCAAACTGATAATACCATATTGCCTAATTATTAAAAACCATTAAAATGAGGATATGAATGACAACAAAGATGCTTTTTACCGACCGATAACCCTGCTTGAGTTGAGCGAAGCCGCCAAAAAAAGAGTGGCTTTGATCTCAAAAGAATTTACTGATGGTTTCGAATTTATAAAAAATTATCCTCGCTCGGTCACCTTTTTCGGTTCAGCGCGGACAAAAGAGGGTGAGTACGATTACGAAAGAGCGCGAAACTTGGCAAAGAGAATCGTCGAAGAACTTCACTATTCGGTGCTGACTGGCGGAGGCCCGGGCATAATGGAGGCCGCCAACAGAGGCGCGTATGAGGCCGGGGGCAATTCTTTGGGCTTGAATATCGGTCTTCCTCACGAACAACTTTCAAATAAGTATCTCACTCACGAAATCGGCTTCCACTATTTTTTCAGCCGAAAAGTTTGCCTTTCCTTTTCCGCCGAAGCTTACGTGTTTTTCCCTGGAGGCTTCGGCACTTTAGACGAATTTTTGGAAATACTAACTCTGGTGCAGACCAACAAAATACCAAAGGTGCCGATAATACTTTTTGGAGAAAGCTATTGGAAACCACTAGAAGAATTCTTCAAAAAAAATCTTCTTCCCGGCAACATGATAGAAGAGACGGATCTCAATCTCTATCTCATAACAGACGACGAAGACAAAATGCTTGACACAATAAGACATGCGCCGGTGCGGATAGGCCTAAAATACGATGAAAAATCCGAAGACCCCCAAAGAAGTAATGGTAAAAAAGGCAACGCCGAAGGACCTTTGACCTCCCTTTCGGAAAAACACTGCATTCCCTGCGAAGGCGACGTTTCTCCTTTTTCCCGCGAAGAATCCGAGAAATTTTTGAAAGAAGTAAACGAGTGGACACTCGTCGAAGACAGGGAAATAGAAAAAACTTACGAATTCAAAGATTTTAGCGAGGCCTTAAGCTTTGTAAATAAGGTTGGCAAAATAGCCGAAAACGAAGGCCATCATCCGGACATCAAACTCCACGATTTTAGAAAGGTGGATATAAAGATCTCAACTCACGCCATAGACGGCCTCTCCGAAAATGACTTCATCCTGGCCTCAAAGATTGATCAGATAGTAAGAGAAAATAAATTTTAAAATGCACCAAATTTGGTGGAC
>DATDVC010000039.1:0-17220 GCA_036517695.1 Minisyncoccota bacterium
CTTGTTCAGGGGAGGGAAAACCACCATACTTAAAACATCGTTAGTATGTATGCTCGCGTCTTCCCTCACCTCAAACGAGGGGAGGGTGCCGAGCGAAGCGAGGCGGGTGGGGTTGAACACAGCAAAAAACCGCCTTGCGGCGGTTTTTTGCGAGCATTCTCGCTAGCCTAAGCTGTTGAGAATCACAAGTGCTCTGATTAGGTTCGGATTAAGGGAAGCTTACATCAGCAGTCTTCCAATCGTTCTCACCGTCCATGAAGTTAATGGTGTTACCACTAGCATAGAGGGCGTTGATGCCGAATGCGTAGAGACCAGATGTATGAGCAACTCCAGCAGTGTCGCGTCCTTGGATTTGGAAGGAAACAGGGATTGTAGTATCGGTTCCTTCAGCCAATGAACAGCTGTTGGTGTATCCAGAAGTAGTACAGATACTATCAACTGTAAATGAAGTTGATGTTGCTGCACTGTCTATCTCACCCGCAGCAGAACCGTTCCTAAAGATATCGAAGCTTGTTGTGCTCGATACGAACGGGCTGGATGTAGACTGTGTAAGACCCAACATCTGAGCTGCACCGACCGCCTTGACCTTTAGGTTGAAGGTGGCGGTAACAGTAGAGGTTGCGCCTGCCAACGCGCTTCCTTGAGGAGTACCGCTTGTGGTAATGCTCTTAGAAACGAGTGTGACTTCAAGGCCTTGATTTCTTATACCTTGAGAGTAACCAGTGGCGGAACCGCTTTCGGTTACAGAATCACCTTGTGAGTTTTCGGTAACAAGAGCGCTAGTTCCTGTAGTAGAAGCGCTGGCTACAAAGTTTGCAACTGTGCCGTTTGCGCTTCTGATATCAGCCTTAAGTGTCAAAGTCTTTGTAGTGTCCTTAGGAACTACATAGTCAAAGTCAGTAAAGTTGAAGAAGCTGCCGCTTGCACCAGAGTTTACCAAGCTTGCGCTATCCAATTCTGTTGAACCTTCGTAGAGGTAAACTGTTGTTGAAGCGTTGGCGGCTCCAGAACCAGTCTTATCAATGTCAATTCCGATGTCAGTAATTTTAACATCATCCTTTTCAGCCTTAAGATCAAAGACCATAAGAGTGAGTTTGTCTGCCTCATCTTCACTTGCGCCAGCTGTAGCAAAGACATCATTCTTCTTAGGAGAAGAAGAGTTTAGAGACAAGTTCAATGTAGCTGTTTCAGCCAATTCTGCGCTGAAAGTAGTTGAGCGGTTTGACAAAGCAGAAGTAGGACCGTATTGGTCAATACCTGCTCCATCAACACCTCTGATTCCATTTCCAGGAATAGCAAGATTGATAGAAGTCAATGTCGTCCTATCTGTTGATTCTATAGAAGACATGACATCAGCTTTCAAAACGATCTGCTTCTTGGTGTTCTTTGGAACAACAAGATTGAAGCCGGTGATAGTGATGTAGTAAGTGCTTGACTCCTTCACAACAGTAGAGGAGTTTAGATCTGCAGAAGCAAGGACATTGCCATCTACGGTTACATACATTCTGGAATAACCTTTTGTATAGATCTTGCTGTCTGTTCCAAGGTTAACCTTAACTCTCTGGATAGCAATGTCAGAAGTTTTTGCTTCAACATTGATACCGTAGATAGGTGCCATTGAGTCACCTTCATATACGGTTGAAACCAATCCAGAGTTGTTTGTGGTAACTGTAAGAGTACCTTCTGCGCCAGGAGTGGTGATACCTGTTGAACCACCAGTTGTGCCACCAGTTGGATTACATACGTAACCTACTGGGCAGTTTACTGTGCCTCCTGTTGTACCACCAGTAGTGGTGCCACCGGTAGAAGCCATAGCGTTAACTCTAGCTCTAGTGATAGGGCCAAAGTAACCAACTGCTGGGCTGATACCTGCTTCTGCCTGGTATTTAGCCAAAGCAGACTGCGTAAGATTACCGAAGTAGCCATAAGCTACTCCAGCAGGCATCTGAAGATAACCTTTTGATACCAACCACTGTTGAAGAGCGGTTACGTCAGAACCGGTTGAACCTATGGTAAGGTCGGTGTTGAATAATACTGCGGGACCTTGTGGAACTGATCCTAATGGAGCTTGTCCACCTAGCTGTGCTTGGAGTTGAGCGATCATTGCAAGCAAGCCATTGATCTGGGCTGTAAGCTCTGCAGTGGTTTGAGCAGAAGCAGGAACTGCCATGCCCAAAACCATTGCTACGCTCACTGCGCCCGCGAACAATTTTGATTTCAATTTCATGATTTATGAATTCGTCTGAACTTCATTAGTTTATTCTAATTCTTTAATGAAGCTAACCAGACGATAAAACTTATTAATTTAATAATTACTAATTTTTTCTTTCAACTAGGCCAGCAGTCCCTTTAATCGACAAGAAACAAGCCAGCCGAGTTAATACGAATTTTACCGCTAAACCACAGCCCTCTCAAATAGAACTTGTGGAAAAGTGGGTTACCAGTGCATGATTGCACGTTTTACCGCCACAGTCAATCCCGTGGCAAATTTCAGAATCTTAATCAAAAGACACAAACTAAGATGCCAAAATTCGCAACAGGAAAATATTAAAGCGCAACGGAATATCGGCTCCACCTCCGTTCCCCACTTTTTTTGATCTTACCTTCATTTATAAGACTTATAAGCTCCCTTTGAACAGTCTTCTCACTGCAACCAACGACATTTGGCACTATGTCTTTTATGCCAACTTCATTATGTCTTTTAATAAAATCCAAAATCGCATTTTTTCTTAAATCTTTTCTTTTATGTCCATTACCGTTCACACCATCTTTCTTGGCTTCAAATTGGTTATTGGCAACCCCATCACTAGCAAAATTACCGTGAATATTTTGCCCAATATTTAGAGCTCGCTCGACCGTTTTTACGGATTCAATATCTTTTTGGTTGTCCAAAACCGCATCAGTCAAATATTCTCGTTGGTTAAAAACGTTTTTGATCGAGCCATATTTCTTGTCTTCAAACTTATCCGCAAATGTTTTTATATCGGATACAAAAGATTTAAATTCTTCTCTTAAAACATCTCCATTCATAGAAGATATCAGCCCGCTAATCGAGGCGATGTTCAACAGAGACATGAGTAAGAGTGATTTTTTTTCGATTTCGGAAAAGACCTCGCTTCCATCTACAAAATTTATGTCCTTTAAATTAACTGATAGGTATACTATCTCTAAGGACAAATTTTTGATCTTACTTTTAAAGTCTTCGTCTTTGTCCATTAAGTTGGATACAGCAAAGACGGCTGTCGCCAATCTATTTGACCTATTATATATATCGTTAAAATCTATGTTTTTTAAGGCAATTTGATTCATAAAGATACCCACTTAAATCGATTTATGACTTTTATTTTGTCTGATTGACTTAGACATTGTCTCTTATATAATATACTGACTTATTTATATTGTCAATAGCACTAGTTTTGTCTTTTTATGTCCTTCAAGTTCAATCCTATTATGTCTTTTAGGTGCAGTCAACTCTCAATCCATGCTTTTGAAAATTAATCAGGAGTCTGTGTTATTATTTATAACGTTATGGGCAGAAAAAAAGAAAAGAAAGATTCTCCTTTAAAGTCTCCTGTTTTAAAAGAAGAAACGGTCGGGTGGATTTTTGCCATCTCATTTTTTGCAGTATTCATCCTTTCCATGCTTGCATCAGTGGGCGCCGCAGGAAGTGTTGGAGATGCGGTGTTTAGAGCATTGAAAATCCTTTTTGGTTTTGGATATTTCCTCATACCGCTCGTATTTCTTATGTTGTCAGTTTCATTTGCCAGATCAATAAAACATTCTTTCGACACAGCAAGGACCGTTGGCACGCTTTTGTTTTTCTTTTCTTCTTTGGCCTTCCTTGACCTCACTTTCCCGGGCAGAGGCGGGTGGGTTGGAAATTTTTTGCATCAGCCACTTGTTAAACTCTTTGAGGAATACGCGGCTTCTGTTATTTTGTGCGCCTTCATTGTCATAAGCATACTGGTGATGTTTGATACCTCCATCAGACTTTCTTATGTAATTGGGTTGTTTAGAAAGAAAAAAGAAGAATCCGACCAGCCCGACATAGATACAAAAAAGGAAGCGAGGATACTAAGCAACGGAGAACCAATCGAGCTCTCAAAAGATAGAATGACTCCAACTGTTATCCCCAAAAAAACTACAACCACAGAGGAGGGAGATTTTGGCATTTTCAAAAACACCCTATTGCTGAAACCATTTACTCCCCCACCCCTTTCCCTTCTTGAAAAAGATAGGGGCAAGCCGGAGGTTGGAGACATAAAAGCAAACGCCAACATCATAAAAAGAACTCTGCAAAATTTTGGAATAATTGTTGAAATGGACGAAATATCGATAGGTCCTTCGGTTACAAGATACGCGCTAAAACCAGCAGAAGGAGTTAAGCTTTCAAAAATACTTGGTCTACAGAATAACCTAGAACTTGCCCTTGCGGCTCACCCAGTCAGAATAGAGGCCCCTATACCAGGAAAATCTTTGGTTGGTATTGAGATACCAAACGTAGTAAAAACGACGGTTGGGCTGGCGTCTCTCTTGTCTCAAAGTGAATACACCAGTTCGGAAAAACCTCTCATGATGGCGCTTGGCAAGAGCATTTCCGGAAATGCGATATTTTCAAACTTGGCAAAAATGCCCCACCTCTTGATAGCCGGAACCACAGGCAGTGGAAAGTCAGTCACAATACACGCGATAATCAATTCCTTGCTATTCAGAAACTCTACGGAAAATTTGAAGTTTATAATGATAGATCCCAAGAGAGTAGAGTTGACGCAATACAACAAAATCCCACACCTTTTGACCCCCGTAATCACAGATGCAAAAAAAGCGATTTTGTCTTTGAAATGGGCAGCCAAAGAGATGGATAGGCGGTATAACGTGCTGGAACAGCACAAATCAAGAGACATAGAGTCATATCACAAAAACATAGTGGCTCCACAACTTGAAAAAATTAAAAAATCTAGAACGCCAACAGAAGGAGAATCTTTCGATACTATGCCTTATATAGTGGTGATAATAGACGAGCTTGCCGACATAATGCAAGCTTACCCCAGAGAGTTGGAGGCCGCCATAGTGCGTCTTGCGCAGATGAGCAGAGCGGTTGGCATACACCTTATACTTTCAACCCAAAGACCCTCTGTCAATGTTATAACAGGGCTTATCAAGGCCAATATCCCAGCCAGAATAGCTCTCCAGGTAGCATCCCAATTTGACTCTCGAACAATCCTAGACACCACCGGAGCGGAGAAGTTGATGGGTGCCGGCGACATGCTCTATCTCTCTGGGGAAATGTCCAAATCTATCAGACTCCAGTCTCCATATATATCGGAAACCGAAGTAAAGAAAGTGGTCGAATATCTGGTAAAAAATTCCTCGGAAGAACTCCCTGGCGACATAAGTTTTGAAGCCGAGCAGTCCAAAAATTCGATTTTTGAATCAACGTCTGACAGTGAAGACGCGGAAGATGACCTGTACGAAGATGCTAGAGAAGTGGTGGTAAACGCTGGTAAAGCATCGACTTCCTACCTACAAAGAAAATTGCGGATCGGGTATGCAAGAGCGGCCAGGTTGATGGATATATTGGAAGAAAAAGGTGTCATAGGACCAGGGGAAGGGGCTAAACCTAGGGAGGTTTTGATAAGACCTGAAGGCGACATAGAGCCAGAAAACGAAAATTCTGATGAGTTGGTTTGAAAACTTAAACGATAGTGGCTTTAACTTAAAACGCTTTTTGGCGATCACTTCGATAGTCCTACTAATCGGATACGCCATATTCAACGCAAAACACCTCATAACGGGACCATCTATAGAGATATTTAACCCGACAACAGAAGAGCTTGAGACAAGCAAAAACATTTTTGCCGTCAAAGGCAGAGCTCTGAACGTGACCATGTTGAAACTAAATGACAGACAAATATCAATTGACACCGAAGGTTTTTTTGAGGAAAAATTGCTCCTTTCTGAAGGGTTTAATATAATAAACATAGAGGCCAGAGATAGATTTGGTAAAAAAACCCTGAAAAGTAGGCAGATTTATTATAAACCATCAAACGACGGGGAAAGTTTGGATAACACATAGGCCATGGTAAAAAAAGAAAAAGGTAACAAAAAAACGGAAGTAGAAAAAGAAACAAAGGGCGGATCTCAAGTACAGGACGCTATAAGAGAAATAAAGACCAAATTCGGAGATGACAGTATCATGACCTTGGGTGAAGCTCCTAGGGTCGATGTGGGCGTTATACCCACAGGATCATTGGGGCTTGACGCGGCGCTCGGAGTAGGAGGGATGCCGAGAGGCAGGATCATTGAGATATTTGGCCCAGAGTCAAGTGGCAAAACAACACTCGCCCTGCATGTAGTCGCTGAAGCACAAAAGCAAGGCGGTATATGCGCATTCATCGACGCAGAGCACGCGCTCGACCCGGAGTACGCCAAAAGGATCGGCGTGCAAATAGACGAACTTTTAATTTCCCAGCCGGATACCGGAGAGCAGGCTTTAGAAATAGTTGAGTCTTTGGTGCGCTTGAGTAAAATTGACGTAGTGGTCATCGACTCCGTCGCCGCTCTCACCCCAAAAGACGAAATCGAGGGTGAAATGGGCGCGCACCATGTAGGCAAGCAAGCGCGCCTAATGAGCCAGGCCTTGCGCAAACTCACCGCCATCGTTGCGAAAAGCAAGACCATTGTGATTTTCATCAACCAAATAAGAATGCAGATCGGGGTCATGTTTGGTAACCCAGAAACCACTCCGGGTGGCAAAGCTCTTAAATTTTACACTTCGGTGCGTCTCGATATAAGAAGAATCGCTCAAATCAAAAAGGGTGAAGAAGTTATGGGAGGCAGAGTGAGAGTAAAGGTTGTCAAAAACAAAGTCGCTCCCCCGTTCAAACAGACAGAATTTGATCTTATGTACAACGAAGGTATTTCTCGCGAGGGGGAAATGCTCGCCCTAGGAGAAAAAATGGGATTGATCCAAAAATCGGGCTCGTCTTATAAGTACGGGGAAACTGCTTTGGGACGAGGTTACGACGCATCTCGCCAAATGCTCAAAGAAGATAAAAAGATAGCAGGAGAAATCTTAAAGGAAATTAGGGCTAGACTCAAAGAGTTGTAAATGTTAGACTCCGGCCTTATGCTTGAATACAACGAAATCACAGTCGGCAAGTTTATTATTTTCCAGGACGAACCTTGGGAAGTTTTGAGCGCGCACGTTTTCAGGAAACAACAGAGAAAGCCGGTCAATGCGACCAAACTCAAAAACCTAATCACGGGGCGAGTAACAGAATATTCTTTTCATGTATCCGACAAGGCCGAGGAAGCTGACCTTGAAGCTAAAGAGATAAATTTTATTTATGAAAGCAAGGGCGAGTATTGGTTCCATGAGGTAAGCGACAAGTCCAAACGTTTTTCTCTCGCAGTAGAACAGATCGGGTCAGGCGCAAAATTCCTAAAAGTAAACACTATCGTCAAAGCAATTTTATTTAATGACAAAATTATCGGCGTGAAGCTTCCTATAAAGATGGAGCTTAAAGTGGTGGAGGCCCCACCCTCCATGAAAGGCAATACAGCTCAAGGTGGCAACAAGGTGGTAAAAGTTGAGACTGGAGCCAGCGTCAATACTCCCCTCTTTGTAAACGAAGGTGACACTATCCGCATCAACACCGACACCGGAGAGTATGTTGAGCGAGTGTAGACGAGCGAGATCCCGAGGTCAGCAGACCGAAGGATAAAGAGCGAGTAAAGAACTACCTACTCACGTAAGGCAGGAGCCCCATGTAGCGAGCGCGCTTGACAGCAAGGGCGAGCTTTCGTTGGTATTCGCTCGAAACACCAGTCTTCTTCTTTGAGAGAATGCGGGCGTGCGGATTTAGAAACCTTTTTAGAAGCTCTGTGTCTTTATAATCTACGTGTTTGATTCCATTTTGCTTGAAGTAACAATTTTGTTTAGACATTTTATTTACGAAGTAACGAATAAATTAACGAATTGTTGCGAATTAGAAAGGTATATCTTCGGCGTTTATCTCTTCTTCAGGATATTCAATGGCAGGAGCTTTATCTTCAGTGGCAGGTTTGGATTCTGATTGACCACCCGGAGAATAGGAGCTCTGGCCTCCTTTGGGGCCAAACTGGATCCTGTCGGCCACGATTTCAGTCCTATATTTTTTGGTGCCGTCTTGAGCATCCCAACTTCTAGTTTGAATCCTGCCCTCTAGAAATACACCGCTTCCCTTGTGTAGATACTGCTTTATAAGTTCTGCTTGCCTGCCGAAAACAACGACATTGTGGTAATCGACAGACTCTTGGCGTACTCCATTTTTATCTTTCCATACCCTGTTGGTAGCGACCCCAAACTCGCATACTTGAGCGCCAGAAGGCAGAGATTTTAGTTCCGGATCCCGAGTCAAATTTCCGTAGATTATAGCTTTGTTTATATACATATTTATTAATTTAAAATTTAAATCTCAAAATTAAGAATTAACTTAAAACAAGCTCATCGATGCTTTTGTCGATCTCTTCTTCGGAAACAGGAGTTTTTTCAGAAACATCGCCAGTGTCTACCACATCTTTACCACCATCTTTTTTAAACGTTGGAATTTTAGGAACATGCATAGTATTTTCTCTGACTGTTTTTACCACAATAAAGCGGAGGACATTGGGCATGTTTTTTATCTTTTCGCTAACTTCAGATATGAGCGATGAATCAATCTCTAGCTTGATCCAACCAAAATAAGCTTTGTTGAATTTCAAAGTTTTATTTTCGAGTTTTTTTTCCATCACAAAGGAAAGTTGCTTGATCGCCGGCATCCCCTCTGAAATAATATTTCCGCCCAAATCAGTAATAATCCCGTGGATAACTGACGCTTCTCCCGGAACACTTTCTTCAGATACACTCGGGACAAGATGGTAGCCAATTTCGTAAATCTGGTTCTCACCCCGATCTTTTATATTTCCTAATTCTTTTTCTTCTGGCATAAATAACCCAAGCGGGCCCTTCGATAAACTCGGGGTAAGGACGCTTGTTATAATAAATTGCGCCCCTGACTTGGTAAGCCAATACTACCACACAAGGTTAATTTTGCAATGAAATCGCGAAAGTCTTTTCTGCTGTTTCTAAAAGCATCTTTCTCATATCGTCTTCCGAAACCCCGCGGATTTTGGCCATTTTTTTAACCACTTCGATTACGTAGATAGGCTCGTTTCTTTTCCCTCTGTGTGGCTCTGGCGCTACAAATGGCGCGTCAGTCTCGGACATTATCTTACCCTTTGGCGCAAATTTGATAACTTCGTCGTAGTCTCTGGTAAAAGTTATGACTCCAGTAAAAGAAATGGTAAATCCTAAGTCAAAAAATTTTCTGGCCTGCTCTACTGTACCGGCAAAAAAATGAACGTTACCTCTTAATTTATCGTCAGCCTCCCTTTTGTAACTTTTTAAAATATCTAAAACTTCATCATATGCATTTCTACAGTGAAGCATGAGAGGTTTGTCATATTTTAAAGCAAATTTAATTTGAGTTTCGAAGAGTTGTGTTTGTCTTTCTTTTTCCATCTCTAAATCCTCCGGTTTGGTTCTGAAAAAATCCAATCCGCACTCGCCTATGGCAACAACCTTTGGGTTTGAAGCTAGTTTTTCAAATTCTTTCTCTACCTCACCCCATCCCTCTCCTTCTAAAGGAGAGGGGGCCGGGTGCACGCCTATGCATGCCCAGATATTTTCATTTTGGTTTGCAATTTCAACCGCTCTTTTTGAACTTTGAAAATCAGTGCCAATGGTTATTGCACCAACTTCATTTTCTTTCATTCTTTCTAAGATCTGTGGCAATTCCTCGCCATAGTCCGGAAAATCCAAATGACAATGTATATCGATGTATTTCATTGGCCCATTTTATCATAATCCCCCTAACCCCCTTTATCTTAAAGGGGGAACAAAACCACGGAACCCGAATATTAGTCACCCCTTCTTTAAAGTAAAGAAGGTCGAGTAAGGCGAGAGGGGGAAGATTAGTCCTTCCTCGCAAACAGCGGCTTTTCTGGAGCTTTGTTTTCTTTGATCAGCTTTTTAATCAAAGTATTCGTTTGTGGCATTATTGGATTTAACATCCGAGCAATTCTGTACAAACGCAGGACCATTTCAGAAATTAGTTCTTTGCCCTTAGCTTCATCGGTTTTAATTATTTTGAACGGCTCTGTTGCTTGTATGTATTTGTCCAACTCGCTTATTTCATTCCAAATATAATCCGCCGCCTTGTTGATTTCAAAACTTTCAAAAAAGTTAAAATATTCTGTGAAGTCAGATTTTTCTGGAATTTCCGGACACTTTTCCAAATATTTTTGAGAAAGAGTAAGAATTCTAGAAACCAAATTCCCCAGCCCGTTTGCAAGATTTGCATTGTAGGCTTCTTTAAATTTATCGAGTGTCATATCGCTGTCTTCGACTGGGTGGATGTGACGGAGTAAGTAATACCTCACTGCGTCAGTGCCATATTCGTTTACTAAATCTATCGGACTTATCACATTCCCCAAAGATTTGCTCATTTTCTGTCCCCCACTGTTTATAAAACCATGATAAAAAACGGTGTCGGTATTTTTTACTCCAGCCGAAATAAGCATTGCTTGCCACATAAGAGACTGGAATCTGACTTGATCCTTGCCGGCCATCTGCATTGCAAATCCGTTTGTCCAAAATTTTTCAAAATTGGAACCTTTCTCTTTTGGCCAGCCAAGTGTCGAGATATAGTTGGTAAGGGCGTCAAACCAAACATACATTACCTGGCTATCGTCTCCGGGTACTGGTATGCCCCACCCGAGTCTTTCTTTCTCACGTGAAATGCTGAAATCTTCCAAACCTTCTTTAACAAAATTTATTGCTTCTTCTCGTCTCCAATCCGGGAAAACTGACTTTGGCAACGAAAGATATTCGAGAATTTTGTCTTGATATTTGGAAAATCGAAAGAAGTAATTTTCTTCTTTTAGCAAGACCGGCTCTTTTTTATGTATCGGGCAAAGTCCGTCTTCAAGATCTCTCTCATTTAAAAATCTTTCGCAACCAACACAATAAAGACCTTCATAAGATTTTTTGTAAATGTCTCCTGCCTCTTCGCACCTCTTCCACATTTCCTCTGCCGCGAGCCGATGCTCTTCGCTTGAGGTGCGTATAAAGTTGTCATTGGAAAGATTTAGAACCGATTTCAATTTTCTAAATTCTTCCGCATAATGACCTACATACTCTTTGACATCCCTTCCGGCTTTTTTAGCAGTTTCGAGTATCTTTTGTCCGTGTTCATCGGTACCAGTGCTAAAAAAAACTTCAGCACCGATGAGCCTCTGGTATCTTGCAAGGCAGTCTGCTTGCAAAATTTCCAAAGCAAAGCCAACGTGTGGGTCCGCATTTACATAAGGTATTGTTGTAGTTATATAAAAAGTTTTCTTTTCTTCCATTGCTTAAGACTACAAGGAAGACTCTTTGTCGGCAAGAGCGCGCGCGGCGCTCTTGTCTTTTTCAAGATCAGAGAGATATTCCATGATCATAGTCGCAAGCGGAACGGAAATCAAAATTCCCACAAAACCGGCAAGTTTGCCACCTATGATAAGAGCCAAGATGGAGACCAAGGGCGGCACGCCGACTATCTTCCTCACGACAAGCGGGTAAATCAATTGGTTTTCAAACTGTTGGATAATTACGTAGAGGCCGATAACAAGGAGCGCGCTTGTCATACCATCGGTCACCAAAGCCAAAGTAACGGCGGGGATCGCGGCAAGTATCGGCCCGAAAAGCGGGATAATTTCAAATATTCCGGCTATCACCGCAAGAAGCAGAGCATTTTCAACCCGAAGCAAAGTAAGGCCCAAAAACACAAGCATGGCAACAATCAATGCGAGGACGATCTGACCCTGCATCCAAAGACCTATTTTTTGCTGAGATCTTTTCCAGAGATCCAACACGTACTTCTCTCTTTTTGCAGGAGTAACTATCCTCAAAAAATCGCCTACCCCGTCAGGCTCAACAGAGAGATAGAAGGACAAAACAATAACGAGTAGAAAGCTTAGTATGCCTCCAAAAAACGTGCTGGCTGCGCTAAAGAATCCGTTTGAGAGACTGGTAACTGCCGTGTTTATCTGTTCAACAATTTGAGACAAGGAAAAGTTTTTGGAAAACCCGGAGACATCAATGTTGCCCCCCAATAGCTTGCTGTCTTGAAGAGGGTTCCAGATCTGCAACTCCCCTAAATATCCTGGAAGGGTCGAGAGAAACCCCGCAGACTGGTTGAGTAAAGGAAGAAACAGAAAATAAAACATGACGATCAAGACCATGACCGCTGAAAAATAAAGAAGTAGAACTGAAAGTATCCTTGGGACACCGCGCCGAGAAAACCATTGAGTGCCCGGCTCCACTGCGGAAGCGATGATTATGGCCAACAGCACAACCAGTAGAATATCTCTCAAGTAGAAAGCCAAGGCAAAAAGAGTAACAACCAAAATCGCCTTTAGAATAGTTCCGACGCCTATCTGGATTATTTTTTCGGTTGGAGCACGCATTTATTTCAATTATAACATATGAGTAGAAATGGAAATAAAAATGTTGGGAACTAAAAAATTTTTTCTTTCAGATGAGAGATTAGATCTTTTTCGGAAACTCTCTCTTGTTTGCCCGTGTCTCTGTCTCGCACAGTTACGGTTTGATCCTTTTCCAAAGTATCAAAGTCTACCGTTACACAAAACGGCGTGCCGATTTCATCTTGCCTTCTGTATCGCTTGCCAATATTGCCATTGTCGTCAAACTCTACCGCACCAAACTCTTTTTTGAGCATGGTAAAAATTTCTCTCGCCTTTTTCACCAACTCCGGCTTGTTTTTCAACAGCGGAAAGACTGCAACTTTAACTGGAGCAATCGCTGGTTTTAGTTTTAGATAAACCCTTGTCTCTTCATTCATTTCATCTTCTGTGTAAGCATCTGACAAAATAGCGAGTATGGTCCTGTCTACGCCCAAAGACGGTTCAATCACGTGCGGTATAAATTTTTCTTTCTTTTCTTCATCAAAATAGAATAAATCCACTCCCGAACCAGCAGAGTGCGCCTTCAAATCAAAATCTGTCCTGTAAGCTAGTCCATATAATTCTTTTCTGCCGAACGGATAATCAAATTCAAAATCAATCGTTCGTTTTGAGTAGTGAGCCCTATCTTCATCTGCGACCTCTAATTCATGTATGTGGGATTTTTGTATACCAACAGTTTCGCACCATCTATGTATTGCCTGTCTCCACTCTTCAAAGGCGTCTTTCCAATTATTTGGATGAACAAAATACTCAACTTCCATTTGCCTAAATTCTCTTGAGCGGAACACAAAGTCTCTGGGGGCAATTTCATTTCTAAAGGCCTTACCAATTTGAGCTAAACCAAATGGTAACTTTGGGTGCATTGAGTCAACTATGTTTTTAAAATTAACAAACATACCCCCAGCGGTTTCCGGACGGAGATAAGAAACTTCTTCGCCTGTGCCAACTTGGGTTTTAAACATCAGGTTAAAATGAGTTTGCTCACCCAAAGCACCACCGCAATCTGGGCATGTATTGCCTTCCACATGATCGGCTCTAAACCTATGATGACATTTTTGACATTCAACTAATGGGTCGGAAAAGCCATATCCGTGAACATGGCCACTAGCTTCCCAGGCTTTTGGATTCATTAATATTGCTGCGTCAACCCCATACATATCCTCCCTATCTGTAACAAACATTTTCCACCAAAGATTCTTAACATTGTTAGCAAGTTCCACACCATACGGACCGTAATCCCAAGTGCCAGCAAGCCCTCCATAAATCTCGCTACCTTGAAATACAAACCCTCTCCTTTTGCAAAGGGAAACTATTTTTTCGAGTTTGTTTTCTTTTTCGATCATAGAGCCATAATAACTTACCCCGCCCTCTCTTACAACAAGAGAGGGTTCCGGAAGCCCCTTCCTCTTGTTGTAAGAGGAAGGGGTTGGGGATGGAGTTATTGCCTTACCTTGTCATCTCCTTCTCTAAAAGTCGGGTCAAGAGAGAAGTTGGTGGTTAGGAGAGAGCTCGTAGACTCCACTTTGAGACCCGTGATTTTGTCTATACCAGAGAGTTTGGCGTTACCCAAAAGCATGGGCGCTTCTCCGATCTGATTGACACTTGGCAAAAACTCGATTTGAAAATAAACCTGCCTTTGGGCAGAGCCAAAGCCCGTATTAGAAAGCACCGAACCCGCATCCCAAACCACTTCATTTGTAACAGAATTAAATGATATCGATTCCCCCGAAGGGTTGTAGAGACCTCCCCACTTTACATAGGACGGGAGGGATGCTCTTACTTCA
Organism: Minisyncoccota bacterium; assembly: GCA_036517695.1. GTDB lineage: Bacteria > Patescibacteriota > Minisyncoccia > Phycocordibacterales > WO2-35-19 > DATDVC01. The sequence goes on from DATDVC010000039.1 coordinate 14,334, forward strand.
ACATTACTTACCTGATTGAAAGAATTGCTTATGCTCCAAACCACAGTATAGGTAGTCGGCCTATCAGCTCTCGGCGGTATCGGGCCGGAGTTCTCTATGTTGCCCAGAGATCTGACTAGTTTTGAAGAAAGGGAGACGTTGGTTGCCAACACAGCTTTTCTAGATTCATTGGCCACAACCTCTTCGACGGAGCCGGTTTCAGTCACCCTTTCCCCTCTGACTCTGATTTTTAGTTCTATTTCCGGATTGGCACCAGAAGAAATTTTTGAATAAGACAGTGGCGAAAATCTGAAATTTAGTCGGGTCTCGGATCCCGGATTCATCTCGCTAAAACCGGCAACTGATCGCTTGTCCCACAAGATTGTATTGTTTGCAGATTGGAAAAATCCGCCGTTGCTTGGAAATACAGAGTATCGATCAAAAGCCGCTCCGCCAAACTCAACTTCGACTACCGCGTTAAAGAGTTTGGACGGAAGATTGTTCCTTATTATCAATTCCGCGTTAGCAATATCACCTTCACTTATATTGGCATCGCCATTTTGGCCTTTAATAAAAATATCTAGACCCAAAAACGGTTTTTTCACCATGACGGCCTCTGTAAGCTCGGATAGCGGTACGGCTATTTCTCGTTCATCGTCATCACTTTGACTGCCAGCACTTATCCTAAAAATTTTTTCCTCATTGTTTTGCCCCACCACCCTTCCTCTTATTGAGATGGTGCGCTTTGCCCCGGGGTTGAAATTTTCAAACTTCCAAACATTATCGCCAAAAGCCGGTTGCGGCGACGCGCTTTCAAAAATAAATCCGAATGGATATTCCACTTTCACCAAAAAGGCATCGAGCTTGTCTTTTGAGTTGGAAGCGACTTCCAAATCAAAATTTATTTCTTGATTCGAATTTACTTCTTTCGGATACGTAGGCGTCAATATTATTGGAGCCGAACTTATAAGAATTTCGTGCGCTTTCTCTTTGTAAAAAAGAGCGCTCGAATTTTCTACCCTGTATTCAAGAGAAATCTGAATTATCTTTACACTATCTTTCTCGCCAAAAAAAACGAGATCCAAGCTTTGTCGATGTCCTTCTCCTGATTTTATAGTACCAAGTTCAAACCTCTCTCTATCAAGCTCTTTTGAAAAATCCGAGGGAGATCTCACCCCTTCCGGATATTCAACAAGCAATGACGCTGAATTTAGATCAACATTGTTGTTGTTCAATATATTTACGTCAACCGATATTTCCTGTCCGCCAGGAACGGAGAGCGGCCCAAAAACCTTTATATCCACATTTCTTGAAGACACAAGATTTCCGCCACCTAAAAAAACAAAAGCCGCCACTCCTGCGGCAACAACGAAAAAAATAAGGGAGGCGGTAAAAATCCTTCCGACGAATTTATGCTTATTTTGAGAAACCTTAGACATTTTTGCCGCAAGTTCATCAAATCTTCCCGATTTCACCTCATCCCACTCTGTTTTTGGAGCGTTCAGCAGATCCTCCTTTGTTTGGGCAAATTCGCTTCTGCCTTTGTCTATGATATCCGGCCCGTTTCTGGAATAAAGTTTTTTCTGCAGTCGCTCGAGCTTTTCTCTTTTCTCGTCGCTATATTGCATCATACAATTCTACATCAAATTTGACTGGCTTTCAAAGACTCGTTGATGAGGGAAACGATCCTTGCCCGTCTTGGCGCGATAGTTTCCAAATCGGACATAACAATCTCGGAAGCTGAAACGGGAGCCAGCAGATCCGGGTCAGCTTTCATATAACCTAAAATATGAAGAATCCTCATTAGAGATATGCCTTCCAAAATGGGCACCATTGCTCCAGGAGTTTTTTCCAACAAAGACAGAAAATTGACAATCGCGCTAAAAACTTTTTCGTCTTTTTCCTCCCCGCTTAAAAGTTTTTTGGAGAGATTGAGCACATTCCCCATCACAATTAACTTTTCCGGGGAATTTTTCAGAATTTCAAAATAATTTTTTTCCGCCTCTGCGCTCACCATTTTCCATCCAGTCTTGCCTTTTACGAACGAAAAACTACTCAAAGAAAATTCCTGGCATCCCGATTTTAGTTTGGAAGATAGAAACCTCGCCCCTTGCACTTTGACACTAAGCAAGCCGAAGTTTTCAGTCAAAACTTTTGCCCTTATGCTTTGATCCCCCTCCCCTCGACTCTCCAAAATTAGACCTTTTGTGTGGTGCTTGTGATACATGGCAAATTAAATATCTATTTAATTTGAATTTTCAATTTTGAATTTTCAATTTTCAATTCAACACCATCATTCTCCTGAAAAATAATTTCCGAAGTGTTGGTGGGCTTTTTTATTTGCTCCGCATTTGCCTCTAAAAACCCTTTACCTTTTTCATCAGTTTCAACTTTTAGAGTGACGGCATCAGTCGCGACAAGCCCCTTCTCCTTCCTCAAGGCCTGTACCGCGCGCACAAACTCTCGCACATCACCTTCCATTTTCAATTCTTCGGTAATATTGGTATCAAGCTCTACTTCCCCTTCGATAGTCTCGTCCGCCACCACTTCTTTGACATTCACTTCATCTTTTATCAAATTTAGGTACTCTTCTTTTCCCCTTAATTCATGATTCTTGATTCTTAATTCAGACAAGGGCTGTCTCACCTTTATACTCGCCGCGTTCCTCTTTTCAAGCGCAAGTGAGACTATTCTTCTTACTTCTTCCATGTCCTCCAAAACTTGCTCATCTATCTCACCAGCTTTCGGCCAATCAGAAAGATGCACGCTTTCTGGATCATTGTCTGATCTCACTTTGCCATACAAATCTTCAGCAAAAAAAGGGATGAACGGCGCCATATATTTTGAAAGTTCTTTGAGAACAAAAAGGGTGGTTGAGAGCGTCGCTTTTTTGTCTTCTACATCTTCT
>DATDVC010000040.1:0-23992 GCA_036517695.1 Minisyncoccota bacterium
CCATTCAAGGCATTGTGCGGATCTGGCTCTGGAGCTACGCCAAACATTTCGCACGCAACTTTTAAATTCCACTTTTCACTTTCTTTCATGCCCTTAGCCCAAGCGATCGATAAGACATCGAGTCTGTGATAATCCATTTCATCCTTAATGCCAGTCTCCCTAAACGCATTATTCATAAAACCCCAATCAAAGGTGGCATTGTAGGCGCAAAATATGGCTCCTTTTGTTTTTTCTGCATAAATTTTTATTGCCTTTTCCAAATCAATCGCATTTTCCCAATCTTTCTCATTGTAACCATTTCTCTCGAGAGCGGCTGGCACAGCGTTTGCAATACGAAGCGGTTTTGTCTTTATATTTAGAGTATCAATTATCTCAAAACTATTTTGATCAAAAACTACCAATCCCACTTCTAGTATTTCATGCACCCCAAATACATCGCCACTAGTTTCTAGATCTGTCATTGCAATCGGCGCTTCTTTCAAATTTTTTACATTTATAAAAGTCATCTTACCTTGCTCCTTTTTTGTTTTTTAGCCATCTGTCACTTAGAGATTGATGCCAATGATCGGGCTTTGTTTTCTGTATCTCATCCCACATTTTTTTAGCAGTTTTGGTATAAAGTTTTTTTGCTCTAACTATCGGCCGATGATCATTTTGCATTTGCATAGCGGCAGGATCGCCCATTTTTGCCAACTCTCTAAGTTCTAGATCAACATCCAAATTGTCAGCGTCTTTCACAATTTTTGCTTCAAGAGTTTTTCTTTCCATATATTCTTTGAGAAGAAGTTTTGATTCTTTTTCTAAAACGGTGTCCTCAAAAATATGTTGCTCTGCCAATTCTTCATTTCTAACAACATAATCCCTATGCATAAACGCAATATCTCCAGTCCTAGATTCGGCCATATCGTGAATTAAACATATTTTTAAAACCTTACCGACATCTGCTTTTTCTCTGTCGGCAATAATCCACGCGATCACAGTAGTTCTAAAAATATGTTCCGCTATATTAGCAACCTTTCCAGTTAAAATCTGTTGCCAAGCCCTATCTACTTTGCGCAAGGCGCCAATTTCAAACAAAAAATCAATGTCTCTTTTAGTCATTTTATTTCCTTAAAATTTTATCTATCTTCCTCGCGATATTTACAAAATCTTTCTCTTTCTTTCCGCGAGTAGTTTCTGCCGCGCTCCCAAGCCTTATGCCTGAAGGGTCCATCGGAGAGCGGGTCTCGTTTGGTATTGTGTTTTTGTTTACTATTATCCCGTTTTTCTCTAGCAAATCACTCGCCATTTTCCCTGTAACACCTTGAGACATTGTGTCTACCAACACCAAATGGCTATCAGTACCGCCCGAAATCACTCTCCAACCAAGTTTTGAAAGTTCGTCCGCAAGAGCTTTGGCGTTTTTCACCACCTGCTTTGCATACTTTTGGAAAGCCGGCGCCTTCGCTTCTTTGAGAGCCACCGCCACCGCCGCTATCTGGTTTAGGTGCGGGCCACCCTGCAACCCAGGGAAAACGGCTTTGTCTATAAGTTCGGAAATATTTTTATCTTCTCCTTTGGCGTTTTTTACCGTCACATCATTCCTTGAAAAAATGATGGCCGAACGAGGCCCACGAAGCGTCTTGTGTACAGTAGTGGTCACCACATGAGCGCAAGCAAAAGGAGACGGGTACGCTTTGCCGGCCACAAGCCCCGCAAAGTGAGACATGTCCACCATGAGGATTGCCCCCCTTCGACCTTGCTCAGGGTAAACCACGCTATCAGCTATTTCTCTAAATTTTTTGAAATCAACAATTCGGGGATACGCTGTGAAGCCAGCGACGATGAGGTTTGGTTTTTCTCTTTCTGCTATTTTCTTAATTTCCTCGTAATTTATCTGTTCTGTTTCTTTATCAACTCCATAAGGCACTTGAACCCAAAACTTGCCAGTCGCCGAAACTTTGTGACCATGAGTCAGGTGCCCGCCATGATCGAGAGACATACCCATAATCTTCCCACCTTTTGGTACCAACCCCAAATATACAGCCAAGTTGGCTGGGCTACCCGAAAGCGGCTGAACATTGACGCTCCATTTTGAGGTCAGGTTGAAAAGTTTTAGAGCTCTTTCTTTACACAAGTTTTCTATCTTGTCCGTAAAAGTTTGCCCGCCGTAGTACCTTTTGCCCGGATACCCTTCTGCATATTTGTTGGTCAATTCGCTCCCCAAAGCTTCTAACACATCTTTTGAAACATAATTTTCTGAAGCAATTAGATTAATTACTTTTTTCTGCCTCTTCTTCTCCGCCTCTATAAGTTTTTTTATTTGTGTGTCTTTCATTGGAAAAATGATTAGATTAAATTTGGTAAATATTCGGTTTTTACTCCACTTATATCATCTGATTTTATTTATTTACTAATTTCTTAACATGTAAATACACATCCCTATACACACTTTCCTTGTCCTTTGAGGCATCAATTTTGAAACATTTAATTTTTTTAAAAAAATGTTCGTAGCCCTTAAAAACCCTTTGATGATAATCTTTGGTTTGCTTATCAAAGTGATTATTTCCATCTCTATTTTTACTACGCAGTCTCGCAATTTCGGGAGTTATCCTAAGATATATATATTCTATTTTTAGTTCTTTTATTATATTTTTCCTTAAAAACCAGAAAATTTTTTCTAAATTCCTATTTTGCTGACCATGAAGCTGAAAAGCAAAAGTTGAAGTATCAAACCTGTCAGAGACAACGGTCACTTCTTTTTTTAGACTTGGAGACACGAGTTCCTGTACATGAGAAGCTCTTGAGGACATAAAACCCAAGAGCATTGGTAGCGGTGGAACTTTTTTTGATTTTGAATCAAGCAACACACTTCTTATCATTTCTCCAAAAACCGTTCCGCCAGGTTCTCTACTGTAAACAAAATCAGGGAAATCTTTTTTTAGACGGTTTATTACTTCTGTTTTCCCAGACCCGTCCAGCCCTTCAATCACTATAAACTTGCCTTTTCCTTTACTCATACCCACTATGCTATCATACAAATAAATTTATTTTTAACCGCAAATCCATGGACTTAAACTCACTAAAACACACAAAAAAGCAGCTTTCAAATGACGGGATGGTACTAGTGCTCAATACCGGCGCAATCATAAGTCCAGAGGCCGAAGCCATGCTTCAGGCTCTCCACTCCCGTTCCATAGGAGGCATAAACAGCCACCTTGAAGTATTAGCCAAAAAAGGGCCGGAAAACTTTATGGCCAACTTCTACGTCGGTTATGGTCACAAATCCATAGGAGACTGTGGCACAGTAACCATTTTCATAGAAGGGGTCTCAATGCTCGCCGCCAAAGCCATTCAAGACTGGCCTCTATACTCCGGACAGGAAGCTTCTACTAGATATATCGACTTTGCAAACCAGCCATTTGTAGATCCGAAGAGTACAAAACAATCAAAAGAAATTTTAGAGAAGTGGCGCGCCTTTTATATGAAAGGGCTTGAGAAACTTGGAGAAGAATTACCAAAAAGATTTCCTCGCGGAGAAAATGAGGATGAAAAAATTTATACCAAGGCAATCAAAGCTCGAGCTTTTGACATTATGAGGAGTTTCCTGCCTTCTGGAGCAACCACCAACCTTGCGTGGCACACCAATCTCCGCCAAGCCGCTGACCATATCATGAGACTCCGCCACCATCCATTAAAAGAAGTGGTAAATATTGCCGAAAAACTTGAAGAACTGCTTCTGGAAACATTTCCAAGCTCTTTCGGACACAAAAGATACGAAAGTACGGAAGAGTTTAATAAGTACTGGATGCAAAAAGAATATTATTATACAAATAAAAAATCTCCTGATTTTTCTTTATCTAGAAATGCAATAGACAAAAAAATACTTTCAAAATATAAAAAAATCCTTGAGAAGAGACCGGCCAAAACAGAAATTCCCAAGGAAGTGGCCGAAGCAGGACAAGTGCAATTTGAGTTTTTGCTGGATTTTGGCTCTTTCCGAGATATACAAAGACATAGAGCGGTAATACAAAGAATGCCACTAGTCACTACTGAGCATGGCTTCGGCGAGTGGTATCTTGAAGAGCTACCAAAAGATTTAGAAAAGGAAGCACTTACTCTACTTAAAACCCAAAAACAAGAAACGAAAAAACTAAAGCTGAGCAAGGCAGACGAGCAATATTACATACCAATGGGTTACAAACTCCCAAATAAACTTGTTGGCTCAATACCACACATTGTTTACCTTTCAGAACTGCGCTGTACAAGGTTTGTACACCCAACACTACGCTCGGTCGCTATAAAAATAGCGGAAACTTTGAGAAAAAAATTTAAGAATGAAGGACTTGTAATACACGGGGATAAGGATCACGATAGGTTTGATATAAACAGAGGCAAACACGACATAGTTGCAAAAAATTAACATTCTTCATATACTGCAAATTCTATGGCGCTAAGCAATAAAAAAATCCTGGAGGAAATAAAAAACGGTAATATTTTCATTTCGCCATTTAAAAAAAATAATTTGGCGACTTCGAGCTATGATGTCACCTTAGGGGAATATTTTTTCGTCGAGCAACCGGCAAAACATTTCAAAAATATTTTCAATATTTACGAGAAAGAGCATGTCGACTCCGTATGGGGCACCAAACCCCTTAAGGCAAAAATTGCTAAAGAAGTTTTTAAGGATTATAAATTTGATTTTGGCAACATTTCCCCAAATGATAAAGTTATACTTTTAGCCCCAGGGGAAACGATTCTTGGACACACCAATGAATTCATAGGCGGGCGCAATCACATCACCACCATGATGAAGGCCCGCTCTTCCCTCGGCAGAAGCTTTATAGAAGTTTGCAAATGCGCCGGTTGGGGCGATGTAGGCTACATAAACAGGTGGACAATGGAGATTACAAACAACTCAAACCATTATTACATACCGCTTGTAGTCGGCAGAAGAATTGCCCAAATAGTATTTTTTGAAACCGGACAAATTTTAGATAAAGATTATACAACATTAGGAAAATATCAGACCACGGGAGATTTGAAAAAAACCATGCGCGAATGGAAGCCAATATCAATGCTTCCGAAGCTATATTTGGATAGAGACATAAATCATAACCCCAGGTAAAGCAAAGCCCGACGAAGTCTGACTTCGCCGGGCCTTTTGAGGCTATAGATCAAGCAGCGATTTGATCGCTCCAATCGAATGCCTGCTGAAAAAACACGTCGACAGGAACAAGATTGGCCACATCATCAAGTTCCTCGTAGCGACAGAACTCAAAACGGAGGTGATCGATACCAAGGATCAGACGAGTAATCTTGCTGTCTTTGTGGGCAACAGCGAGTACACGCTTCCCAAGTTTTTCAATTGCCACCCCGAGTTCGTAACCAAGACCAATTGATGGATAGTCGCAGATTGCGATTAAAAAATCGCACTCTGCAACACAGTGGTGGATATCCCACCGATACACATCTTTTGGAGTGCCAGCCACAAGGCCAACAAAGTCAAAAACTTTGTGGCCTTTTTGCCGGAGAATTTTTTTGAGATTTTCCACTTCCTCAATAAACTGCTCCGGTGCCTGCGTCAAAGAACAGCCAACATATATTTTCATAGATTTTCCTTCTTCTTAGTCTTTTGTAAACTTAACACAAGAGTACTCAAAAAATAAGTGCTCTAAGGATTGCGCAAATTTCACAGAAGATACTTGTATCTACCCTTTTTTATTGCCAGGCGCTTAAAACCAATTGGGTTATGCCCATATATTTGCGCATTCTTATAAGGAATTTCTGATTTTTTAATCTCATCAATCCTTACATAAGAAAAATTTACGCCGGGAGAGTGGATGTAATGACTCTCTGAAACCATTATTCCGATATGCCTTGGCACCACTCCGTCTCTGCTAAAAAATACCAAGTCTCCTTTGCTTGAGAATTCAGGATGAATAAGAACCCCCAAACCATCAAACATTTCATTTACATGCCTCCATTTTTCTATTTCTGGGAATTTCATTTTTTTGAGCAAGAAGTGAACAAAACCAGAACAGTCAAAACCCGTTTCGTCTTTCCCATAATCGGGATTCTTGTAAAGGATCGCTGGGTAACCCAAAAACTGAAGTGCAAGATCGGCCAATTTTTCTCTTCTCACAAAAACTCCTTTCTCGACAAAGAACAAAAGTCGCCCCTAAAATAGGAGCGACTTTTGCATTTCAAACAGACAAAAACTCGCTCCTTTTAGTTTAGAGGGGAGGAAACGAAACTAGACCAAGTTTTTGTAAATTTGTTTTGTAGCATTGGATTATCCTTTCACCTCGACCCACGCATAATTTCTTGCTAGAAATTTGCCTGGGCACACCTCGCGCCGTCGCGCTCCGGTTCGTCGAGGTTTCTTATTTCACCTCGACGCCCATACTCCTGCACTGGCCGGCGATGATTTTGATAGCAGCTTCGAGGTCGTTGGCGTTGAGGTCTACCATTTTTTTCTCGGCGATCTCTTCGAGTTGCTTCCTTGTGATGGTGCCGACTTTTTGAGCTGGAGGTTTACCCGCGCCTTTTTCAATACCCAAGCTCTTGAGTATTAAGCTTGATGCCGGAGGAGTCTTTAAAATAAAATCAAAAGTCCTGTCTTCATAAACAGAAATCTCTGCTGGCACCAGTCCTTCCATGCCCTTTGTTGCATCATTGAATTTGGTGACAAACTCCCCAATATTAATACCGGCCGGACCCAAAGCTGTGCCGACAGGAGGCGCAGGCGTAGCTTTGCCTGCCGTAATCACCAATTTTATTTTTTTTGAAACTTTTTTTGCCATTTGCCAATTTTGTCTGCGAACGTAGTGAGTAGCTATAAAATTGAGCACTCAGCACTTTCACAAAACACCTTGTTTAATACCTGTAAATCAGACCAGACCATACTATACGAATAATCCGATAATTGCAATAGAAAGTGCTGAGCAAATTACCTGGTGGGTTAAATTTTCTTGCGCCGCTTGGGAGGTCAAGAGGGGGCGGCATCAAGAAATTTATAGTCGCTTCGCTCCTTAAATTTTCTTGACCTGCAAGAAATCCAGCTCGACTGGAGTTTCTCTGCCAAACATCGGCACCAGCACCTTAACTTTGCCCCTATTTTCATCAACTTCCCCAACTTTGCCCTCCAAATCCTTAAACGGCCCATCAACTATTTTAACTGCATCGTCGATAGATAGGTCAATGTTGTGCTTCACTTTCTCCGAACTCATTCGCTTGAATAGTTCGTCAACCTCTTTTTGGTCGAGAGGCACGGGGAAAACTCCGGAACCGACAAAGCCGGTCACCCTGGGAGTATTCCTCACCACATACCAAGAGTCGTCGGTCACCACCATGTCAACCAAAATGTAGCCGGGATAGATTTTTTCTTCTTCCTCAATCCTCTTATTTCCCTTTATTTTTATCTTTTTTTCGGTCGGCACAAGAACATTGAAGATCTTGTCTTCCATGCCGAGAGATTCGATGCGTTGTTTCAAATTGCGCATCACCGTATTTTCGTAGCCGGAGTAAGTATGGATCGCATACCAATTCCTGCCTTTTTGTATTTGTTGCTTAGACATATGATACTAAAATTATACGAAAGTTTGCGAAAAGATAGCGAAAAATTTTGTAGTTTTTTGTAGCATTCGCATGTTTTTCGTATTAGATAAATAAATTTAATATCCTGGAAAAAACAAGATCAAAGAAGCCCAAGAAAAGCGAGACCAAAACAGAGACAATCACAACCACGACAGAAAAAACAGTGGCCTGTCTTTTAGTTGGCCAACTTACATGGCTTAATTCAGCTCTTGTTTCTCTTAAATAACTTAGTACTGACATAATATTATAATCTTACCAAAAAACCCCTCGCGGGGTTCTTTATTAATTTGTGTCTTGATTATACACCCGCAAACCACCTAGTCAAGAGGTCTAGAAGAAAAGCCCAGTTTCCTGGGCTCTCTAAAATTCTGAAAAAGCGGTTACTTCACCAGAACAAGCACTGTATTTGGGTGAATCCTGATGCTGTTTGTTGGGTAATACCCGACATAGAAACCCCCCGCCAAGAAGAGGTTGGTTATCGCCCAAGCACTTTTGTTGCGTTCATCCACATACTGCTTCCTGTCATCTTCAAACTTGAAGTGACAGACGTGACTAATGGCTTGACATAGGGAACTTTTGAAACTTGCACGCGCAAGTTTCCAGAGGTTAGATTCCCTCACGGTGATCTTTTCGAACGGCTCACCGGGAGGAAACTTTATATTCAGTAGTCGATACACAACATCAAACCCCCTGCCAAATTGATCGTTTCTGCTACTCCCCCAATCGTAACCAGCAACTGAAGTAGCGAGCTTGACATCGATACGACGCTCTCCAAAAAAAGAGATCGCCTTCTCAGCATTCCGCGCCGAAAGAATTTCAACGTTTTCTGGACCCCCACAATATTGAAAAGGTTTCAATATTTTCTTTATAGAATCTTCAGAGAGCGCTGCCAACTCCAGCTTTCGATCATAGAGCGGATCGATCGCTTTATACAGCATCTTTCCGCGATCCACCCCAAACAACTCTCCTAGTTGCTTAGCTGTCAATTTCATATCAATGACCTCCTCGAAAGACTATACTAGTGTCAAAATTTATGTCAACAAAAACAAAAAGCTTGCTAACCAAGCTTTTTGTTTTTTGGTTTTCTCTCCCCTTAATCAAGGAGAGGATAGGATGGGATGGGATGGGGCAAAGCTACTTGATTTCGTAAGTGATGCTAATGTTCGCCGTGATTTTGGACTCTCCCGTAGGAAGTTCGGCTCTTGCCGGAGCCATAGCTGAAACGCTTTTTATCATATCGGCTCCTCCCATACCCTCGGCATAGTAAGGGGCTGGGTAATCGCTGTTATCATTGTAGTAGATTATATCTCCCAAACGCACACCTAGCTGTTTGGCTAAAACCTTTGCCTTCTCTTTAGCTTCTGCTATTGCCTGCTCCCTCGCCTCTGCGACATATTTGTCTCTATCATCAACCGTAAACTCAAGCCCGCTGATGTTTGATACATCTGCCGCGCCAACTTCGGTCACCAAATCAGCCGCCTTTTCAGTGTCTCGCACCTTAACAGAAACTGTTTGGCTTACTTCATATCCCACTAGCGTATTTTTGCCTTGAGGACAAGGGGTGGTGATACAGTAGATCTGTTCCCACTCATATTTCGGATATACGTTGTAATTAATGGTCTTTATATCTCTGTCTTCGACTCCGGCTTCTTTTATAGCCGCAAGACTCTTGTTTATTTTTTGATCAAGTTTCTCTTGCGCCTGACTTACCGTATCGCCAACTTCAGTAACGGTAAAATTAAATGAGGCCACATCCGGTATGGCATATGCTTCCCCGCTTCCGGTAACCATGATGGTTGACTGCGGGTATATCTCTTTGCCAATATTCGGCAATTTTTTAAACTCTCCGAGCACTTTAACCAGAAGAAAAGCTGAAAAAAGAACGAGTGAAATAGCCAGCCACTTGGAAATCCTTTTTGCGCCTTCTTCACCAAAAAATTGATTGAACATAAAAATATAGGTTATTGATAATTAGTCACGAACTATGATAACACAAATCCAAAAGATTTTGAAACAAGCAAGCGACCGTCACCGGGCCAACACCTCCCGGCACAGGAGTGATGGCTTTCACAACGGATTCAACTTCTTGAAAATCAACGTCGCCTACAAAGGTTGTGGGTTTTCCCCCCTCTCCTGCATTTAGGAGAGGGGTTGGGGGTGAGGTATTGATCCCCACATCTATCACCACCTGTCTCTCATTTACAAAATCCCTATTTACCAAACCAATTTTGCCAACCGCCGAAATTAAAATATCACAACTGCTTGCAACTAGAGGAACATTTTTTGTATTGATATCGCATCTTTCAACTTGCCCACCTCTTTTTTCAAGTTCGTCCGAGATAGGGCGACCGGCAAGTAGCGACTGACCGATCACGCACGCTTTTTTGCCAAGAATTTCAATTTTGTAAAAGTCCAAAATCGCCAAAACTGCGCGCGCCGTGGCAGGAGTGATCAAAGTCCCTCCCCCTACCCCCTCCCCCAAAGGGAGGGGTGCAAGCCCATCCGCATCTTTCTCTTTTTTTATGTTTTGAAGTATTTTTTTTGTATCCAGCCCTTCCGGCAACGGCAATTGCACTATTATCCCGCTTATATTTTCATCCTCATTCAGTTTTTCTACTTCTTTTATTATATGGTCCTCATCCGTGTCATTCGAGTTCATTCGCGTATTGGTGTCGTGTTTAAACTTTTTCAAAACAACTTCGACTCCAATTTCCTCTCCAAACTTTATTTTGTTTTTGATGTAAAGATTTGAATCCGGCCTGTCGCCAACCTGCACAATTGCCAAAACCGGCTTCTTTTCAAGCTTTTTTATTCTCTCTTTTAACTTCTCTTTGATTTCCTCCCTCACCGGAGCTCCGTATAAAATTTCCGCCATGCTCGAAACTATATCATGTTTTGAATCTCATCCGCGAGCTTCCTTGCATTTCCCCACCCCAACATCCCCAAATACGACTGCGCTGAATTTTCTTTCTGCTTTCCTTGCTTTGAATTGAGGTTCCTAAACATTTTTCTTTTGGTAGCGGTTCGTAGAACTCTATGATGGGGGAAGTGTACCCAGCCAAGGAAATCGACTCCGGAGGAGAGAGTGTTTACCGAGACCTTGTTTGGATGAAGAGAGAGTTTTAGATTTTCTTCGAGAAAGTCTACAATTTTTGGGGTGAGTTCGAGAAGATAATCTTTTTCTTGATGAAGAATTACAAAGTCATCAGCATATCTGATGTAGTATTTCGCTTTCATTATGTGCTTCGTCCATTGATCGAAAGTGTTCATGTAGATATTCGCAATCAGTTGAGATGTTAGATTTCCTAAGGGTAACCCAATGCCAGGTTTATTAGAACAAAAACTACTGATAATCATTCCCAATAACCAGATGATGTCTTCGTCCGGAATATAGGTTTTTAAAATATTTAATAAATTCTCATGATCTATGGAAGCAAAAAATTTACGAATGTCGCATTTGAGAACCCAACAAATTTTTGTATCGTTTTTAGAAACCTGCCTTGCAAAAGCTCTGAACCTTTCAAATCCTCTGTGCGTTCCTTTGTCCAATCTGCAAGAATACGAGTCGGAAATAAATCTGAAATCGAAATATGGATACAATTTTCTATAGATAGCTCGGTGTAAAATTCTATCTTCCACGGTTGCTTTATGAATATTTCTTGGTTTGGGGTCAGAAATATTAAAAGCGTAATACTTTTTATGGTAATAAGTTTTTTGTTCCAGAGATTTTTTCAAAGCGACAAGATTATCGGATAAATTGTATTGGAATTCTTGCACATCTTTTCTTTTTCGTTTGTCTTTGATAAATTCCTGCCAAGCACCGAGCAAATTTTCGGAAGAAATGATATCCTTGTATTTAAGCTCAAATTTTATCATGAGGGATATTATGCCATTAAAAACTATACTATGAAGACCCCCCCCCGCAGTTGTCATGCGACAAAAACTGATCCCTGTGATGCTACAACTGAAAGAGACTTACGGAATTTGGCAATCGTATCTGAATGATTTTCCCAAAGCCAATCGCTTTACTTTAGGATCCAAAATAGACGCCGTTTTTCTTGATACCATAGAGTTTTGTTTTCTCGCAAGCTATGCAAGTACAACCAATAAAGTTCCACTTATAGATCGAGGCACTTCCAGAGTTGATTTATTAAAATTATTGATGCAACTGGCTTGGGATATACGGGCTCTGGATTCAAATAAATATATAAATTTGTCGGAAAAATTGTCCGTCATAGGTAGCATGCTCGGTGGTTGGAAACGGCATCTAGAAAACAAAACTCTCCCGATAAAGGGAGAGAAATGAGACCAGTAGCGTACAGCGAGGAAACGATAGTTCGGATTCCAATCGTCATCCCACCAATTGAGGTTAAGCTTGCGCTTCGAGTCATACTTGTCGAGGTAAGGGACGTTCCGGTTGCCGTTGACCTGCGTCGAGGAACTTTGTGCAAAATATTTTCTGTGCCACTGCTCCTAGTTTCCTAATAGGTGCCTACCAGAAAATTCAAAGCTGAATTTTATTCGCAATATTAATGTATTGCTTAATATTCTGCACCAACTTGTCTCTGATTTTTTCTGAGCGCTTGCGATACTCCGGAAAAAATCTTGACCTTCTCCGCTCTCATCGCAAGGGTTGCGAGCAGATTACCCAGAGCAGTAGCCTTGGATTTTTCACCTGCTGATTCTATTGTACCAGAAACCCCGCGGAATGCCTGTGGCAAACCGCGGGGTAGAAAGGGACAAAGTGTCCAAGAAACTAAGTGCAAGACCTAAGTCGCCGAAGCGACAGAGACCTTGCGCACAGCGAGGAAACGACAGAGCGGAGACCAAACGCCATCCCACCAACCGAGGTCAAGCTCGCGCTCCGAGCCATACCTGTCGAGGCAAGGGACGAGCCGGCTGCCGAAGACCTGCGTCGAGGAACCGAGACCGACAACGGGGTACTTTGTCTGTTCGTCCGGGTACTTGGCCCCAAACGCACAGGTATGTTCGATCGCCGCCGAGATCCACGGGCTTGCTGGATCCTCTTCTTGAATCGCCTTGTCAGCGACTTCGGAAGACACATTCTCGTCCCAGTGGAAGTATCGCGCCTCAAAGGAAACGACACCTTCACCTTTCACGGGAAAGTTGGTGGCGTTGATGTTGCCGTTGTGCCAGTTGTAGTGGCCAGCGACAATCATCTGATCCAATGGGAGGCCGTAGTTGACCTCCAGGATCACAACATCCCCGAGTTCCGCGAGTGGGTACTTCCAGGAGGGTTCCTGCCGGAGGAAAAGTGAACCCTCCTTGGCCCACTTTGCTTGGCGGTCTCCCGCTAATTTGTGGGCGAAATCCTTGACGAGACCGCGATACTTCTCGGGTACCGCTTCGAAAGCCTCAGAAACAGAGACGAGCGTGTCTTTCGACATGGTCTAAATCTCCTTGTGTCAATTGTGCAGGTTTTGATTTGGCTTTATGGCCACCAGCACTCTGGAGAGAGAGTATAGTATAAAGATGGTGAAAAGTCAAGGGGGCAAGTTAAAAACCCTTATTCCCCAATACTTTTTAAGTACTTGTCTATTGCCACTTCTGCTTCAGGGACGCTTTGCTTGGCAGTATCCCAAACTACTTTAAGGTCCATACCAAAGTAATCGTGGGCAATGATATCTCTCATGCCGGCAATATCTCTCCAAGGAATATCAATTTCTTTTTTAGTATTCTCAAGAATATTTTTACTTAGTTCGCCAATCACATGTAGTTGCATAATGACCGCACTCTGAGTTTTCTCGTCTTGCAGAAAATCTTCATAGGACATGTCTCCTAAGTATTTCTTTGCCTTTCGGAACGAATCCATCATCAAATGCAAATGAGAATTAGGATCCTTGTTCTTCATATATTTGAGTTAAGTCTCTATAAATATAGTCTTTAAAGTATGGGATTACAGCTCTATCCGAAACTATATCTACCGATTTGTTTAGGCGTTTAGATATTTCTTCTTTAAATCTGAATAGATCAAGTAAAGTAAAAACTTGGTCACCTAAAGTAACCAAAATATCCACATCACTGTCTGGACGATCATCCCCCCTTGCATACGAGCCAAAAATACCAGCGCGTTTAACACCGTATTTGCGAAAAATAGGCTCTGCTTTTTCAGATATTTCTTTTATTTTTTCGTCTTTGCTCATGACAGCATTATACCACAAGTTATGCTATTCTAAACGTTATGCAAACTAACGGCAAATGGCAAAGATTGAAGCAGGCCACCTTTTTGCTTTTTGTGCTTTTGGTCATAACCTCGCTTACATTTTATTTTATTTTTAGAGAAAATTTATCAATAGACGATTTGCGTTTAATCATTCAAGGATTCGGCATTTGGGCGCCCTTAATTTTTATGCTCCTGTTTTCTTTAGGCACAATTTTTATCCCTTCCACTCCATTTATGCTTGCGGCCGGCATATTGTTCGGCCTAAAATATGGGTTTTTATACTCCATGATCGCCGGGCTGCTTAGTGCAATTGCCGTTTTCAGCATTTCACGAAAGCTTGGCAAAGAATGGGCTGAAAACATTTTGCAGAAAAACTACATGAAAAAATTCGAGGAATACAACAAGCGCCTAGAAAAAGGAGCCACCTACGACCTTATCATCCTGCGTTTTTTGCCAATAATGCCGTTTAACATGCTCAACATAATGATGGGCATATCAAGAATTAGCGCTAGAGATTATGTTTTGGGCACGATAATAGGTCTGATCCCTAGCAACATAATCACTGTTTACGCGGGCACGATAGTCGCAAAAATATTTTAAGCTGGTTGGTGGGAAGGTTCTTCTTTTTTTCTATCTTCGCCAAGCACCCGCTCGATATCTTGCACGATAGACTCCAAACTCTCGTCTGACTTGATGACATAGCCAACCGCCCCCATGGCCATAACATCGCTGATTTTCTTTACACTTGAAAGGTTTGAGGAGACGAGCACCGGAACTTTGGGGTATTCGTCTGATTCTTGTATTTTTTTAAGGAAAGAAGCCCCGTCGAGCTTGGGCATCATGAGATCTAGGACAACCAAATCGGGCTTTTCGTTTTTGAGCATGCTCAAACCCTGCTCGCCGTCTTCCGCGGCAACCAAAGAGTATCTGTCTTTGGGCAAGGCGGCCTCCAACGTTTTTGCAAAAAACTGATCGTCGTCAATTACTAAAATCTTTTTCATACTATACGAAAATTATGCGAATAAATGCGAAAAGCTGCGAAAACTGAAAGTATTGAAATTTTCGGCATTCTTTCGTAGCTTTCGCATGTTTTTCGTATAGAAACATAATAACATCATTTGATTGGGATAGTAAAGAAAAAGCTTGAGCCAGCCCCCTCTTTTGAAACTGCGCCAACTTTGCCACCATGAGCTTCCGCTATACCCTTGGCTATCACCAATCCAAGTCCGGTGCCTTTGTCTTCTTTGGAAACAGGCGAGATCTTGGCTTGTTTGTAGGTATGGAAAAGCCCCTTGAGACTATCTTCCGAGATGCCGATACCAGTATCAGAAACCACCACACAAAGATCATTTTTGTTGGCATTCAACTCCAAAGCGCTCGGGAAAACAGAATATTTAGCGTCCACCAGAGACCGAACATCCATTTTCCCGTCATACACGAAAGATGTGACCAATATTGATCCGCCTTGGGAGGTAAATTTCAAGGCGTTTGAAATAAAGTTGTTTAATATCTGTTTTATGGCTTGGGGATCAAGAGAAACGCTGTTCGGCAGATTTGAGTTCAGCGAGCTTTCCAAAGAAACCTTTCTGGAGTCAGCGGAAATTTTGTAAAAAGTAATCCGATTTTTTATTATTTCCCTTATGTCGGATAGTTCCTTTCTAACTTCAAATTTTCCGGCCTGCAATTTGGACAAATCAAGTATGTCGTTTACCAACTCAAGCATTGAGGAAGAGCTTTGGTGGGCCATATTCAAATATTCTTTAAATTGAGGCGAGCCCGGCACGAGAGCGCCAGAAACGGCAAGTTCCACTATTTTCTTGATACCATCAAGAGGAGAGCGCAACTCATGAACTATCATCGAGGTGAATTCTTCTCTCACTCTCTCAAGTTCAATATCTTTTGTGATGTCGTGGAAAGAGACGACTGCGCCGAGCAACTGATCCCCCCCTTTGGACAGCGAATGAGAAACCGGATAAACCCCTATTTCGAAAAACGATTCGTTTAGGTTTATCTTTTCGGATATGAAAGAAACTTTTTTGGTCAAAGCTTCTTTCAATTTGCCGTGTATGTCGAACTTACCGCCTAGTGAGTTCACAAAATCAAAGATGCTTATCTCCTCTTCGCTGGTTTTTTTAGAATCAAAATTGATTATTTTTTTAACAGCGGGGTTGGCAACGATTATCCTATATTCAGTATCAACCATCAAAACCCCGTCACCCATGCTCAAAACCATCGCATTGAGCTTGCCTTTCTCTATTCTCACTACTTCCTGAAGTCTTGAAACTGCCTGTGAGGCCTGGTTGGTGATTTTGTACAAAATATTCATGTCCGCCTCTTTGTATAGACCCCCTTCGATGTGAGCGACAGTCAAAACTCCAGCAACAGACCCGCTTATGACGAGAGGTATATTGAAAAGAGAACCTATCCCCCGATCAATTTCTGGCACCACTATGGCCCCCGACACAACTTCATCAATATTTGTTGATTCAAGCTTTTTGTCGGTAAGGGCCGAAAGAGAGGCGATCATCTTGTCTTTCATCTCCTTCAGAAAATTTCTGCCTACCGATCTTTCGATGTGAGTGTTTATCTTTATTTTTTCCGGAGCAATGACTGCATACCCAACCGCGCTATAATCTATAAACTGACGCAGGGAGCCGGTGATAATCTGCAATATTTCTTCCACATTCAAAGAGTACCCGACTCTGTCACCGAGCTCTTTCAGTATTGCAAGTTCGTATAAACGGCGAGTCGCTTCCTCTTTTTCTTTCTTTATCTCTTCCTCTCTCTTTTTTAGCGAAGAGCGAAAATAGAAAAAAGAATAAATGGTTGCGAAAAAAAGAACAGAAGATACTGCGCCTAAAGCAAGCGCGACATTCATTTTAAGTATTTATTATGCCCTTAAGCAATTTGTTTGAACCTATAACCATAAAAATGTAGCCCAAAGCAAAGCATGTGGTATTTACGACATTAAACCACACGCCAGTAAACCAGTTTCCAAAAAAGGTCGAGATGGTGCCAATTACCATCAGGAGCATTCCAAGAGAAATGTAGTCCATGACAGAACCGAACAAACCGCCACCCATCTTCTTTGCCGCTCTAAAAACAAACCAAGTCGCTATGGCTCCGATAACTACAGACAAAAGAAGTGATAGATCTCCGGCAAAAACAGACGCATAGGCTACTTCATCACTCGAAATCACAACATCTCTGCTTTGAGCAAAAACGGACAGCGGGAGAAGAAGGGGTAGCAAAATGGGGAAAAGAACTTTTTTCGTTTTCATTTTATTTTAAATCAGTTTTAATGGACGGATATTTTTGAAAAATAGAATTAACGGCATTCCTGACTATTTCGCCCGATAAAGAAACATATTCATCTATAAGCTTCTGCAAAGTATCCTGCTCGGAACCAGAAACGTCAGTAACCACGCCATCGTCTGAAATTGTGATGCCCGGCACATTTCTTGCCTTCAAAACAGCTATCTGCGGGCCAAGTATCACTATTTGCTTTTGGATAATCTCCGTAAGCATTGATTTGTAGTCTTCATGTGTCGGTTCCATATGTAATCGTTAATACTGATATTGATTAAATTCTATAACACAACAGAAAGCTCCGCACACCCACTTTGTGGATTGCGGAATTATCAAATCATTATCAATAGGTTATTTGTTTACCCTGTAGAAGAAGTAGAGGGCAAGCGGAGCGGCCCAGTTGGCTGAACGCTCAACAAAGTCCCAGATCGGCTGACCAACCAAAGGCCTGACGAGCGCCGTCCAGAAACCCCAGAAAGCGGCCCAAAGCAAAACTTTTGGCATCGGCCGGAGCAAAACGATGGCGGCAACTATCACATCAAGCACCCCTATCAAAACAACCAAGGTAGTGGCAGTCGAAACTTCGACGTTTAACATATCCCCAATCCACTTTATCCAATCGGCTTTCTTTTGAATAGCCAAAATACCGTGACCCAAAAATTCACCTGCCACCCCAATCCGCAACAACCATTCCATTTTTTTATTTGCTGTCATAAATTTTTATAAACTAATAATAATTAACTCTGGAAAACTATTTCAAAGGGATACATTCCCATACTACAACTCCCCTTCAGGACGCCCATTTTGGGCTTACCTAAATCAACATCAGTCAACCCTGAGAAATTCAGACTCTGACTGATGTTTAAGCTAGGTATTCGAACCGAAGCAGAACAGTCAAAAGTGCCTTTTGAATCAAACCTGATGACGGTCGGCAAATCAGCCTTAGCGATACTTTTTCTTGGTTGGTAACCACCCTTTGCTCGAATGTTTATTATCTGTAAACCATCTACTACTTCAACATTTTGAGCTGATGGAACATCCCCTGATTTAACTGTGGGATCTTTTTTGGTAAGAATGATTGCGCCACCAATCAATACCAGAGCCACTAAAACGGATGAGATTATGCCTTTCATGAGTAAAATAAGTATACGACTATTTTAGATAGCCGTAAATTAAAAATTAAAAATTGGCGGAATGAGGCCAATCACAACCAAGCTGTTTATGAGATTGAACAGTGCAAACATTATCACTACCAAACCGGCTGACTTGAAGAAAATCCCAGCTTTAGCATTCTTTTGGATACTAAATGAGCTGAAACTGATAAGGGCGAGGACCGGCAGTGTACCAAGTGCGAATGCGAGCATGGTCAATGCTCCCGTAAGGAAACTCCCCGTAGTGAGTGTGTAGAGTTGCATTGACTGTGTAAATCCGCATGGCAAGAAAAATGTTGCGATACCAACAAGTAGCGGAGTAAGAGTATGGTTGAATTTTGAGACACCATGAGCATACTTAGCAATAAACTTTGGCATTGATGGCTGAAGTTTTTTAGCCCAGTCAAATGTATCAAGAAGATTGATACCGAGAATGAGCATAACGATGCCAATGATCAAACTTAGAATAAAAGTTGCAGATATATTCAGAGTAAACGCTGACCCTATAGCACCGATCACTCCACCGAGAATAAAAAACGCTACTATTCGCCCACCATGGAACATAAGCTGAGGACTTATCTTATCTCCTTCCTTGGCAAACGTTGCGGACATTGAGAGAACCAGCCCGCCAACAACCGCCATGCATGTTGAAAGCGAGGCAATGATACCAATCACAAAAGCTGTGCCGTAGGTTACGTTGCTCGCATTCACAAGATTTATTATTCCTATTTTCTGAAGAATCACGAACAGAACCGCAAAGCCAAGTGCTATTGGAATGGCGATTCTGAAATCTTCCCATTTTTTTTCTTTGATCTGTTTCTCGACTGAAGCTATATAACCGTGAGGTTTTAGGGGCTCGGTCAGTTCTTCAGCGATTTGTTCCAGTGTTTTATTTCCAAAGTCGCCGGTCACTTCAACCGAATGAAGCTTTAAACTCGATTTGACGTGAGTGATATTCGGTAGACCCCCGAGTTCACTCTCGATCATGAGCACGCAGGAATTGCAATGCATGCCATGCACATGGAAGGTATATTTTTGTGTTTGAGTGGTCATGTTAATTTTGTTTTACTCTCCAGCATATTTCACAGGATCGGCCGTAAAGTGATTCTTGCAGTGAATAGCGCAAAAGTAGTAGGTTGTGCCTTTGTAATCAGCGCTTGCCTTAATGCTGTCCGCATCAAGCTCCATTCCGCAGACGAGATCGAAGGCCACTGCAGGATCGATAGTCTTGTATTTTTTATTGCCTTTGATTTTTTTAGTTTGCATAGATTTATGAGATTAAAAATAGTAATAGAAAATCTATGCAACGGAGGGCTATTTTCAAATAGCGAGAGCCAGTGGGTAATTTTACAAGGATGCGCCAGCTGACGTTCGAGATCACGCCGGACTCGCCAAAATGTCAGATTGGCTAAAATTGAGTCCTGCCTTTTTATAAACAAATATCCTATACCCAAAAATACAACGAACAGAAATGCTAAAAGGAAGATAAGTGGAATTGACGGGACTATACTAAAGAATGAAATAAAGGCCTGAATATAATGGACTGCCGTCGCCGTAATATTTTTAGGACATGGAGTATTGTTCACAGCAGAGGCAATACAAACACTAGCATGACCAGATTCGTGACTCATTGAGGTAAAGCCAAAAACCCCTATTACAAGGACACTTGTGATAAGTAATAATGAAAGGGTTTTAGTTATCATAGTTTTTTATAAATAAAACTGCTCATCCAAAAAGTTACAGTTGGCAAAATGAGCATTTGAAGCGTTGGCAAAAAACCTACGTCAAAAAACGGCAACCGCGGCATTTGATCTGCGTAGCCCCAAAGTCCAAGTAGAAGAGCTCCTTGTTCTATAATAATTGCCACTAATAACCCTAGAATAATAGTAAGGGTGACAGCTCTTTTTCCCATATGGACCGGCCAATGCCAATCTGCTTTTGCGAAAGAAACCAGTATATAAATTGAGAGCACGATAATAACGTCGCCAAAGGTTGCTCCGAGACAAATGAGAAAGTGTTCTGAAAATCCGGAATAATTTGCATAAAGCGGGGCTTGAGCATTTTCCCATATGAGATTAAAAATGAATCCGATGGCCGCAATCAATCCAATAAGTTTGGAAAATTTATTTTTCATTTCCTTACAATTTTTTGACTTTTATACGCAGAGAGTTTGAGACGACCGAGACAGACGACATCGCCATCGCGAAACCGGCAAAAACCGGGTTCAAGAGCCAGCCGAAGACCGGGTAAAATATGCCGGTGGCAAGTGGGATACCGACAATATTGTAAATAAATGCCCAAAACAGATTTTGTTTAATGCCGCGCATCGTGATTTTCGATAACCTGATTGCCTTAACTAGTTTGGAAATATCTCCGCCAAGCAGTGTGATGCCGGCAGATTCTATCGCCACATCTGTTCCCGTCCCCATCGCAATACCGATATCCGCTTGCGCAAGCGCCGGCGCATCATTTACACCATCTCCCGCCATTGCGACTACTTGATCTTGTGATTGTAACTCTTTTATTTTTTCGAGCTTATCTTGTGGTAACACATTCGCCACTACTTCATCAATACCAACAAGCGATGCAATATATTTGGCCGCCTTCTCATCGTCCCCTGTAAGCATGACTACTTTGATACCCAGAGCGTGAAGATTTTTTACAGCTTCGATCGACTCTACTTTTATTTCATCTGCCACCATTACAAAACCGAGAACTTTATCTTTTGTAGCAAGAATGACTGGTGTCTTACCTTGGGAGGTAAACGTGTCGAGTTTTGTAACATCAAAGGAAATACCAAGATCACTTACGATCTTTGTGTTGCCGACAAAATATTCTGTGCCGTTGATCGTTCCTTTAAGACCTTTACCCTGTAAACTCTCAAAATTTGAAACATCTGCTAGTGAAATATTCTTCTCTTGGGTCCTTACAGGATCTTCGACATAGCTTACAATCGCATGAGCAATCGGATGCTCTGATTTCTTTTCAAGCGAAGCCAAAATCGATACCAGTTCTTCATCTTTCAGATCAGAGAAATTTTGTATATCGACCAATGCGGGCTTGCCTTTCGTGATCGTGCCTGTTTTATCTACTACCACTGTATTTACCTCATGCAATTTTTCGAGAGTAGCCGCATCTTTTATAAGTATTCCCTCCCTAGCTCCCTTACCAACCCCCACAATAATTGCCGTTGGTGTAGCGAGGCCGAGCGCACAAGGACAAGCAATAACAAGTATCCCCACGAAAGATACAAGGCCAAACGAAAGAGCTTGCGAAAATCCCAAATACTGTGATCCGACAACAAGCCACGCACCGAGAGTGAGAAATGCGATTACTAAAACAATCGGCACAAAAATTGATGAGATTTTATCGGCAAGTGCTTGGATCGGCGCTTTGCTACCTTGGGCATTTTCAACCATCTTTATGATTTGAGCAAGGAGCGTTTCAGATCCAACCTTTGTCGCTTTGAATATGAACGAGCCGCTAGTGTTAATCGTCCCAGAGACAATACCGTCTCCAGCTTTTTTCTGGACAGGCATTGGTTCACCTGTAACCATCGATTCATCAACAAAAGAACTTCCTTCAGTAATCACTCCGTCAACGGGAATCTTTGCGCCTGGTTTTATCACGATCAAATCTCCATGCTTCACATCATTTACAGAAATTTCTACTTCTTTTCCATCACGAACGATGAGCGCCATCTTAGCTTGGAGACCGAGAAGCTTTTCTATTGCATCGCCTGTCTTTATCTTTGATCTAGTCTCCAAATATTTGCCAAGAGCAATAAAAGTGATCACCACGATCGTAACATCATAATATTGATAATCCACATTTATAAAAGATCTAAGTATATCCTCAAAAGCAGTAACGGCAAAACTGTATAAAAAAGCAACGGTTGTGCCGATGCCTATCAGCGTATCCATATTGGCCTTGCCATAGCGAAGAAAACGGTAAAAACCGAGCAAATACGGTCTGCCAACTACAAAGAGAACATAAGTCGCCAAAATAGGCAGTAAGTGGTGGAAAAATTCATCAATCACAGGGCTCATCTCGCCAGCCAAGCCATATTGCGCCAAAATATCCCAACCCATCACCATGGCAGCAAAGACGGCAATCGGAATAGCCGACCAGACTTTGTTTTTCATATCGAGAACTTCTGCCAGCTTCTCTTTCTTTGACTGACTAAGACCAAGATGGGTGGCGTGTTCGTCTGCCGACATTCCCATACTTTCTGCTGTTTGGTCATTCTCGTCATATGTTTTTTCACTTAAATGATCAAGAGCAAGCGAATAACCTAAGGGTTCTATTTTTTTGGACAATAGTTCAGGATTTGTTTTACCCTGATCAAAATTTATTTTGGCTGTCTCTGTGCCATAATTCACTTCGGCAGAGTGCACCCCTGCCTCCTTTTTGAAGGTTTTCTCGATAATGGTGGCGCACGAGGCGCAATGCATGCCTTTTACTCTGTAAATTTTGGAATCCATAATGTCCTAAGTGTTTCTAATAAAACTATTTTCTCTTCAATCGATAAACGTCCAGTATTTCCTTGGTCGCTTTGGTACCTTTACCCTTTTCTATTTGGGGCACCAAACAAGTGCTCAAATGGTTTTCCATGATCACGTCTTCAATGCTTGAGAGCGCTCTTTTGACAGCCGAGGTCTGGGTGATGATATCAATACAATAAACGCCCTTTTCGGTCATTTCCTGTAAACCCCGCACCTGGCCTTCGATAATCTTGAGCCGGCGGATAATCCTTGATTTTGGTGTAACCATATAGACATATTATACCCCCCAAGGGTATCTGTCAATTTAAAAAAATAAAACTGTGGAAAACAAAGCTAGTTATTTCGACATTGGCCGGAGGTGGGCGGCAATGCCGATAGCGGTCGCTACTATTACCAAGTTTTTGATTATATACTGGCCCTCAAGAGTCGGCACCAGAGGCCCTGTCCAAGTTTCGCCGGTAAGCAAAAAGAGTGGTCCAGCGGTGGTTATCATGTGCAAAAAAAGCATTGGTATCACACCCCTTTCCGCGCCGGGTATCAAAAATAAAATTCCTATCAAGCATTCAAAAAGTCCGAAAATCAAAAAGAAGGTGCTAAATTCCATTATCGGCATGGTCTCATTGAAAAGATTTTGGACCACCTGGCTTGCCGGAGACATGTCAAGCACTTTGAGTATGCCGAACCAAAAGAAGACCACAAACAGAGCCAATCTCGAAACCGGCATAGCAATCTTTTTAAAAAAGCGGATTATTTTTAGATCGAGAGTCCTAAGCGACATGTTGAAATTATATACCAAAAATTGAAAAGATTTTAGTTTCAAACCAACACTCGATAAGAAATACTGACTACAAAAAGAGTTAGTAAAACAAATTTGAATGAGTTTTTCTTAAAAAACCCAACCGGAGTCACCGATGCCAACCGAGGCGGCAGACCAAACAGCACTCTGGTGTAATGAACTATGCAAGATTTATCATAAATTTTTGCTGGGTCTATTTTCTTCCTCAAGTTGAATTCCATTCGTGAAAGAAAACAATAGCTCAGGAAGATTTCTGACAAAAAGGTAGCGACAAGCGCGCCAAGGAAAAAGTAAAACAAAGCTGGTATCAACCAGCCAAAAACCACCAAAAGGACCAGTCCCAGATGAACGATAAAAACCAGGTCCGCAAAAGTCTGATAAAAAAATTTCTGCAATTTGCTTAGGGGTTGCATTATTTTATTATACAAAAAATCAGCTCGACATACCCCTTTCTAGGCATGCCGAGCTT
>DATDVC010000041.1:0-6532 GCA_036517695.1 Minisyncoccota bacterium
TAACCTAATTTCTAATTATTCTAATTGACCTAAATGAAGATATATTTTGCATCAGATCATGCTGGGTTTGAGATGAAAAATAAACTTTTGGAGTTTACAAAAAGTCTTGGGTTTGAAGTAGAAGATTTGGGGCCGCAAAAACTCGATCCGGCAGACGATTATCCGCTCCTTATAGAAAAAGCGGCGATGCGAATTTTTGCTGACCCGGAAGAAAGTAAGGCAGTGATACTTGGCGGCTCTGGGCAAGGTGAGGCAGTAGTAGCAAATAGGTTTCCAAATGTGCGAGCGGCGGTCTTTTATGGAGGTAACTTGGAGGTTATAAAGCTTTCTCGCGAACACAACAACGCAAATATCCTTTCTATCGGAGCAAGATTGGTAACAGAAGAAGAGGCAAAATCAGCTCTCAAACTTTGGCTCACGACTCCATTTTCTGGAGACAAAAGGCATGTCCGCAGGCTTGAAGAGATTGACAGAATGGAGGAGGCTCTTTACAAGACACCCTAATTTAATTTAATGGTTGAAATAATTCCAGCAGTCATACCTCAAAACTTAAATATCGTCATGGAGCGATTTGAAAAAGTGCGCGGTTTGGCGCGACGAGTTCAGATGGATGTAGTGGATGGACATTATGCTCCGCCGACTACTTGGCCATTCAACAAGGGACAAATGGATGAACTTCTAAAAATGGTGCGCGGTGAAGAACGCTTCCCACTTATAAACGAATTTGAATTTCAGGTAGATATGCTTGTTCTACATCCAGCCGAATATATTCCGGACTTTTTGTCCATTGGTTTCAAAAGTTTTGTTATCCACATAGATTCTACCGACCACATGCAAGTTTGTGTAGAAACTATCAAAAACGCTGGTTGTGAAGTGGGGCTCGGTATCAAGCCTTCCGGAGATATGCAGACACTTTTGCAATTTTTACCTCAAGTGGATTTTGTCCAGTTTATGGGTAACAACAAAGTGGGTTACAACCAAGTGGAGTTGGATGAAAAAGTTTTGCCCAAAATTGCAACATTTCACAAAATGCATCCTTCGGTACCGATACAAATAGATATAGGCGTAAATTTTGATACTGCGAGCAAGCTCATCGCCGCCGGTTGTACCCGCCTCATCTCCGGCTCAGCTATTTTTAATTCTCCCAACATCGCTGAAGCCATAGAAAGATTGAAAAATCCGCCCATCCCCGAAAACAAATCCTTCCTAGAAATGGAGATAAAATTATAAATAAATGGACAGGACTAAGTTTGTCAGAGACGATACTGATGATTTTCTGAAATCGTTTGACGATGACTTAGTTACAAAAATTTTTGGGTTGTTAGAAATACTTGATGAGTTGGGAGTACATCTTGGTCCACCCAAATTAAAGAAAATAACTAAAGATATTTATGAGTTAAGAATTATAGGAAAAATTTCCTTGAGGATTTTAGTACACTTTTCCGGGAGTGAAATATATATACTGCATGCGTTTGTGAAGAAAAGCCAAAAAATACCAAAAAAGGAGTCGGAGAAGGCTATCCACAGATTAAATTACTTGCAATGAGATAGCGAAGATGCTATCATTCAAAATAATGAAAACATTAGCAGATTTTAAAAAAGAAATATTTAAAAGACCGGGCGTAAGGAAAGCTTATGCTGAAATGCAACCAGAATTTCAAATAATTCGTAAGCTAGCTTTGGCCCGTACAAAGAAAGGTTTTTCTCAAAGAAAACTTGCTCAAAAAATCGGGATAACCCAATCAGCTCTGGCTCGATTTGAGACTGGAAATATCAATCCAACTCTAACCTTCCTAAAGAAGATCACATCCGGCCTAGGTTTGAAATTGATTGTGAGATAAAGTTAAAATCACACTTTAAATTTATTTCTACTTCAACTCCCCAGGATTAGTTAGCGGATATTTGGATTACTAGTATAATTAAATTACTAGTATGTTGACACTCGATGAAAACAAAAAGCAATGGATGGAAAGGAAAGCCAATGAGATACGACAATCTATCGTTGAGTCGCTCATGGAAGCAGGGAGCGGACACTCGGCCGGGCCTTTGGGTATGGCTGATATTTTTACGGCACTTTTTTTCCATATTTTAAGACACGACCCGACAAATCCAAGTTGGGAAGAAAGAGACAGATTGGTCTTGAGTAATGGCCACATTGCTCCGGTGCTTTATGCCACAATGGCTCATGCCGGATATTTACCGGTGGAAGAGCTTAAAACTTTGCGTAAATTCGGAAGCAAACTGCAAGGCCACCCGCACAGAGAATATCTTCCTGCGCTTGAAAATAGTTCCGGGCCTTTGGGTAGCGGACTTTCACAGGCGGTTGGTATGTGCCTTGCAGACAGGATTGATAGAGGCAAACATTCGGGACGACAATTTTATGCGCTTATGAGTGACGGAGAATTGGATGAGGGAAATTCTTGGGAAGGAGCGATGCTTGCAAACAAAGAGAGGCTACAAAACCTGACGGCGATCGTGGATAGAAATAATATTCAGATAGAAGGCTATACCGAAGATATAATGCCGCTTGAGCCCCTCAAAGACAAATGGGAAGCTTTTGGCTGGCATGTCCAAGTGATAGACGGGCACAATTTCGAAGCTATCGTAAACGCCTTCGGACAGGCTCAAGCAGAGTTTAGTAAGCCCAGCGTTATCCTCGCCAACACCATTCCCGGCAAAGGAGTCTCTTTTATGGAACGCCACTACGAATGGCATGGTAAACCGCCAAACGAAACACAAGGAGTCGAAGCCCTGAAAGAATTGAGAACCTTGGGAGGTAAGATAAAAAGCGAACACGAATAAATGCTCAACGAAAAAGCAAAACTAAATACAAAAATGTTTGACCCAGAGGTAGAGCAAGTGCCCATCCGCAAAGGTTTTGGCGAGGGATTACTTTTGGCAGGAGAGAAAAATAAAAATGTGGTGGGGCTTTGCGCCGACCTGACCGAAAGCACCCAGATGCACATGTTTGCCCGCAAATTCCCCGAACGCTTTGTGCAGGTTGGGGTAGCAGAACAAAATTTAGTGACAGTAGCAAGCGGAATGGCGGCCATGGGTAAGATTCCTTTTACTTCTTCCTATGCCATGTTTAGTCCGGGGCGCAATTGGGAACAAATAAGAACGACGATTGCTTACAATGACAGGAAGGTGGTGATAGTCGGGAGCCACGCCGGCATTTCGGTGGGGCCCGACGGAGGCACTCATCAAGCAATAGAAGATATTGCTCTGATGCGAGTGATACCAAACATGACGGTGCTCTCACCTTGCGACGCCATAGAAGCCAAAAAGGCGACCATGGCCGCAGCAGAAACAAAGGAACCAGTTTATATTCGCTTGGCACGAGAGAAAACGCCGATTATGACTACGGAGGAAACTCCATTTGAAATCGGCAAGGCTCAAATATTTTTTGCTCCTCCGATGAATGCTCAAGTCGGAATAGTCGCCACCGGCGCACTTGTCCACAGAGCTATTTTAGCAGCCAAAAAATTTGCAACCAAAGGAATCTCGATCAAAGTGTTGAATGTTCATACGATCAAACCTATTGACACAGAGGCCATAATAAAACTTGCAAAAGAAGCGGGGGCCATAGTAAGCGTAGAAGAACATCAGATTATAGGCGGTCTCGGTTCTGCCATAGCCGAAACATTGGTAGCGAATTATCCAGTGCCTCAAGAATTTATCGGAGTCCGCAACAAATTCGGCCAATCAGGGCTCCCCGATGAACTAATTGAGCATTACGAGATGGGAGCCGCACACATAGAAGAAGCCGTGGAACGTGTTTTAAAGCGCAAAAAGTAATCCACAAGCCAATTTGCATCATCAAGGTTTTATGATAATAGGACTTACGCACTTTGATATTGGGTAATGAAAGCGAGATAATGTAAATGTGGAGGACATTACAATCTCATTTTCATTATGCAGCATCAAAAATGTTCTTTGAATCTCTACACCAGTTTTCTCATTTCAAATCAGAACAGATATTCCGGAGTCGAACTTTCAAAAGTGAGCGAGCTTTCTCATGATGCGGTCACCCGCTGGCTCTCTGCCAAAGAGTATACACCAAAAGATCTATGGAATCATGTTAAACCCCTGGTCAATCCCAAGTCTGGATATCTTGTCGGGGATGATTCCCTGATTGTCAAGAAATATTCCAGAGAAAATGAATTGGCCAAACTTCAGTACAGCGGCAATGTTCACGGTTTGGTCAACGGCATCTGTCTGGTCAATCTGTTATGGACGGATAGCGAAGAATACATACCGGTCGATTATCGCATCTACCAGAAGGAAAACGATGATCGGACCAAAAATGATCATTTTCAGGATATGCTGAAGAGAGCAAAAAAGAGAGGATTTGAGCCATTTTATGTATTAACCGACTCTTGGTATAGTGGTGTTCCAAACCTTAAGCTCATAGTGAAAAAATTGAATTGGCATTTCATCTCCTCGTTCAAGTCGAATCGGAAAGTTTCTCTGACCAAAGGCCTCTATGTATCGATTGAGAACTTGCCTCTCACTAACAAACAGGTGAGAAAAGTCTGGCTCAAAGATTATGGATATGTGCTGGTGTGTAGAATTGTCGACAAAGACGGCGGCATTACATACTTGGGAACAAGCGATCTTTCCTTGACCGATTACCAAAAATTCACCGATCATTTCCAAAGCCGGTGGAAGATCGAAGAATTTCACCGCGGGTTAAAACAAACTACCGGTATCGAAAAGTGTTATGCTACCAGGGCTGAGTGTCAAAGAACTCATATCTTCGCTTCTTTCGTTGCTTTTGTTAAACTGGAAACTACCAGAATCAAGGACCAAATTTCTTGGTACGAACAGAAAGCGGTGATCGGCAGAAGCGCTACGGCTACATATTTATCAGGTTTTGCGTAAGTCCTAGATAAGTTAAAAAGAGAAAGCCATCATACGCCCCAACTCTGATGGGGAAAGGAGGTGGTCGCGCCGCTAGCAAGGGAGGACACTTGCTAGCGGCGCCCTTATTTTCTATATAATTTTTTGGGGTTTGTAGTTTTCTGGAGCATGAGCGAGATGTTTGAGTATTTCTTCTTGAGTAAGCAGGCCTTTTTGGGCGCCGATTTTTTGAACTACCGACATAGAATTGACCGGCGACCAAAGAAATGCGTCAAACAACGAGCGACCAAGAGCAATTGCGGAAGTGAAGGTGGAAGAAAAGGCATCACCAGCACCGGTACGATCGTAAGGAGGTTTAGCATCCGGAAATGATGGCATAAAAAAACCCTCAAAGCCGTCGTAAGCATAGGCTCCCTTTGGTCCGTCGGTTATCACGACAACATTCGGCCCTACATCATGCATTTCGCGTAGCAATTTTTTTGTATCTTTTTCTTCCGGCTTATTCAATATTTTTTTTGCCTCTTCTACGTTACAAAAAAATAAATCTGCACGAGCATACAAATCGGCCAAAATGTCCAGCCCCATTTTGATTTGAAAGGTGCCCGGCTGGAAGGCGAATTTAACAAGATTGTTTTTGCGCAGATATTCGGCTATTTGTTTGTGATATTCTGCGGTATTTTCGCCAAGAGAAGAAAGGTAAATCCATTTCGGATTGCCAATATCGGGGAACTGATAATCGTATTCATGGTGCTTGACTAGAATAGTTCGGTCTTCTTCAAACCAAAGTACGTAATGATAGTTGGTTTCTTTGTCTTTGTGGACACTTACAAAATCAGTATGCACCCCTTCTTTACTCAAAGTAGCTCGACATTCTTCGCCATTGTGATCATCGCCGGTATTTGTAACAAGCGCGGAGGTAAGACCAAGTCTGCGAGCGGCTACGGCGGCGTTTGGGCTATTACCTACGGCACGCACTTCTTCCATGAATTCATAGGGCACCTTGTCTCCAAACCGGAGCGCTAGTTCACATTTTTTACCATCAACATCACAAATAGTCTTTGCATCCGTAAGCCGGATAAAAGCATCCGTGGTAATATCGCCGATCGCCACAAAATCAAAATCTTTATTGTGATGGAAGAGATTCATTTACAAATATTATACACTGCCAGAGTTTTTTTAGGACAAAAATATGATAATGTGTGGATATGCAAACATTGCGAGAATGCATACAAGAAATGGA
Organism: Minisyncoccota bacterium; assembly: GCA_036517695.1. Taxonomy (GTDB): domain Bacteria; phylum Patescibacteriota; class Minisyncoccia; order Phycocordibacterales; family WO2-35-19; genus DATDVC01. The sequence continues at coordinate 6,104 of DATDVC010000041.1, forward strand.
AGAGAAAAAAGTTGCAATTGGCCACTTCAATATCTCTGATATCGTCGGTTTTTGGGCGGTAGTAGGAGCAGCCAAGAATCTGAATTTGCCGGTGATTATCGGAGTGTCGGAAGGCGAGAGAGACTTCTTGGGAGTAAGGCAAGCTAAAGCTCTAGTAGATACACTCAAAGCGGAGGAAAGACCAGTATTTCTAAACGCCGACCATACTTATTCGGTAGATAGAGTCAAAGAAATAGTAGATGCTGGTTTTGACGCGGCGATTATTGATGGCGCAGAAAAAAGCTTTGAAGAAAATGTGGCGATGACCAAAGAATCGGTAACTTACAAAAATTCTGTTCGGCCGGAAATGATAATTGAGGGCGAGCTTGGTTTTATCGGCAAGTCTTCCAAAATTTTGGACGCAATACCAGAAGGTGCGGGTTTTACAGA
>DATDVC010000042.1:0-5497 GCA_036517695.1 Minisyncoccota bacterium
CGGGTTGCGGGGCTTGGACTTGCACCAAGATCTCCTGGTTATGAGCCAGATGAATTACTTTACTCTACCCCGCAGATAATTGTCCTCCCCATTATATTAGATTTTTGTTTTTATGCAAGAATATGATAAAGTCATTGAAAATGACGGAGTAGCTCAGTTGGTAGAGCACGGGACTCATAAGCCCGGGGTCGTGGGATCGTAACCCACCTCCGTCACTTGCGTAGACAATAAAGTAAAACTGATCTTGATGGCTAGGTGAGTGATTTTGCCGCATATAAAAGAAGATATATACCAATTGTATTTGCGACAAAGAATACAACAGGCAGATATTTCTTTTTTACTTTTGATATGCCTACAAAAAATAGTCCGAGTTCGTCGGGCAAAGGGCTCGCGATAATAAATAGTCCCACCAGAAATGAGATCCATTTTAGAAAACCGAAATGAAATAAGGAAACAAAGTGCCACTTAAAACTAAACCTGGAGAGTCCTTGCATATTGCGCGCAATATTTTTTCTTACGAAAGAAGCAAGCAATACATCTATCGTCATAGCGCCGAGTCCACCAAGGATTGATATGGCCAAAATCGGCAAATGTCTGTTGAGCTCCACAAGCAAGACTGATGATGGCGCAATGGTAAAAATTGAAGTGAAGAGGGCCCCCGATATCAGAGCGGCCAAACCTGCGTATAAGGGAGAGAGGCCGTCTGATTTTATGATTCCCGAAATACTATCATGTCTTGCTATGAATATTGCAATTAAGATGCTTGAGCAAATAATAAGCAGGTCTCTCAATAGGTGTTTTAAAGTTCCCTTTGTTTCCATGCTGATTTATTTTATCACTTGAGCTGGCAAAATGCTCCAAAATCTGCTAAATTGGTCCTGTTCGCAACAGATAAGTTGCGGGTGTAGCTCAGCTGGTTAGAGCGTCCGCCTGTCACGCGGAAGGTCGTGGGTTCAAATCCCATCACTCGCGCAAGATGGAACAAAAGGCAGGATAATCAATCCCTGCCTTTTGTTCCATACCCCAAAAGAAAGCCAAAGAAATGAAAGAAAAACGAGAGACCTGTTGTATTAAAGGTAGAGAGGTCGATTTATCAGAATAAATAGCAAAAACATGAAAAAAATATCATTAGGTTTGGGTTCGCTGGCTATAATTCTAAGTCTTTTGGGGTTCTCGAACATTGAGGCGGAAGCTTACAGAGGAGACCCAAACATAAAAGGCCCAAATTATTCAGCGGAGCGCCATGAAGCTATGCAGAAAGCTTTTGAGAACAAAGATTACAGTGCGTGGGTGAGTCTCATGCAGGGCAGAGGCAGAGTGACAGAGCTGGTAAACAAAGAAAATTTTACCAAATTTGCCAAAGCACATGAATTGGCCAAGCAGGGTAAAACTGTTGAAGCTAAGGAGATACGCCAGGAGCTTAATCTGGGGTTGCACAACGGTTCCGGACGGGAAATAGGACAAAGTGCAAGATGGGCTCGCTAGCCACAGAGTGGAGATATGGAAGCACTACCCCGATTTGGTCGGGGTTTGGTGTTTATGCAATGTTTAATTCTTGTTAGAATTTTATTATGGATAATTATGAAAAATGGTCTGACGAGGATATTATCCAAAAAGTCCGGTCAAGCGACCGAGATCTTTACGTTGTAATTATAAAGAGATTCGAAGGCAAGCTTTTGCGGTATGCCGTCAATTTAATCAAAGACAAAGACAAAGCTGTCGATATCGTTCAGGAATCTTTTATTAAAGCCTTCATTAATTTAAGAGGTTTTGATATTAAGAAAAAATTTTCAAGCTGGATTTACAGGATTGTCCACAACGAAACAATAAATGTTTTAAAAAGATACCGGAAAGAAATACCATTGCTTGAAGACGTGGATTTTAAAAGTAGCGAAAACCTTGAAGAAGATTTCGATAAAAAAGCGATGGTAGAAAGAGTAGAAAAGTGTTTTGATAAAATGCCAATTTTGTATGCCGAGCCATTATTCTTGTATTACATTGAGGATAAATCCTACGAAGATATCAGTGATATTTTGAGAATCCCGATGGGTACAGTGGCTACCCGTATAAGTAGAGCTAAAATTTTAATGAAAAAAATATGTCTAGAGATTTAAAAAATATACAGGAAGATGTGATGTTAAAAATAAAACAAGGGCAGTTAAAAATGCGTCCCAAGATTTATTTTGTTATCGGATCAGTCATGACTTTTCTAGGACTGGTTGCGTCTATAGTCGTTTCAGTTTTTACAATTGGTCTCATTAGTTTCCTGTTGAGGTCAAATGGCAGGATGTTCGGACGCAATAAAATGGAATATCTGTCCTCAATATTTCCTTGGTGGCTGATTGTGGTTGCCGTATTGGGGCTTATTACCGGAATAATTTTAATTCGTAAATATGATTTTTCATACAAGATAGATCTTAAAAAAGCTGCCGTTTTGGCGATTCTTGCGGTGATAATATCTGGGTGGTTGGTAGATATTTTAGGATTTAACGATTTTTTAATCAGAAAAGGCCTGATGCGAGGAGTAATGAGAGGTAATTTACAAAGCTGGAATATACGTTGATGCTTCTTTATTTTGGTTTCTACTTCGACCGCGCCACGCAGAATTTGTTATAATGCGCATATGGAAAATTGCGTGTTTTGTAAAATCATAAAAGGAGAAATTCCTGCTCACGTTGTTTATGAAGATCAAAATTTTTTGGCTTTTCTCGACATAAACCCCCAAAGTCCGGGGCATACCCAAATCATCCCCAAGAAACATTATCGCTGGGTTTGGGATGTTCCAGACGCGGGAGAGTATTTCGAGGTGGCAAAAAAGATTGCTCTGGCCCAAAGAAAAGCTTTTGATACAAATTGGGTGATTTCAAAAATAGTTGGTGATGAAGTCGAGCATGCCCATATCTGGGTTTTCCCAATGTCCAAACATCTGGAAATTATGGGAGATCCAAAAAATTTTGAAAAAAACGCGGAGAAGATAAAGAAAGCTTTAGCTGAAATTTGCCAATGAAATTATGTTTAAAAACGCTATAGTTGTTTGTTTGGCGATTGGCGCTATTGTTTTGAGTGGCGCGTTTTTTTATCGCTATTTCCAAAAACCTTGCGATCAACCAACTGAATATTCGATAGGGAGATTTGATGAAGAGTTTGGTGTAAGTAAAAGCCAATTTTTGGAAAACGTAAAACAAGCTGAACGTATTTGGGAAAGTAGCGTTGGCCGAGAGCTTTTCATCTACAACCCAGAATCCGATTTCAAAATAAATCTAATTTACGATGAAAGACAGCTCTCTACCATGCAAAAACAAAAAACAGAATCTGGCCTTGAAAGTGTGGCCACGGTTTTGGAAAAGTTGGATGCTGAATTCAGAATTGCAAAATCTGATTACGAAAGAGCCCTTGATGCTCACGAGAAAAAGAGTCAAGAATTTGAACAGGAACAAGCTCGCTACGAATCAGAGGTGGATTATTGGAATTCAAGAGGGGGAGCGCCAAAATCGCAATATGAACTATTGGAAGAAAAATCTAGACAATTGAAAACGCAGGCCGCTGTTTTAAACAGAGAAACTGCCGACCTCAATGCCAAAGCCAAGGATCTGAACAATATGCTCGATCGACGCAACGAGGCAGCGAGGAATTACAATGCTGTTGCCTCAAATTATAATCAAACTTTTGGGCATGGTCTGGAATTCAACCAAGCCGAATATACGGGTTCCGCTATCAACGTGTATCAGTTTAAAAATAATGAAGATTTGCTTACTGCGCTTGCGCATGAACTTGGACATGCGTTGGGTATGGATCATGTCGAAAATCCGTCTTCCATCATGTATTATCTGACTGGGACGAATGTCAAGCCGGGCCTTGTCCCTTCAGTTGAAGATTTATCCGAGCTAAAAAGAGTTTGCGAGTAGTACTTAATAAGTGATTATGAATTGGGAATTATGGAAAAATAAAAAAGATAGGATATTGGAACTTGTCTGGCTTATTGTTGTTTTTGGACTTTTTTTTATCTCAATAAAACTATTGAGAAGCGGAGAACTGCAAGCTCACATAGAAGCTTTTGGTATTTTTGCTCCGGTTGCTCTTGTGGTCCTTAAGGCCTCGACGCTGATCGTTGCCCCGCTTGGCGGTTCGCCTCTATACGTGGTGGCCGGCGCCGCTTTTGGAAACGTAAACGGGTTTATCCTGTGTTTTTTGGGGGATGTCGTTGGTTCGACTGCGTGTTTTTGGATAAGCAGAATTTACGGAGACAAGGTGGTCAAATTTTTTGCCGGAAAAAAGTTTTTTTCCGAAATACAAAAATTTTTAAAATTGTTGGACAGCACCAAATCTTTCTTGAAGGCGCGCATAGCTTTGATTTCTCTTCCTGAAATATTTGCTTATGCTTCCGGCTTTAGTCGAGTTGGGTTTTGGAAGTTTATCTCCATCCACTCGCTCTTTATGTTGCCATTCAATTTTGGCGGAGTATTTCTTGGTTCTCAAATTGCAATTTTGGCATCGAGGTATTCTTTTTTGTTCATTGCTCTGATTGCCATTTTTGCAATTTCAGGTTTTGCCATGCTTTACAAAGACTATGAAAAAATGGAGGGGATGTGATATAAAATAAGGGAAAATGCCGTTGTAAGAAAATCTTGCAACGTCTGCGCTCGAAAACGAAGTAAACATGTTATATTTACTTCGTTTCTCGCTTGCCGTTGTAGCTCAGCTGGTAGAGCACCCCCATGGTAAGGGGGAGGTCATCGGTTCAACCCCGATCAACGGCTCCAAATGGAAGGGGTTAAATAAAAAGAAGTCTTGCCACCTTAGCTCAGTTGGCAGAGCATTTTTAAATTTGTTAATGGTATGCAGTGGGTGTATAATAGATCTGTGCCAAATTTTAAAAAACCAAGAAGCGGATGTTTAAATTGTGGTAAAGAGCAAGCCAGATCATATTATAAGTATTGCAGCAATGCTTGTCAGCAGGCGTATCAAAATAAATGTTATATCCAAGATTGGAAGGCCGGTAGAGTAAGTGGGTTGATGAGTTTAGGTCTTGTGTCTAATCAAATCAAAAATTATTTACGTAAAAAACACGATAACAAATGCAGTTTGTGTGGATGGTCAAAAACAAATATCAAAACCGGCATTGTTCCCCTTGTTGCTGATCATATAGACGGAAACTGGCGTAATAATATCGAAGACAACCTTCGTTTAATTTGTCCAAACTGTGACTCTATATCAGCTACTTATGCCGCTTTGAATAGAGGTAATGGGAGAGAAAACCGAGCACCAAGCAAAAGAAAACAGGAAGCTAATTTATTAATGCAGGCCGAAGTAGTTCAGGGGTAGAACATTACTTTCGTAAAGTAGGGACATGGGTTCGATTCCCATCTTCGGCTCCAAGATTAGAGATTCCGATTTTTGACCGACGAATTGGTGGGCGGCACAAAGTGCCGCCCATTGGTTGTAAACAAAAACCCTGCCCGAAACATCCCCGAACGCTCGTGCCCCGATCGAACTTAGG
>DATDVC010000043.1:0-7519 GCA_036517695.1 Minisyncoccota bacterium
GCGCTTTTCGATATGGGCCTGGTCAGTGAAAGCGAGCCCTATGTGGAGAGATTGAACAGAGGTTTGATATTGGGCCCCGATGGACAGAAGATGAGCAAAAGCAAGGGGAATGTGATAGATCCCGGAGAGTGGGTGGAGAGAGTTGGCGCAGATACCGTAAGGATGTATCTTGCTTTTATCGGTCCATACAACGAAGTTGGTCAATACCCTTGGGATTTGGGTGGTATTGCGGGAGTGAGAAGGTTTTTGGAGAGAGTTTGGCATCTAAGAGGAAATATCCGTAATAATAATTATTCTGATGAACAAAAAAATAAAATAATTTACGAAACAAATAAAACAATAAAAAAAGTCACAGAAGACATTGAATCTTTCAAGTTCAACACAGCCATTTCTTCGATGATGATTTATGCAAATTATCTTGGGAGTTTGAAAGATTTGATGAAAGAAGAATATGAAATATTGCTCAAGTTGCTTTCTCCTTTCGCGCCACACGTTGCCGAAGAGTTGTGGCATGAACTTGGACATGACACTTCAATTCATTTGGAAAAATGGCCGGAGTATGACGAGAGTAAAATCAAAGAAGAAAAGACTGTTGTTGTAGTGCAAATCAACGGCAAAATGCGCGCTCAATTTGAGGCCAAAAGGGGAGAGCTCGAAAATGCTTTGAAAGAAAAAGCCCTCTCTTTGCCGGAAGTTGATAAATGGATAAATGGCAAGGATGTGAAAAAAGTCATATTTGTGCCCGATAAGCTGATAAATTTCGTGATTTGACAAAATTTTTGCCTATGATATTGTTGTGAGGTAAATGTGGTATAATAATCTTTAGGTATCTAAACAAAAAATGAAAAAAGAAGCTCCAAAAACAAAAAATATGTCTCTGTCTTTCAACCCGAAACAAGTCGTGAAAAAGTTGCTCGGGTCTCTTCCTGTTAGGGCTCAAGATATTATCATGGGAAGGTTTGGATTAAACCAAAGCGGTGAAGAGATGACCCTTGAAAGCATCGGCAAGAAATACGGTATAACCCGAGAGAGGGTCCGACAGATAGAAAATTACGCGATCAATCACATAAGAAAGTCAGACACTTATGAAAAAGAGAAGGAGATTTTTATGGAACTCCTCTCTGTGGTTAGAGGTATGGGGGGGCTGGTTTCTGAAGAAGATCTTCTTGATAACCTTGGAAAAGATATAGGGTCCAAAAAACACATACATTTTCTCTTGGTGGTTGGCAACGATTTTAATAAAGTGAAGGAAGACGCCGAGTTCAAGCATAGGTGGCACATAGACAAGACTTTGGCCGACAAAATACATGAAGCTCTACAAAAACTTTATGAAGGTTTGAGTGATGACGAAATCATACCGGAATCAGAAATAGTCTCATCTTTTCTCGAGCATCTCAAAGATGTTTCCGATGAGTACAAAGAAGATGAAATTCTCACCAGATGGCTCTCCATTTCAAAAAATATTGCAAAAAATCCTTTGGGAGAATGGGGTAAGTCAAAATCTTCCAACATAAAGACTAAGGGCGTCAGAGACTATGCTTATCTCATCTTGCGCAAGCACGGCTCACCAATTCATTTTAGAGAGGTCGCAAGACTCATCACTGAAGTTTTTAAGAAAAAGGCTCACGTGGCGACGACTCATAACGAACTTATCAAAGATCCGCGTTTTGTGCTTGTCGGCAGGGGTCTCTATGCGCTTAAAGAGTGGGGCTACTCAACCGGTGTCGTCAAAGATGTTATAAAGGAGATACTCAAAAAAGAAGGCCCCCTTTCGAGAGAGCAGATTTTGGAGAAAGTTTTGAAAGAAAGATATGTTAAAGAAAATACCGTAATGGTAAATTTGCAGAATCCCAAATACTTCAAGAAAAACAAGCAGGGACTTTATACCCTCGCTTAGGTCGGACACCACTTTATGAACTTTTTAACTTGCGATATAATTGTCGCATGTTTGATTTTATTCCGGAGGAAATTTTAGGTTACATTCGCATATCGTTTGGATACATTTTTGATCTAATGCCTCTTTGGCTTCCGGCTATTTTTTTAAAGCTCGGGTTTGATGCATGGATCTATTACAGGCGGGCTGATTATTGGAACAATAAGCTCGGCTCTCTGGTGCTTGAAATAAAGTTGCCTCCAAATGTAGACAAATCTCCTCTTGCCATGGAACTTGTTTTAAACCAATTGCATCAGACCGCTGATGAGGGCAATTGGTACTGGAAATATTGGAGAGGCCAGACAAGAAGCTGGTTTTCTTTGGAAATAGCTTCTTTTGGAGGCGACATACACTTTTATATCTGGACTAGGAAGAAATACAAAAACGGCATTGAAGCGCACTTTTATTCCCAATATCCGGGCATAGAAATTTATGAAGTGGAAGATTATACCAAAAACTTTTACTTTGATCCGGGTAGGCACGAAATGTTTGCCTGCCAGTGGCAACTTTCAGACATCGATCCGCTCCCCATATCTACCTATGTTGATTATGGTTTGGACAAAGATCCGGACGAAGAGCAAAAAATTGACCCGATGACCAGCCAGCTCGAATTTTTGAGCTCTCTACCTCCCGGACATAATGTTTGGATCCAGATAATACTGCGTGCTCACAAGAAGGAAGCGAAGAGACTACTGCCTTTTGGTAAAATGCTAGAAAATTTCGCCCTTTTTGAAAAATATGACGCCTGGGAAGATGAGGCAAAAGAAGAAGTCAAAAAAATACTCGACAAGTTGAAGGAAGAGGGCTCCACTTTTTCGAGATTAGCGACCAAGGGCGAACAAAACAGAATAGAGGCGTTGCAGAGGAGTACTAGCAAGATTGGCTTCGATACCAGTATTAGATCTCTATATTTTGCCGATAAGGATATTTATAGCAGTGTGTATCTCGGGGGACTCTTGGGGAGCTTCAAGCAGTATGCGGCTTTGGGCTACAATGGTTTTAAGTCTGCCGGTTGGCATTCTACTTTCAGTGATCCGTTGAAAGATTGGTGGAAGACAGACAAAGGGGTTCTCTCCAAAATGGTTCTCGATGAATACAAGCTTCGAAACTTTTTCTTCTCGCCCTTTAGGGGCAAATGGTTTTATAGCGAACCTTTTATTTTGAACTCCGAAGAGCTTGCCACCGTTTTCCATCTTCCGGGCACTGTAGCGACTGCCCCCGGTCTTAATCGGGTTGCTTCCAAAAAGTCTGAAGCTCCTTCTAATTTGCCCGTATGAGATTTATAAAATTTTTGAAAAAACAATCAAGCTCCTTAAAACAGCTCTTTGTAAGAGAATTGGAAGAGATGCGGATAATCGTCGGAACCAACCCGAAATTTTTGGTTTGGCGGCTAGAACTTTTCCGCTGGTCGCCCTTCCTTTCCAAAAACATCTTTAAGATATTTTTCGTTTCTTTGGTCACTCTCTCTTTCTTTGCAAGTTTTTATTTTTGGAGTTGGCGAGCGCCTCGGCCTTTTCCCGACCATGTATTAGTCACTGTAGAAAGAGGTGCATCCCTCTCGGAAGTTGCCGGCTTGTTTGAAGAAAGGGGGATAGTGAGATCTGGCTTATGGCTCCGCATATTGATCACTCTTCTTGATGGCGAAAATAATGTTATAGCCGGTGATTATTATTTTCCTGACGCAAAAAATGTTTTCTCGGTCGCCTCCATGGTTCATGGAGGAAGATTCGGGCTTGTGCCTCTTAGGGTGACAATCCACGAAGGGCTTTCTTCCTACGAGATTGGCGATCTTATGAAAGAAACTTTTCCCGCTTTTGATGCGGAAGAGTTTGTCAAAAAAGTTGGCAATGCGGGTCTTGAAGGATATCTTTTCCCAGACACCTATTTCTTTATGCCAAATGTGAGACCCGATGATGTGATATTTACCATGAGAGAAAATTTTTCACGCGCTATTGAACCCTATCAAGCTGATATTGAAAAACTTGGTAAGCCATTAAACGAGATAGTCATAATGGCCTCCATAATAGAAGAGGAGGCAAATGGTTCGCTAGATTCAAAGAGAATAATCTCGGGTATTTTGTGGAAGCGACTCTCGATAGATATGCCTCTTCAGGTTGACGCGCCTTTTAGATACCACAACGGAAAACATAGCTACACTTTGACGACGGAAGATTTGAAAGAAGATCACGAATACAATACTTATGTAAATAAGGGTCTGCCCCCTACCGCCATCGCAAACGCTGGCGTTGACTCTATAAGAGCGGCGATTGCTCCGACGGGCACCGACTACCTCTACTTCATGTCTGACAAAAGCGGTAATGTTTACTATGCCAGCGATTTTGAAGGCCATCAGGCGAATCGGGAAAGGTATTTGAGGTAATCTCACCCTAGAGGCCTCTTTGTTTAGGAATAATCCCCCTAACCCCCTTTATCTTAAAGGGGGAACCAAACCACAAAACTCGAAAATGAGTCACCCCTTCTTTAATGTAAAGAAAGGGTTGGGGGAAGATTAGTGTTAAGGCATCAGAAAGAAATCAAAAAGCGGGCCGTCCTCCAAGTTCGGCCCGCTCCGTGCCTTACTTTTTTTCAAGTATGGCACTAATGAATTCTGTTGGGCAAATCGGCGTCTGCTCCCCTTGGTTGGAGATAAACGGAGGGTCATCTCCAACCAAATGACAGCGAAAGGTCCGCGTCTCCGTTCTTGTTGTCATGTGGAAAAGCACGCGTTCGCCCTCCTCTCTGTCGATTGTTACACGAAGGATTTCCGGAGCCTTTTCCAAGGCTTCCGCGCCGACCCGTATGTATTCCAGAATGCACCCGAGGGCCTGCATCTTCAGGCCATCTAGGGTCATGATTCCTTGCAGCACAAAATTTGTTGGATTCATCCTTTCCTTTCTTGCCAACTTCTAATTTTTAGATTAACATACCATTATGAAAAGTCAAGCTAAAAAAGCTGTAAGCCCTAAGCGAAGTCGAAGGGTTTTTGTCGGGCTTTCGGGTGGGGTAGACTCCGCTGTTTCGGCAGCTTTGCTAAAAAAAGATGGTTACGAGGTGACTGGAGTTTTCATAAAGGCCTGGGACCCTTCGACTGAGCTCAGGGTAAACTACCACCAGAAATATCCTTGCACTTGGAAAGAAGATAGGCGAAGCGCTATGAGAGCGGCGGCGATTTTAAATATTCCTTTCATCACTCTTGATTTGGAAAAAGAATATAAAAAAGAGGTAGTCGATTATATGATTGCCGAATATAAAGAGGGTAGGACTCCAAACCCAGATGTGATGTGCAACAAGGAAATCAAATTTGGTCACTTTTTAAAATTTGCTTTGGATCCGCTGGCTGGCGGAGGCGCAGATTTTGTCGCCACCGGCCATTACGCACAGACCTCACTCCTGGCCCCTCTCCTTGCCAAGGAGAGGGGAAGACCGAGCTTGCTAGGTCGGGGTGAGGTGTTGATGGAAGCGAAGGACAAAAACAAAGACCAAAGCTACTTTTTGTGGACTTTAACTCAAGAACAACTGAAGCACACTCTTTTCCCAATTGGTCATTTGCAAAAGGAAGAAGTAAGAAAATTGGCGGTCAAATTTGGCCTTCCGCAAGCCACCAGGAAAGACAGCCAAGGGCTCTGCTTTTTGGGCAAAATCGATATGAAAGAATTTTTACGCGAATATATAAAAACAAAAAAGGGAGATGTGTTAAATGAAAAAGGTGAAGTCATCGGCGAACACGACGGCGCAGAGCTATACACTTTAGGCGAGAGACATGGGTTTAGAGTTTTTAACGAAAAAACAAACAGCCAGCCACTTTATGTGGTATCAAAAGATATTAAAAAAAATACCCTAACTGTTGCCTCAAAAAGCTCTCCCTCAAAAAGTCCTCGCCCGCCCGGCACGACGCCGAGTCGGACGGGGGTCTCCCAGCTTCGCTCAACCAGACTTTCTTCGAAAAGTTTTTCTTTTCAGCTACAAAACCAAAATTGGATTTCTGGCGAAACTCCAAAGGGTGAAATATCATGCCGGATAAGATATAGGGGGAGCAAAATTAAGTGTAGGATTGAAAATAACGAAGTATTTTTTGGAGACGAAATACTTATGGCCTCCGGGCAGTCTGTCGTTTTTTACAAAGATGAAATCTGTCTCGGGGGTGCTATAATGGCCTAATGCACGACACCGTTTTGATAACCAAGGCGACTGGCGAGAAAGAGCCGTTTGAGCCACACAAGCTAAAGCATTCGCTCTTGCGGGCAAAAGCAAGTTCCGAACTTGCCGACAAAATAATCTCTCACATCGAGCTTGAGCTAAAAGACGGAATATCCACAAAGGAAATATACTCCCACGCTTTTGAATTGCTGGAGAGAGAGCAGAAGCCCGCGGCTATCAGATATTCGCTTCGAAACGCGGTTATGGACATGGGCCCGACCGGATTTCCTTTTGAAAATCTGATTTCCGAAATTTGGCGGGCCAAAGGTTTTGAGACAACCACTGACTTTATTGCCACAGGCAAATGTGTTGACCACGAAATTGATGTTGTTGCTTGGAACGAAAACAAGCTCATTATGGTTGAGGCCAAATTTCACAACGAGTTTGGTTTGAAATCTGATCTCAAGGCGGTTCTTTATGTAAACTCGCGCTGGGAGGATTTGAAGGATAAAACTTTTGATTTTGGCAAGCAAAGAAATCTTGACGAAGGCTGGCTTGTAACAAATACCAAATTTTCAGAACAAGCGATCAAATATGCAAAATGCAGAGGCATGAAATTGATCGGATGGAACTACCCCGCCGAAGGCAATTTGCAGGACCTCATAGAAGACACTGGTCTTCACCCAATAACCAGCTTGCTCTCTCTTTCGAGTAGAGAAAAAAGAAGTTTGATGGAGTCTGGGGTAATCCACTTGAGACAGATTTTGGCTAACAAAGATATTTTGAATCAGGCCGGAGTTTCCTTGGGAAAAATGGAAAAAGTGATGCAAGAAATAGAGATGGTTGGTTTGAAATAATCATGGCATGGTACAAGAAAAAGCTTTACGACCCCGGAGCGAGAGAGTGTTTTCGCGTCAGCCGATCAAAAATCGATCTTTTTTTAGAGTGCCCGAGATGTTTTTATTTGGATCGCAGATTGGGCGTGTCTCGTCCGCAAGGATTCCCCTTTAACCTAAACAGCGCGGTTGACATTTTGCTTAAAAAAGAATTTGACATTCACCGCAATCAAAAAACGCCTCACCCACTGATGGATTCTTACGGTGTGGATGCTCTACCTTTCGAACATGAAAAAATGGATACCTGGCGCGATCCTTTTAAGGGGGTAGAGTGTTTCCACGAACCAACCAATTTTGTAGTTTTTGGCGGGGTGGATGATGTCTGGCAGGCCGTAGGTACTGACAAAGGAAGTAATAAGGATGGAGATTTGATAGTGGTCGATTACAAGGCCACAAGCAAAGACGGGCAAGTTAGCCTGGATGCCGAGTGGCAAGATGGCTACAAAAGGCAGATGGAAGTTTACCAGTGGCTCTTGCGCCGGAATGGATTCAAAGTTTCCGATACCGGCTACTTTGTTTACGCCAACGGCAGGAGGGACAGGGAAGCGTTTGA
>DATDVC010000044.1:0-40174 GCA_036517695.1 Minisyncoccota bacterium
AAAATGTTTTCTATATTCACAAACTCTTTCGACCAGTAGACGAACTTGATAAACTTTATGAGGCAAATAAGGGGAAATACAAAGTATTGAAAGAAATGCTGATCGAAGATATGAAAAATTTCATACGGCCAATGAGAGAAAGGAGGGAAGAGGTTGCAAAAGATGAGTCTCTTATCAAAAAAGTTTTAGAAGAGGGAAAGGAAAAGGCCCGCGCGGTCGCGGGCCCGAAACTTGCCGAAGCCAAAAGAGCTATCGGCGTCATTTAGGGTATTCGCTTTCTTTTTCCTTTGAGAAAAAAAGAGAATGCAACGAGACCAAAGGAAAGAATGACGCAGACCACAGCGAAACAAATGCCAATGGTTTGCATATCAAAAATTTTAAGGAAGCTAACGTCCACAATACCTCCTTACGAACCCGCTCTTCACTACATCCCAACACATACAGGATGAAGATGGAATCCAAAAACCCGAAGAGAGCCCACCAGTCATGGCTCTCCAAAAAATTCATAAAGAACACAACTGCCCAAAAACCAGCCACCAGAGCCAGGAAGAACATTCCTCGCCTCCTCCATTTGACACAATAACGTAAAGCCATTAAAATGTCAATTCATGCAAAATACATCTGACACAAAAGTGGGCGTCAAAGACGTCCTAAAACATTTTTGGATCGCTCTCAAACCGCAAAGGTTGGCTTTTTATTTCACCATATTTTCCTTTTCAATCTCCAGCATTGTATCCATAATTGTTCCGTTTATTTATAAGCAGTTTTTTGATCTTTTGACATCAGCAGAAGAGAAAACTTCGATAAAACCAGAACTCCTAAAAATGATCTTGCTTGTATTTATAATACATGCGATCGTGTGGGTTTTATTTAGAAGCGCAATGGTTGCCTTAAACAAGTTGGAATCTAGAACAATGGCAAGAATACGCCAAATATCTTTTGACTACATGATCGGGCATTCATATGCGTTTTTTTCTAACAACTTTACAGGATCATTGGTGCAACGAGTAGGAAGATTTGCTAGATCTTTTGAGCGCTTATATGATATGTTGGTTTTTCAAGTCATTCCATTAAGCATCTACGCCATTGGTTCAATAACGATTGTTTATCTTCAAGAACCTTTCATAGCATACATCATGATGATTTGGATATTTGTAATATTTATATTTAATTTCTTTTTTCAGAGATGGAAGTTGCAATTTGACGTTTTAGCCACAAAAGCGGATTCAGCTACAAGCGCGGCTCTTTCAGATTCGATATCAAACCAAAACACAATAATGTCTTTTGCTGGATTCGGTAAAGAATCTAGAACGTTCAAAGATATAACAATCGATCAGTCCGATAAACAAATCAGAGCCTGGGACTTGTCAGTTATAAAAGATGCTTTTCAGCAAGGCCTAATGATTGTGGTTGAATTTGCCATCTTCTATTACGCTATAAATTTTTGGGAAAGAAATTTGTTAAGCATAGGAACATTTGTATTAATTCAAGTGTACATAATAGGTCTTGCAAATCGTTTATGGGATTTTGGAAGAATTATCAGAAACGTATACGAAAGCTTTGCAGACTCAAAAGAGATGGTAGAAATTTTGGAGACTCCTTATGAAGTAAAAGATCTGCCGATGGCAAAAGAGCTGGTCGTGTCGGAGGGAAAAATAGAGTTCAAAGAAATTTCTTTTGCTTTCAACGAAACCAGAAACGTTTTAAGCGATGTAAGTTTGTCCATAAAACCCGGAGAAAAAATAGCTCTCATCGGACCTTCTGGAGCAGGGAAGTCGACAATGGTGAGACTACTTATGCGGATGTATGATCTCTCTTCCGGAAAAGTCGAGATAGACGGACAAAATATAAAAGAAGTTTTCCAGGATAGTTTGCGAAAAAACATCAGTCTTGTACCACAAGATCCGATCCTCTTTCACCGCACCTTGATGGAAAATATTCGTTATGGAAGAGAAGAAGCTACTGACGAAGAAGTTGTTGAAGCGGCAAGATTGGCTCATTGTGATGAATTTATAGATGTTTTGCCACTTAAATACGAGACTTACGTTGGAGAACGAGGAATAAAACTTTCTGGGGGTGAGAGACAGAGAGTGGCGATTGCCAGAGCCATTTTAAAAAATGCTCCAATCTTGGTTTTGGACGAAGCAACTTCAAGTCTCGACTCACACTCCGAAAACTTAATACAAGATGCTCTAGATAAGCTTATGAAAGGAAAGACCGTGATTGTAATAGCCCACAGACTCTCTACCATAAGAAAAATGAATAGAGTGGTGGTCATAGACCAAGGAAAAATCACAGAAGAGGGTAGTCATGAGGAGCTATTGAGCAGAGAGAACAGTTTGTACAAAAAACTTTGGGAGCTCCAAGCCGGCGGATTTTTGCCAGAACAAACTTAATATAAAGATTTGGCCTCCAACATTGGAGGCCAGAGGAGAGACTAATGGGAGTTCTTCAACATTATTCGACGACCATGCCCAAAAGACAATCTGGATCCTGGGAGTGCAGGTATCGGTATTTTGTTGTAGGAATTATATACTTCTTCTCCCGTACCTGTCCCAATATTGTTTTTGAGTGTGCAGGCATGGCAAAGTGTGCTTTTGTTGTAAGCGGATTTTAGTCGCCCACATTGTACACATTGCGCCACGTTACCTCCTTGTCTATGAAAAAGTATACACCAGAATTGTAAAAATATGAAATCTTGGTATGATGAGTAACATATGCAACGCACCTATATAAAAGACTTAAAAGAAAACGTTGGTGGGGAAGTGTCAATATCCGGCTGGGTGGCCGTGGCCCGCGATCAGGGCAAAATGGTGTTTTTTGATTTTAGAGATATGACCGGGGTAGTACAGGGTGTTGTTTTGAGCAATAAAGGAGAGCTCGTGGAAAAAGCTAAAAAAATCAAGAACGAGTCGGTAGTGAAAGTTTTGGGCAAGGTAAACAAAAGGCCAGATAAAATGGTGAACGACAAAGCGCAAAACGGCGACATTGAACTCGAAATTACAGATATGGAAATCTTGAACGAAGCAGAGACCCTACCTTTCGACATTACCACAGACACTTCAGGGATTGATGAAAATACTCGACTAAAATATCGTTATCTCGATCTTAGAAGCGAGCGAATGCAAAAAAATATCAGACTTCGAAGTGAGTTTATAAAAAGAGTAAGAGAACACCTTTTTAAAAAATTTTTTACCGAAATAGAAACTCCGCTTCTCACCGAATCAACCCCGGAAGGTTCTCGCGATTTTGTAGTGCCAAGCCGCCTCAATCCAGGCAAGTTTTACGCCCTCCCACAATCTCCCCAGCAATACAAACAACTCTTGATGACTGCTGGCTTTGAGCGTTATTTTCAAATTGCTCGAGCGGTGAGAGACGAAGACCTAAGAGCTGATCGCGGCTTCGAACACACTCAAGTAGATATTGAGATGTCTTTCGTTCAGATGGAAGATGTGATGAACACGGTTGAAACCATGATCACTGAAGTAGTAGAGTCTTTGGGTTATCAAATCAAGCAAAAACCTTTCCCCAGAATTTCTTATAAAGAGGCGATAGAAAAATATGGCGCTGACAAATTTGACATGCGAACGGAAGAAGAAAAGAAAGATGGCAAGACGCTCGCGTATGCCTGGGTGGTAAACTTCCCATTTTTCGAAAAAACAGATAAAGAAAAAGGAAGTGGTATGGAAAAAGGGAATTGGACATTTACCCACAACCCATTCTCAATGCCGATACCGGAGCACCTAGAATGGCTCATGGAAGGCAAAAATATTGAACAAATTCTCACCACCCAATACGACCTGGTCTGCAATGGTTATGAATCTGGAGGCGGATCAATAAGGGCCCACAAACCCGAAATCCTAAAAGCTACTTATAAAATCATGGGTTATTCGGAAGAAGAGATCGAAAACGGTGTCGGCCATATGCTTGAAGCGTTTAAATACGGCACACCTCCGCACGGAGGCATTGCTCTCGGGGTCGAGCGAAACATCATGAACCTAACCGGCGAATCCTACCTTCGTGAAGTTCAATCCTTCCCAATGACTCGCGGTGGCCAAACTTCTGTAATGAAGGCTCCCAAAGAACTCTCCGAAAAACAACTCCGCGAACTCGGCATTGAAATCAAAAAGAAAGAGAAATAATTTCTCCCCTCCCATTAGACAAGGGGAGGGGCGACTTCGCTTTAGCGAAGTGGGGTGAGGTCTGAACAAAAAGATGATAAGATAGAATCGTGGAAACGGATTTTAAGGTGAAAATAGGGGAGTTTGAAGGGCCACTTGAGCTTTTGCTGGATTTGATAGAAAAAAGAAAGCTTCATATCAGCGAAGTCTCGCTCTCTCAAGTGGCAGATGAATTTATCGAACACATAAGAGCATTCGAGGAGTTCCCAATGGCAGACAGCGCCGATTTTATTTTGATCGCCTCTACTCTTTTGCTCATAAAATCAAAATCTCTCTTACCAACACTTGATCTGTCGGAAGAAGAAAAAGGGAGTATTGAAGATTTGGAAGAACGGCTAGCCGCTTACAAAAGATACAAGGATCTTGCCAAAAATCTCGAAAAAATGTTCGGCAATTTCCTTTATTTCTCCCAAGAAAGCAAAGTTTTAAATGCGGTGTTTTCTCCAACAGAAGAAGTAAATCTGGAAAACTTGAAAAGTTCTTTGCTTTCAGTCATCGAAAAAGCCCCCAAAACAGAAATTTTGCCAAAAATAAAAGTAGGCAAGATCATAAGTCTCGAAGAAATGATCGAGAAACTCAAAGAAAGAGTGACTAAAAGCATCAAAATGAGCTTCAGCAGTTTTTCAAAAGGTGCTTCCGCGGAGGAAAAAATGGAGAAAGTAAATGTTATAGTAAGCTTTCTTGCCATGCTTGAGCTTGTCAAAAGAGGTTCGCTCCGAGCGGTGCAAGAAAAACATTTTGAAGAGATAGAGCTGGAGAGCGAAGCGGTCGGGGTGCCACAATATTGATATGAACATCGAACAAAAAATAGAAGCTGTGCTTTTTTTTAAGAACGAACCAGTCGAGATCAAGAAACTCGCAAAGATTTTAAACATTGATGAAAATCGAGCGAGGGAAGGCCTGGAAAATTTGCGACAAAATTTAAAAGACAGAGGAGTATGCTTGATAGAGTCAGGAGGAGAAGTGGCCCTAGCCACGGCGCCTGAAGCCAAAGAATTGATCGAGCAGATAGCAAAAGACGAAATGAGTAAAGAGATAGGCAAAGCAGGCTTGGAAACATTGGCCATTATACTTTATAATGGCTCTGTATCGCGAAGAGAGGTCGATTATATACGCGGAGTAAATTCAACCTTTGTCTTAAGAAACCTCTCTATCCGCGGTCTTATAGAAAGAGACCAGTCCGCAGGGGAGCGCGGTTTTAAATACAAACCGACAATATCGCTCCTGGCTCATCTGGGACTAACAAACCAGTCTCAATTGCCCGACTTTGAGGAGATGACGAAAAAAATTGGTAAAATTTTTGAAGAAAATAAAAATGCAAACGACCAATAACTGGAAAGAAATATTTAATAAAGAAAACAGAACGAAATATTTCGTTCACGCTATTTCGTTCCTCTGCATAGCTTCAATTATTGTCTTTGTTTTCCTTCTGATCGGCGACAATTCGCCGAAGAAAGGGGAGGGGGCCACGGCAGAAAAACAGATCGATTATTTTGCAGACATTGAACTTGAAGCAAAAGGAGCAATGGTCTGGGATGTGGTAAACCACAGAGAAATATTTTCCCAAAACGCTGACACTCCGATGCCTCTCGCATCTCTCACAAAAGTCATGACAGCTCTGGTCGCCTCCGAAAATATTTCCGACTCGAGCGATATAGAAATATCTGCTGAATACCTTGCGCCAGAAGGAGATTCGAGACTTATCGCCGGAGACAGATGGAGAACCTCTGACTTGAGAGATTTTACTTTGCTTACCTCTTCAAATGATGGAGCTTTTGCGCTGGCCGCTATTGCGGAATCAAAAACGGCCGGTGAAAGAGAAGATTTTATTCGGTCCATGAATAGCAAGGCCAACGCAATCGGCCTCCTAAACAGCAGATTTTTCAATGAACACGGGCTTGATATAGACGAGAGCGAAAGTGGCGCTTATGGATCAGCCAGAGACATGGCCTTTCTGTTTGAATACGCGATGAAACACAGTCCTGAAGTTTTAGAAGCCACAAGGTATGAAAATATGATTTTCGCAAGCGCCCAAAACATTTATCCGGCCCAAAATACAAATTACTTTGTAGACCAAGTGCCAAATATTATCGCCTCAAAAACAGGGTTCACGGATCTTGCTGGAGGCAATTTGGTTATAGCGTATGACGCCGGCTTAAACCGACCAATCATAATTTCGGTCCTCGGATCAAGCGAGGAGGGCAGGTTTAAAGATGCGCTGAAATTATTGGAAGCAAGTATGGAAGAGATCCAAAATTCAAAATAAAATAGATGATTATCGATATTGTAAAAGTTTTTCTTCCGGCAGTCCTCGCGTTTAGCGTGGGCATTGGCATAACCCCGATAATCGCCGATTACTTGTATAAAAATCAAGTATGGAAGAAGAAGGCGGGGAAAGTTGCCTTGGACGGCAGTGAAGCTACGATCCGAAACCAACTTCACAAAGACAAAGATATTGGGACACCCATGATGGGAGGTGTCGTAATTTGGATAAGCTCAAGCTTTGTAATTGTGGGTATTTGGATACTTTCAAAAATCTTTTCCGGAGACGCAGTCGCAAAGCTTGATTTTCTTTCAAGAAACCAGACTTGGGTTCCTCTTGCAACACTCCTTCTCGGAGCCCTGGTCGGACTCATAGACGATTACCTTGAAGTCACAAGTTCGAATGGAGGAATTTCGGTGAAAAAACGCCTATTCATTGTCGCAGTGATTTCTCTTGCCTGCGCCGTTTGGTTTTATGAAAAACTGGATGTTGTTTCAATCGGCCTGCCTTTGGGAGGAGAGCTTTATCTGGGGCCAATTTTCATTGGACTTTTTATTTTGACAGCGCTTTTCATTTACGCAGGCGGAGTGATAGACGGCATAGACGGCCTTGCTGGAGGGGTGTTTGCGACCATGTTTGCCGCTTACGGAGGAATCGCGTTTTACCAACAACAAATAGACCTAGCCGCATTTTGCGCGGCATTATCTGGAGGCATATTGGCTTTCCTTTGGTTCAATATTCCTCCGGCAAGATTTTATATGACAGAAACCGGCACCATGGGCCTCACGATTACCCTTACGGTAGTTGCTTTTATGACCGACCGCTTGGGAGATGGGTATGGGCTTTTGGTTTTGCCGGTAGTCGCGCTCCCTCTTGTGATAACAGTTTTCTCTAACCTCATCCAAGTTCTTTCCAAAAAATTTCGGGGCAAAAAAGTCTTCCTAGTTGCGCCACTCCACCACCACTTCGAAGCTCTTGGCTGGCCGTCCTACAAAATCACCATGCGCTACTGGGTCTTCTCAACCATCTGCGCAATTTTAGGCATTTCTTTAGCTTTGATCGGGTGATTCTCGATACGAAAATCATACGAAAGCTACGAAATACTGACGAAATTTTAAAACAGAAAATCGCCAACCGTAGCCGACGAGATTCCGTCGAGACAGTGGCGATTGTTTTAACCAATGCGTTGTAGAACATTTTTTGTGTTCCTCTTTGCAAGTTTTGTCTTAAGGGCAGTCAGTTTATCAGAACTGAAACTTACCCCAAACTTATCCTTAACAAAGGAGGCAACAAGCCCTGCGTAATCTATTCCGTATGCGGTTGCGAAACTTCTCAACAGTTCTGCGGTTGGATTAGATATGGTGCCACTCTCATACTGGGACAGCATTGATTGAGTGCACCCTAGCTTTGAAGCGGCGTCAGACTGCATAGGGGTTTTTGAAGACAAGCGGGCTTCTTGCAAAATTCTTCCAAATTTAACCAGCTTACGCTTGGACATGCCTTATTTTCTCCTCTTTTGATTATAGCAAGCTTGAATAAAAAAGTCAAGCACCAAACCAGAATTCTCGTCCTAAACGTGAGGTGGTTTTGACTGATAATTTTTGTAGCTTTTTGTCCTATTTCGCATAATTTTCGTATCAAATGTATAATAGATGTTGATGATGAAACAAGTTATTAGTAAAAAAGTAATCTATCCCGAGCTTTCCTATAAAATCACTGGGATTTTGTTCGAAGTAAAAAAAGAGCTAGGAGATTACGCCAGAGAAAAGCAGTATGGAGATTTAATTGCAAAAAAACTCTCGGAAAATAACATTTCATTTCAAAGAGAAGTCGCCATAGGAAATACTGGTAATATTTTGGATTTTTTGGTCGATAACAAAATCATTTTAGAGCTTAAGGCGTGCCGCATGATACTAAAAGAGCACTACAGACAGATCCAAAACTATCTCCAGCAAACCAATACAAAACTCGGAATACTTGCAAACTTTCGAGAAAGATTTATGAAGCCAGCTAGGATTATTCGTATTGATTCCGAAAAGTTTTCGTAGCTTTTTGTTGTAATTCGCATGATTTTCGTATGAAAAAGATTGGAAAAATAAGCCGGCCGTTTTTGTTCTGGACTATCGCGCTCGTGGTAGCCGGCTTTTTTATTTTTATGTCTGCTTCACTCGGTGAACTAGCCAGGAATGAAGTCAAATTTTCTAGCGTGGCATTCAACCAAGTTTTTTTTGGCTTATTCTTGGGATCTATCGCATGCATTTTCTTCGCCCGCATCGACTACCATATTTGGAAAAAATGGGCTTTTGTAGCTTTCGTGGGTTCTATAATCCTCACTCTTTTGGTTTTCGTGCCCAAAATCGGTCTTGAACACGGTGGCGCAAAAAGATGGATTGATCTTGGTTTTATAACGTTCCAACCCTCTGAAATTTTGAAGGTTGCTTTTGTGGCATATTTCGCCGCATGGCTTTCTGGCATAAAAAAGAAGGTTGAGACTTTTTCCTGGGGTCTTGTGCCTTTTTTGGTTTTTCTTGTCTTGTTGGGCGGGATACTCTTATCTCAACCAGATACTGACACCTTTGCTGTTATTATGTTTGCGGCTTTGGGCATGTATTTTGCCTCCGGCGCGAAGTGGAGACATATATTTGCCATAATGATCGCCGGAGCAGGAGTATTGGCGCTTCTGGCCTTTACCAGACCATATGTAATGCAAAGAATCCAATCAATGCTCGACCCCGGCTCCAATCACCAAACCTCGAGTTATCAGTTAAATCAATCTCTCATAGCGGTTGGATCTGGCAGAATATGGGGCAGGGGATTCGGACAAAGTATCCAAAAATTTGCCTACTTGCCAGAACCGATAGGTGACTCGGTTTTTGCCGTAGCCGCGGAAGAATTCGGATTTGTGGGAACTTTCACACTCATAGCCATTTTTGTAATGTTTGGACTTGAAGGCCTCAAAATATCAGCTCGAGCAAACGATGATTTTGGTAGACTGTTTTCAATGGGAATTGTTATACTTATAGTATCCCAGGCAATGATCAACATTGGCGGTATAACAGGCGTGCTCCCTCTGACCGGGATCCCCCTGCCATTTGTCAGTCATGGCGGGACAGCCCTTTTTATAAACCTAATCGAAGTCGGAATCATTATGAATATTTCAAGGAGCAGTAAGAAATAAAATGAAAATAGTTTTTACAGGAGGAGGTACAGGTGGGCACTTTTACCCCATAATCGCGATAGCCGAATCAATCAAAAAAATTGTAACGGAGAAAAAATTGGTCGATTTGGATTTATTTTTCTTCGGACCAACACCATACAACCAGGGTATCCTTTATGACCACAATATAGAATACAAAAAGGTTGTTGCCGGAAAAATGCGCAGATATTTTTCGATATTAAACTTCATCGATTTGTTTAAAACCGGCTTTGGATCTTTGGGGGCTTTATTCAAACTTTTTGACGTATTCCCAGATGTAGTTTTTAGCAAAGGAGGTTTCGGCAGTTTCCCCACGGTGCTCGCCGCGCGCATCTTGCGCATACCCGTAGTTCTGCATGAATCAGACTCTGCCCCGGGAAGAGTGAATAAATGGACGGGCAAATTTGCCACCCGAATAGCTCTCTCTTACAAAGAAGCCGCAGAATATTTTGACCCGCAAAAAGTGGCTTTCACTGGGCAACCTATTCTAGAAGACAAGCTCAACCGTCTTACCACCAACGCATTTGAATTTTTCGAGTTGGACAAAAGCGTCCCTGTAATATTCATAATGGGTGGATCACAAGGAGCAGAAACAATAAACAATGCCGTACTTGACTCTCTACCCGGCTTAGTGAAAAGCTACCAAATACTTCACCAGACCGGCGCGGCCCATTTAGAAGTGATGAAAGAGTCAGCATCCGCGATACTTCTCGGTAATGAAAATAAAAGCCGATACAGACCATTTGCATACATGAACAGCTTCGAGATGCGCATGGCAGCAGGAGCGTCTTCACTTGTGATCAGCAGGGCCGGCTCGACTATATTTGAGATAGCTTCATGGGAAGTGCCTTCGATCATTATTCCCATAGAGGACTCCAATGAAAATCACCAGGTCAAAAACGCGTTTGCCTATGCCCACTCCGGAGCTTGTAGCGTGCTTCAGGAAGAAAATTTGAAGACGCACATTTTGTTGGCAGAGATTAACAGGGTTTTGGGCAGTGAAGAAATTATGCAACGCATGCGCGAAGGCGCAAAAAACTTCTTCAAACCCGGCGCCGCCGACCAAATCGCCAAAGAACTTGTAGCAATTGCGCTGTCACACCAGAAATTAGACTAGTTTTACTCTTGCAACGCAAGGGCTGGGTAAAATAAGATTTTGCTATAATTTTTAAGTATGGAAAAAAAAGACATTGTCATTGTACGATTTCCGCCAAGCCCTACGGGATTTTTGCAAATGGGCAACGTGCGGACGCTTATCTATAATTATCTCTTTGCAAAGAAACATGGTGGCAAGTTTTTGGTGCGTATAGAAGACACAGACAAAGTTCGATCAACAAAGGAATACGAGGATGCGATTTTTAGCGATTTGGAATGGCTCGGGCTCGATTATGACAACAAGCAAGAAGTTTGGAGATCTTCGGAAAGAAACGATGTTTACAAAAGCAAAATCCAAGAACTCTTAAAAAATGGTTCGGCTTATATTTCAGAGGAAACAGAAGGTGAAAACAAGGAAGTGGTTAGATTTAAAAATCCTGGTGGTAAGATAAAATTCCACGATCTCATCCGGGGAGATATAGAGATAGATGTGAATGATCTGGGAGACTTCATAATCGCACGAAACATAAATGACCCTCTTTATCACTTGGCCGTCTGCATTGACGATGTCGAAAGTGGTATCACCCACATAATCCGTGGCGATGATCATATCTCAAACACACCTCGACAAATTTTAATACTTGAGGCACTGGGTGGTAAGAGACCCATCTATGCCCATCTGCCACTAGTCTTGGCGCCTGACAAATCAAAACTCTCTAAAAGAAAACATGGTGAAAGTGTTTCGTTAAAATATTACAAGGAGAAAGGGTACGAACCACAAGCTGTTTTAAATTTTCTTGCGCTTATTGGATGGAATCCGGGAACTGATCAGGAAATTTTTACTCTGGAAGAACTTGTGAAAGCTTTTGATCTTTCAAAGGTCCAAAAAAAGGGAGGTATCTTCAATGTGGAAAAACTTGACTGGGTAAACCGCGAACACATTCTCCATACTCCGCTCAAATCTCAAATCTCAAATCTCAAATCCGAAATAAATAAAACCAAATTCCAAAATCACCAAAAAATTTCAGATGGAGAATTTATTGAAAAGTTTTTAAAAATCATTTTGGATCGGGTTCACCGATGGGGAGAAGTGAGTGAACTTTTGGAAGCAGGGGAGTTTGATTATCTTTTCGAAACACCGGTCTTGGATCCAGAAAAGATAACTTGGAAAAATCAAACAAAAGAAGAAGCAAAAAATAATTTGGAGCAACTACTAAAAATTCTCGCCCCCTCTCCTTTGCAAGGAGAGGCCCGCCCGCCTGGACGGCACGTCGGGCGGGGGATAAGGGGTGAGGTAGAAAAATTTGCAGAAAAAGAGGGGAAAGGAGAGACTTTGTGGCCCTTGCGCTACTCCCTATCGGGAAAGGAAAAATCTCCAGATCCATTTACCTTAATCCAAATCCTCGGCAAGCAAGAGACCATTGATCGAATCCAAAACGCCATTGAAACTTTGAAATGAAAACGAGTATGTATATAAAATTTAAATTATATTTGGGGCTGTTGATTCTTTGTTCCATCGTGACTCTACCTTACATTACGCATTCTCAATCTGCAGGAGAATTGCAAGACAAAATAGATTCTCATAACGATAAGATTAAAAAGCTGGAGGAAGACATGAAGGCCTACGAAAAACAAATAGAAACGGTTGGAACCGAAGCAAAAACTCTGCAAAACGCCATCAAAACTCTAGACATCAGCAAGCAAAAAATAAGCACTGAAATCAAAAAAACCCAAACTGGGATTGAAAAAACAAACTTGTCGATAGAACAACTGGGTAGCGAAATTGGCAACATAGAGCAAAAGATAGAGTCCAATATTGAGATCATTGAAAAAGCCATAAGAAACATGAATCAAAATGATGACAAAACGCTTCTCGAAAGCTTCCTCGAGAGCAAGAGTTTGGCGGAAGTTTTGGATGAATATGAGTCGGTAAGTCAGTTCCAACAAAAGATACGCGAACAGTCGAAAGAACTTGCCTATTATAAAGAAGATCTATCCGGCAAAAAAACTGTCGCGGAAAAAGAAAAGAAAAATCTAGTAACTCTAAAGTCAGATCTGGACGACCAGAACCAAATATTGGACATAAACAAAAAGGAAAAAAATCAGCTTCTTTCTGAAACCAAAAGCAAGGAAAGCGCTTATAAAACACTACTTGCAAGCAGACAAGCCGAAAAAGAAAAATTCGAACGCGAGCTTTTTGAATTTGAATCACAATTAAAAAAAGTGATAGACCCAAACAGCTTCCCCACCGCAGGGAAGGGAATACTCAAATACCCTCTTGATAACATCACAGTAACCCAAGCTTTCGGCAGGACGGTCGACGCTAAAAAGCTTTACGTGTCAGGGACCCACAACGGAGTCGACTTCAGGGCTAGTCGTGGCACTCCAGTTAAAGCTTCTCTTGACGGAATCGTTGAAGGATTGGGAAATACAGACTCGCAGAAAGGTTGCTACTCTTACGGCAAATGGGTTTTGATAAAACACCCGAATGGACTATCGACCCTTTACGCTCATCTCGATTTGATAAAAGTATCATCCGGACAAAGCGTAGAAACCGGCGAACTGTTGGGCTACAGCGGGCAAACCGGCTACGCCACAGGCCCGCACCTTCACTTTACAGTTTACGCAAGCCAAGGTGTTGAGATCCAAAGATACTCTTCAAGCAAGAATTGCAAAAATGTCGACATCCCCATAGCTGACAGCCAAGCATACCTTGACCCTATGTTATACTTCTAGACATGAAAAAAACTAGCCAAAAAGGTTTTATACGAGCAACCTTGATCATAGTCGGGGCTTTAGTCGTCCTTAAATACGCTTACGACATAGACGTCGTTGAATTTCTAACAACCGGCAATTTTAGGAAAATATTGGATAAATTTTATAATTTAGGATCAGCCGGCTGGGAAAAGTATAGGGAACTAATCTTGAAGGTTTGGGATTACATTTGGACGCTAGCAAAGAATACAATCTCCAAAATAAAAAATTAACGAACAGGGGAGCCGTTTTAAACATCCGTAAACCCGTCTTTAGTTTAAATGATAGGTATGGTTTACAAGATATATTGTGGGACGTTTATATAGCTTATGGCTATGGATGGTCATCTATTTTATTTATTTTTATATCTACATAAAAACAAAATCCCCTACCACAAGGATAAGAGATTTTGTTTTTAATTTTATCTAACTGCCAACGCGTTATATTCGGAGTATGCCGCAGTTTTTTTCCAACATGGGGCAGAGGAGGACCAGGGCTGAACTCCATATTTCTCGAAAAGATATCTCGCATAAGCGGTATTCCCTTCTATGGTCAATATGTTGTATCCAAGTCTTGCTGAATCCTCGTTGTGGTAATACTCGTTGATTTGCATCACGCCTCTGTCCAAATTGTTCACTTCGCCACGAAGAATATCTCCTCTGTGATCGTGCTGACGAAATCTGGATTCACACTTTGCGATTTCAACCATTACCGGTATGTCGGAAAAATAATTTCTGACATACTCTTCTACTGTTATACTTTTTTCAATGTCCTTATTCTCTACCGTCTTACTAGTTTTAACGTAGTTCGGAGAGAGCATGTCCTGAACAGTCTTTTCTGGCATAACTTGAGGTATTGCACTCACAGCGCCAAGTCCGGCAATGTTCGAGGCCATCATAACGAATCCCAAAACTGTAGTTTGGAAAATAAGCCAATTGTTTAATTTTAATCTCTCCCCCACCCTGATTATTTAGCCGAATGGGCAAGAAAAGAGTAGGGACATCATTTAGATAATCCTCAAGCGCGAACCTGTTTTTTCCACCAGTGAATCCGGCGAGTTTAACATTTTTTTGCTTGAGCCAAAAAACATCCCTAAAAACAACAAATCCAGCTTTCACTGGAACTACATACAGTATAGCATATTTATCGATTGACGTCAATAGATAAATATTGTGCTATTTTGGCCTGTTTTATGGCTAAAATACCACCAAATCACCTGGGTTTAAGCCATCTACAACCTCTGCCATTCCATCGCTCCCCTCTCTTCCAAGATTTATTTCTATTTTTTCTTGCTTTCCATTTACTACCTTATTTACAAAACTTTTCCCGTCCTCTTTACTGACGGCATACAAAGGCAAAACAACAGCATTGTCTATTTTGGAAGTCTCTATCTTTAGATCGGCCGTGAGACCGTTTTTTATCCTAGGATCAATACCGTCATAATTCCAAGAGACTGTCCCGTCTTCCAATTTTTCTATATTTCCAAAATCGACTCTGATTTTATAATTGACAACACCTTCAACTAAGATATCGCCCGGCTCAATAAAAGATACAAATCCTCTAAAATCTTCACCCGGGAATGCATCAAACTTCACAGATACGGAGTTGCCTTCTTTTAGTTTGCCTATGTTTATCTCTGATATGTTGGCTTCTATATACATATCCTGATTGCTTGTCATGGAGACAAGTGTTTCTCCCGCATTCACTGCCGCTCCGACTTTCGCGTCTTGGACTGTGATCAATCCGTCAAATGGAGCTCTGATGACCGCTTTACCTAGAGTTGCTTCAAGGGAAGAGAGAGCGCTTCTTGCTTGGTCTACCTTTGCCTTTTGGATTAGCACGTCCTTGTATTCGCCAGTCTGACTATCCAACTGGGGAGCAAGGTTAAGCTTGTCTTTGGCAGAAATAAGACTAGCAAACGAGGTGGCCACGTCAGATCTTGCATTTGATATTGAGGTTTTGTAGCCATTAACCGTAGTCTCATATTCAAAATTTGCCGGAGAAAATGAATTCATCGCAGAAGCCACACTGTCAAGAAAATCAAGAATGGTCTTCATGTTCGAGATTGCTTTTTCGGTACTTTTATATGGATCCGTCTCTAAACTTTCGGTGTTTTTAGAAGCTTCCCATGCTTTTAAAATTTCCTCTATTATTATCCTTTCATTGTTTAAAGCCAAAGACTGTTCGGTTGGAACAGGAAAATAGTGTATGAAATTGCCATCAGTAAAGCTGACCTCAAACCTGGGGTTTTGTGGCACATTTTCGAAAAACTGATCAACTTTATTTCTGATGGCATTGTCAGAAGTAAGGAAAGCGTCCTGCAAGGCGACTTCAAGCGAGCGCGCAGAATCTTCATAGGACCTAGGAGAGACATTTTCTATTTCTCGCAACCTCAAAATCTCTTCATCTAGAACAGCTCTCGCTTTTGCTATATCAGAAGAAACTTCTCCAGACTCCAAAGAAGCTATTGTCTCTCCAGCCCTTACAAAATCGCCGACAGACGCCCGCACAATCGCCACCCTCCCGGATTTGTCAAAGCCAAGATCAACGCTTCTGGCAGGTTTGACCTTCCCCGTAGCGGCCACTTCTTGCACTATTTCTCCCCTCTCTACCGTAAGAATCTGCCCTCCATTTTCTCCGCCAAAAACAAAGATCGATGCAATGCCGAGCGCCACCAAGATTCCAAAAATGACCTTCTTTGATTTAAGTATTTTCGCAAAATTCATAGATGCTTATTCTAACACAATATTTACATTTTTAAATGGTTTTTAATGAATGATGTCTTTAGGCAGACCATCAGAAAGGATCTGCCCCTCTCCTATCCTTATGGCTCTTTTGGTAAGCAGGGCATATTCAGGTTCATGAGTAACCATGATTATAGTTTGCCCCTTACCGTTTAGTTCCAAGAAAGCTTCCATGACAGTGTTCGCCGTTTCCGAATCAAGGTTTGCTGTTGGCTCATCTGCAAATATTATTTTTGGCTCGTGAGCTATCGCTCTAGCAATAGAAACTCTCTGCTGTTCACCGCCAGACATTTGGTTCGGTAGATTATCCACCCTCGAAGAAAGACCGACCTTTGAAAGGGCGTCATGCGCCTTCTTATAAGCTATACCTTTTTCTATACCCTGCATCAAGAGAGGCACAACTGTATTTTCTGTGGCAGTAAGTTCCGGCACAAGAGCGTAATCTTGAAAAACATACCCAAGCTCACGAAGCCGGAAATCTGTGCGCTCATCATGGTCAAGAGAAGTTACGTTTACCCCGTCTATAACTATTTCCCCAGAGTTCGGGTGATCCAAGAGACCCAGCTGATAGAGAAGGGTTGATTTACCGGATCCGGACCTGCCAGTTATCGAAAAAAAGCTTCCTTCTTCGACAAAAAAAGACATTTTATCCAAAACCAGTAACTCTTTGTCTCCAGTTTTAAAAGATTTGGTCAAATTTTTTACTTCGATTATATTTTTCATTTTTATTTTATGATCATCTGCCCAGTATTGAGTCCAGCGTATTTTTCTTTACTACAATGCGCGCAGGGACAAAGCCGGCAATCAAGGTGGCAAACATCAGCATGAAAACTCTAAAGAATGTCGCTCCAACCTCGGCCACCAAAATGCCGTCGCTGAAAGGAAATCTTATCGGGTTGGCGGCAATAAAAGGAACCAGAAAACCATATAGAATCAAAAGGCCTATTCCTATGCCAAAAAACGCATAGAAAACAGATTGAAATATGTAAGCGATCTCGATAGCTTGCGCGCTTATGCCTATACCCTTGAGTATACCGATAAACTTCCTTCTGGTGATAGCGTTGACAAATATGACGATAAAAATGGTTATGGAAGCGACCACCAGACCAATGGAACCAACCACATTTCCAAGAATTGCGAAAGTATTCTTGATGTCTATCACGAATTTAGGTAAAGCGTCTTCCGCTGTTTGGACTCTCGCAGTCTCCCCCACCCCGGCTCTTAAAAGAGAATCTTTTACCAGGTTTGGGTCAGTGCCAGGAATTAATTTGATAGCTATCTCATCTACATTGTAGTCAGTCCGCCCAATCATATTTCGGAGCACCGAATCAAGCACGTAAGCTCTAAAATCTACTTCGTCAGCCTTGCTTTGTATCACGCCTTTGACGATAAACTCTTTAGTGTTGCCCGCCACCGAAACCCTGACCTTATCGCCCATCTCCACGTTTTCAAGAAAACTAAAACTTGCAGAGTCAACCGGAACATATTTTTTTAGAAGACTCGAACCAAGAACAATATACTCGGAATCATTGGGCCCCAGAAAAGAACCTTCTGCCATTTTACTGGACAGATTTGTCGTTGCTTCTTCTTTAATAGGGTTTATGCCGGCAATAACTCCACCCGCGCTATTTGGCGCGTCAGTCAACTTGACTCTTGATTTGTAACCGGCCTCTATAGTTCCAGACTCCAGATATCTAGCCGAGTAAGTCCTCACCCAAGGCAAACTTTCAATCTTTTTCAAAACATCCGGAGTGCTTTCTATATAACCCTTCTTTGGAAGCTTGGAGACAAAAACTTCCCCAGTCGAATATTCTCTGTAAACAAGAATAGATCCTTCTATCAGCCCGACCAAAACTCCTCGAACAACAACAAGGTTTAGGAATGTTAGAGTCATCACGAAAATAATAAGAGCGGTGGTCGCCTTGCTCGATCTTTTGACCTGCCTCAAAGCCAAAAAGAATCCGAGATTAAGCGATATAAAAAACTGATTTATTTTTTTCTTCTGCTTTTCCATCTTCTATTTATTGCTACTGCAAACCCTTGCAGTTGGCAGCAGGAGTGTAGCCTTTGGCCCGAGCTTCTTCGATAGAGTTAAAAGTGATTTTATTTTTTTCGGTAATTTGTTTGGCTCCAGCGCACCACGGGTAATGATACTTCGTGCCGTTCTTTGAAGCAACCACGGTTTCCGCGCTCGGATAACTTGTGCCAGATATCAGAGATGCGGAATTTTGCTGTGTTTCGAGTGGTGCGGAGCTCCCCTCTCTCAGATTTAGAGAGGAGTTTGGGAGTGAGTTATTTGAGTTATAAACCCGCACAGGTTCTCTTGTTTTTGTCGCCCCAGAAATTCTGCCTAGAAAAAATGAAGCCAAAGCCACCAACACCAAAACAGAAGCCAAAAAATATCTGCTTTCTAAAAAAGCCTCTAATTTGGCCTTGAAATCACTTGTATTTTCAAGCTCAAAATCTTCTTCCGATACATACTCGTCGACACTTGCCTTTTCTTCCATGTTGGTTTAATATTAGCACCACTATGGCACATAAAAAAGCCGCAGGAACAACCAAAAACGGGAGAGATTCTCAAGCAAAATATCTAGGCGTAAAGATAGCCGACGGCGGTTTTGCTGGTGTCGGCTCTATAATAGTGCGCCAACGAGGATCTAAAATACTACCGGGAGACAATGTCGGGCTAGGCCGAGATTACACCATTTTTGCTCTCAAGGAAGGCACTGTAAAGATGAATTCGAAGCGAAAAGTTCATTTTGACGGCTCCATCGTCACCAAAAAAACAGTAAGCGTAGTCTAGAAAAAATGTTTATGTAGCAAACATCCGCTACTCGGCCTCCACCTCCACCTCAAATTCTTTTTCCATGTCCCCCACCACGGCTTTTACCATATGAGAACCTGTTTGCTTGATTGGCGTGTTTATTTTTAAGAATTTTATAAATTCGGCCGGAAGATCTATTTTTGCCTGACTTTTCAAAGCTTTTGATATGTCTTCTTCGTGCACGGCGGCAAAAAGATGTCCGGAAGAATTTGCTTTTGATTTTATTAAAACATGTGTCTCCGAAAGAGAGTCCAACTGTTTTCGTAAAAGTTCTTTTTTGGTTTCCAGTTCGGCGTCATTTGCCGATTTCAAAACCATGGCCTTTTTGACTGCGCTCTGACTTGCAAATTCGGCAAGTTTTTTGGGCAAAAGAAAATTGTTGGCGTATCCGTCTGATACTTCTTTGATCTCATACTTCCGACCAATCCCCTTCACATCTTGTTTTAAAATTATTTTCATTTTATTTTACAGATTTAGCAAATATTTTACCGCTTCATCAAGGATGGGATCAGCCCCATCTTTTGTGTTTTCTGGAGTCGCGAGGACTTCAATGTCGGGGGTAATGCCTCCAACAGAAATCGAATTGCCCATCGGAGTCAGCCAGTGAGCCACGGTGATTTTTAGCGAGGTTTCAGAAGTTATGGGTAGCAGTTCTTGAACCGAACCTTTGCCAAAAGTCTTTTCTCCTATTATCACACCCTTGTCATGCTCTCTCAATGCCCCAGCCAATATCTCCGAAGCCGAAGCGGAACCGCCGTTTACAAGAATGGCCAACTTCAACCTGTCTGTAAAAACATCATAGCCCTTGCTTCTATATTCGCGTTTTTCTTTGCCCTCGCCGAAGTCTTCCGTTACCACAACTTTGCCGGTCGGCAGAAACCAACTCGCCATGTCGATCGCCGCCTCCAAAAAACCCCCGGGGTTATTTCTCAAATCGATCACCAATTTGTCTGCGCCAGATTCAACAAATTCCCTCAACCCTTCCCTAAACAACCCCGTTGAATTCGCAGAAAAATTGTATAATTCTAAGACAAACACGCCCTCGGGCAACAACTTCGTCTCTACTGTCGGTATTTCGATAGCCGCTCTGATGATATCTTTAGTTACTGGATCCTCCCCTTCTCTTGCAAAAATTATGGACACTTTAGTGCCGATTTCTCCCCTTATCAATCTGACGGCCTCGTCAGTATTCATATTTAAAGAAGGTTTGCCGTCAATCGAGAGTATCTTGTCCCCCGGTTTAACGCCGGCCTTGAACGCGGGTGTATTTTTTAGAGGGGCAATTACCGTCAGAGAACCGTCGGTTATATCAATCTCCATTCCAACACCGCCAAAACTGCCGCTTATTTCTTCCTCAAAAACTTTTGCTTCAGCCGGAGGGAAAAATACCGTGTAGGGATCTTTGTAGGACGCGGCAAGACCGCCGATAGCGCCCCAAAGTTTGTCTTCGCTTGTGACTCCGGGAGTTGTCGAGGAAGATGGAGCAAATCTTTCATTCAAAATGGACCAGGCCTTCCAAAATGGCTCCAGATCAACATTTTCCGTGCTGGTAGCATTAAGAATTGAAATATTCGCGCGATAATAAGATTGGCCTTTTCCAATTTGGAAACCAACGACAAACACTACGCCAATCAGCACCAACGATATTAGTATATTTGCATGTTTTTCTTTCATTTTTTTCTATGTTTTCTGCTATAATATATCATATATAAATCTTTATAAAAACTATTATTTAGTAGCCAAAACCAATGATTACAAACAGGTCGTTTTTTGACCAGACTTGGGCAGACGTGAATTCACCAACAAAAGAAGAGCTCGACTCTCTAACACTTTCAGAAAATCTTGATCCGATAATAGCGAGAGACCTGCTTATACCCACCCCAAAACAGCAGGCCAAAGAATTTGGCGATAGTCTCTATGTGGTCCTTCATGTTCCTTTTTTCAACCATTCCCGCATGGAAAATTCCGAGCAAGAAATTGATTTTGTAATTTCAGAAAAAAAACTGATCACAGTAAGATACGATAGCATAGACGCACTTCATCATTTCAGCAAACAGATTGAGGTTGCCGAAATATTGAACAAAGAGCATCACCCTCATCTATTTTTCGGTCTAGCGGAAGAAATTTATAAATTCCTTTTTGATGAGATCGAGTATATGGAAGACCAAATAAAAGAGATCGAGACGAAAACTTTTTCCGGGCTTGAAAAAGAAATGGTTTGGAGTATTTCATACGTGGCGCGCAATCTTCTTCTGATCAAGCGCACCGTAGGCGCTCACGAGACAGTTTGGGAAAATCTTGAAAAAAATGGGGAGAAACTTTTTGGCGCAAAATTTGCAAAAGACGCAAAACGGCTGTTTGAGGAGTGGAAACGCTTGATGGCAACAACCAAAAATATGACAGATGGGCTGGAGGAAATCAGACAGACAAACAACTCCCTTCTCACAACCAAACAGAACGAGGTTATGCAAGTTTTCACAATTATGGCCTTTGTCACCTTCCCTCTTTCGTTGATTGCTGGGATTTTCGGCATGAACACGACATCAATGCCTATAGTCGGTGCGTTGAATGATTTTTGGATAATAGTAGGCATCATGCTTGCCATAAGCATTGCAATGTTTTTCTATTTCAAGTATAAAAAGTGGATATAATGGAAATCAACCTACATAACACGCTAACAAACAAAAAAGAAAAGTTTGAATCACTCGAGAAAGGTGCGGTCAAAATGTACAACTGCGGTCCAACAGTTTACGGAAGACAACACATAGGAAATCTTTCGATGTTTGTGTTTGCCGATATATTAAGAAGGACACTGGAATATTCCGGACTCAAGGTAAAGCAGGTAATAAACTTTACTGACTTTGGGCACCTATCTGGAGACAATGACGGCCAAGCCGACGAGGGAGAAGACAGGATGAGCAAAGGTTTAAAAAGGGAGGGTTTTGCCTTAACACTCGAAAACATGAGGAAGCTGGCCGAGAAATACGCCAACATTTTCCTTTCTGATCTCAAGCTTTTAAACATTGACCCCGAAAAAATTATTTTCCCTTACGCTTCAGACTATATAGAAGAACAAATAAATCTTATAAAAATTTTAGAGGAAAAAGGATTCGCCTACAGTGGAGAACAAGGTGTTTATTTTGATACCAAGAAATTCCCCAACTACGGCAAGCTTGGCAACATAAATCTTGAGGGCTTGGAGGAAGGCGCTCGCGTATCAAAAACCGAAAAACGAAACCCTACAGATTTTATCCTTTGGAAATCAGACAAAAAGCTGGGCTGGGAGTCGCCATGGGGTTTGGGTTTTCCCGGCTGGCACATTGAATGCTCGGCGATGATTATAAAAATTTTAGGCGAACAAATAGACATCCACACCGGAGGCATCGAGCATATAGGCGTGCATCACAACAATGAAATCGCCCAATCTGAAGCGGCAACCGGCACCTCGCCATTTTCAAAATTCTGGCTTCATCGCGAGCATATCAAAATAGATGACATGAAAATCTCAAAATCCGAAGGCACAGCTTTTTATATGGATGATTTGTTGAAACACAAGATTCACCCTCTCTCCTTCCGCTACTGGTTACTCACTTCACACTACAAAACTCCAGCCAATTTTACCTGGGAAGGAGTGCTTGGCGCCCAAAATGCTTATGAAAAAATACTCTCCTCTTTCAAAGAACTTCCAGAAGAAAGCGGGAATGATGGCGAGATCGTGAGTGGTTTTGAAGAAGCGATTTCAGACGATCTAAATACCCCGAAAGTTATGGCCCTGCTTCAGGACGCAAAATCAAAATATGCGATAAGTAAAATCGATTCTGTTCTTGGTTTGAAAATAGAAACTTTGTCCAAAGAAATTTTTGAAAATATCCCCGACGAAATATTGGAGCTCAAAAAAGAACGCGATGATGCAAGAAGTAGAAAAGATTGGCAAAGAAGCGACGAACTTAGAGTTGAAATAGAAAAAGAAGGCTACATCCTTGAAGACAAAATTGAATCTGGCACCATCCGCCGTGTTCTCGCCTCGATAAATTGAGCCCCTTCCATAAATCAATTCGTTTCTCAAGTTAAATATTTTCCCAAGTCATAATTTTCCCAAGTTATAAATATTTTTAACACACCACAAACAACCCAAGTTCGGGCGATAGGTCAAACTTGGGTTGTTTTGTTTATGTTTTATGGTTTGTAAAAGGAAAGGCCATCTTTAATTTTCGATCTGGTTCAATGGAATCCGCAACAATATACTTAATATTCCCTTCCACTCCATACAAACTAGCTATTTTGAATACAGCATCCTTACATTCATGCGGATAAACAAATATCGATTTTTCAAGATTACACATTCCGATAAAAGTAAGAGTGTTCGAAAAACGTTTTCTTTGAATTTTCTGTTTCTCTGGAATATCAAAAGTGACTATCCTCCATTTTCCATCCCAGATAGGATTGTGAGGCAATTTAATTTTTTTTGCCTGCAAATTAGCAAAGAAATTTTTCCCTTCCTCCGTTAGAGCTAAGTGGCCTTTTCCGTTTTTTATCCAAAAACGCACGAATTTCCTATTTTCAAGAGATTTGATTGCCCTTTTTGTTCTGTAGTTGCTTCTGTAATCCGGAGCCCACCCAAGAAGCTTTATTATGTGTCCAGCCGCGCCAGGAGCGGCTATGCCCAAAAACATTATCGTTCCAATTTTTGCGACACTTTCAAGAATTTCAACGGTTTTTTCGTTTAGTATTGTTTTTCTTTTTGCTACCACCCACTCATTGTAACCCAAGTTCGGGCGATAGGCCAAACTTGGGTTGTTTATTAATTTTTTTAAAAATGGTAAAACAAAAATAATTGTGGAAAAAGTATTTAAATTTAGATATATTTAATCGCAAGTAATAATAATGCGGGTATAGTTTAGTGGCATGATGCGACCTTCCCAAGGTTGAGACGGGGGTTCGATTCCCCCTACCCGCACATTAGTATACTTTTCTTACGATTTTCTGAATCTGTTATTTAGTTTTCCGATTTTGGCGGTTATAACACGTTTGTTTTTCTAATACTGGAAATGATACGATTTTTTGAACAAAAACTGATTTAAGCCTTAAAATAAGGGTATTCTCAGCTTTTTAGATCGGTTCTAACCGGCTATTTACAAATGTCTTATTTAATGATTATATGATACGCAGAATAGATAAGGAGAACTTATGCAAATCAAGCGTGTCTCTACTAGAGTAGCCCTAATTGTCTTTGGCATCGTATTCAAACTTCCAGCCTTGAGGCAAATGACTACTCATGGGCTCCGGTTTCACTACATGCGCGGGATTATCGCTAATGCATCGGAGTTTGCAACTTACATCCTGTGCAATAAAGCTTCCTTTCTGGCACCAGTTTTTAGTCTGGGCTTCGTAAGTATCTCGAGGTTTGAGAGTGGCGAGAAACCAACATGGGAGGAACTGAGGGAGATTTTTCGGAAGCTTCCACCCGACGCACAGAAACTTCTTAGATATATGAGTCGTCATCCTTTTACCCCTCAAAACTTTCGGCGAAGTAGCACCGGATTGAAAATGATCGACTTCGGCGATGGTTTTGGAGAGAGATATCCTTTATCGTACTTTCTTCGTAGATTCCACAAGGAATTTGAAGAAGTACTTAAGGAGGTACAGACAGCGGCTATGAAATAGTCGCTGTTTTTGTATTAAAAAATTATTTCGGTGGATATAAATATGCAGTAACAGCATCATACATTTTTTTCATTTCTAAGACATGAGGTTCGAAAGCCTTATTGAGATGTAGACACCAATAGCGGTAATTATCGTGAAAACCATAATCGTCCTCCTCAAACAGCCTTGAAGTAAAGGCATTCCTATACTTTATCTCAATAGGCATTTGTATTTTTTGAAATAGGTCAAACCACAAGGCGTCAAATTCCTTTAATTCATCTGTACCTTTAGATGTAGATTTATCTTTATTTTCATAATATCTAGATTGGTAATGTCCATATAGTCTCAACAATATATCGTCATATTTATCTAATCCATAATCTTTGTACTTACTAAGCTCAGTTTTTATCAAAAGTGGATGTAAATTTATCATTCCCCATATTATTTATGGGATAATACTACATTCGGTTATAACTTGGTATACTAATCCTAAAATATCCTTATTTTATAACACATTTTTGATATTTAATCTGACAGAATTGAGTTTTGAATAAAATTTGTTGACAAAATTTTATAGTTTGATAGCATTTCCCCTTGGAAGAGTGCGTCTAGCGGTCCTTCTTACTCCGCCTTGGAACGCCTGATGGGGAAACACTCTTCCGCCAAATTTGCCGGCGTCTCACGAGATGCCGTTTTTCTATTGGCCAAACAAGTTGCCCAAAAAATCTTTAAATTTCTGCCAACTCGATTTTTGAGGCAAAACCGATTCGGACGGAGCTTTTTCTTCCACGATAAAAGCAACACTCTCCCCCGCTTCCGCCATGTTTAGTTTGCGACGTATTTCAAATTCAACACCCTCTTCGGTTGATAGCCGTTCTATCGATTGTTCTAAGATTTTTTTTCTTTCTTGCAATTCAGATTTTTCATTTTGCATCCGAGCCAGAGCATCCTCCGCCCCCCTCTTTTTCAAATATACATTTTTTACAGAGTGACCAAAAAGACCGAGAAGCAAAAGCAAGAAGCAGAAAATTACAGCTCTTTTCCATCTGTTACCGCTTTTTGTTTTAACGCCACGCATATAATTATGTTATCATAATAAACATATGCTTTGGCATCCCAGATCACAAAAAATATTACGATTCTTGTGGACAATAGTGGCTGTAATGGTAATTTTGGGTATGATCCTTGTTTATCTGCCCTATTGATCAGCCCTTCATCACCTTCAAAAAAACATCATGCGGAATATTTACCGAGCCTCTGGACTGCATTTTTTTCTTGCCTTTCTTTTGTTTTTCTCGCAGTTTCATCTTTCTGGTTATATCACCACCATACATATG
Source organism: Minisyncoccota bacterium (assembly GCA_036517695.1). Lineage (GTDB taxonomy): Bacteria > Patescibacteriota > Minisyncoccia > Phycocordibacterales > WO2-35-19 > DATDVC01. The sequence continues at coordinate 26,038 of DATDVC010000044.1, forward strand.
TTGGGTGACATCTTTGCGAAAAGCGGAGATGGTGCGAGAAGAAATTATCCTGCCCAAAGCCTTGCCCTGGATCTTCACCGCTATCATCTGGCGAGGTATTAGGTTGTGCAATTTTTCGACCATGGTTTCGGCGTCCTGTTCAACCGTTCGTCTGGAAACAACCCTTGAAAAAGCGGGCTGTACTTCGTCCGCAACAAGTATGTCTAGTCTTACCACATTGGCTTCGCGCATATCTTTTATTTCGTAAGATATCGATGCATATCCGGAGGTAGCACTTTTCAGCTTGTCAAAAAAATTGCGCATAAGTTCCCGGAGTGGCATCTCTACGCGCATTTCTGTTTTATCTTCTCCGAAATTTATAGAAGTTTGGAGCTCCGCTTCGTGTTCATAAAAAAGCTGGACAAGAGCCCCAACAAAAGACGCTGGCGTGATGATCACCACAGAAGCCCACGGCTCATATATCTTTTCAAGAAGGCCTTCGTCGGGAAAAAGAGCCGGAGAATATATCATTTCTTTTTTGGGAGTTCCATCACGGTTGAGATTTTTGTAAACGACTTCATAGGTTATGGTCGGCATGGTAACTACCAACTCGAGCTTAAACTCCCTTCTCAATCTTTCCGTTATTATCTCCAAATGAAGCATGCCCAAGAAGCCACACCTAAAACCCCTACCTAAAAGTCCCGATGATTCCTCTTCGTAGGTATAAGAAGAGTCAGAAAGTTTTAGTTTGGAAAGTGATTGTTTCAAAAGAACAAAATCATCTTGAGCTTCCGGGTAAATCGAAGCCCACACCACGGGCTTGGGAGATTGATAGCCAGAAAGAGGTTCGTCCGAGTCTGATGCGTGTGCCACTGTATCCCCCACAGAAGCTATGCCGGGCTCTTTTATGCCAGTTACTATGTAGCCGATTTCGCCGGCAGAAAGCTTTTCTTTCTTGGTTTCTTCGGGAGAAAAAATACCAACTTCTGTTGCGGTAAATTTTTGTTGAGCCACCTTAAAGATAAGCTCGGTATCAGCCCCCACCTCCCCCTCCATCACGCGCACAAACACCATGACCCCCCTATGCGGAGAATATTTGAAATCAAAAACCAGAGACTTAAACTGGTCTCCCTCTGTCTTTGGAGGAGGGATTTTTTCCACCACGGTTTCAAGCAATGCCTCCACACCTTCCCCGGTCTTGCCAGAAACAAGCAATATTTCTTCTGCGCTACAGCCCAAAAGCTCCATAACTTCGCTTCTCACTTCATCCACACGCGCAAGAGGAGAATCTATTTTACTCAAAACCGGAATAATTTTTAGCCCGGACTCTCGAGCCATATTTAGAGTAGTAAAAGTTTGGGCTTGCACGCCTTGAGTAGAGTCAACCAAGAGTATAGACCCTTCAACCGCTTTGAGCGCCCTAGAAACTTCATATGAAAAATCTATGTGGCCCGGAGTATCTATCAAATTTAAAACATATTCCTGTCCTTCGCTTTGCTCAGGACCTCCAGGATGCCAGAGCATCCTTACGGGTTGCATTTTAATGGTTATCCCCCTCTCCCTCTCAAGCTCCATGGAATCAAGAACTTGGTCTTGCATTTTTCTCTTTTCAATTGTGCCCGTTATCTCAAGCATGCGGTCGGCCAAGGTTGATTTGCCGTGGTCAATGTGGGCTATGATGCTAAAGTTGCGTATATTCTTCATTGCTAAAATCTTTCAGTTAACTCTTTCATATCTCGATTTTTAGATAGTACAAGAAAAACAGCCCCAAAGACAATACCCAAAAGACCGGCAAAAAAACCGTGGCCAAATACTCCTATAAATGTATCCAGATTGAACAGGCCGTCCATGAGCCACAAACCAAAATAAGAGCCGAGAGCGACAATCGCGGCGGTTACACCACCTGCCATGACGGAAGAACTGATAACTCGCCAAACCTTTTGAACCAATTGGCCGTCAAGCGCCAAAAAAAGTATGGTGGCGCTAACAAGAGCGCCGAAAGAGTAAGATAGAGGTAAAAGCAATATACCAACATGCAAATCTTCTACGTTTAAAACAGTGGCCATAATTTCAAGCAGACCACGGAAAAAATCAGGCGAGCCGATTATTAAAAGAGCTGTCGCAACTGAAACAATGCCACCAATCAAATTACCCAGAAGTGGCCACTTGGTTTTACCAAGAGCATAGTGACTGCGAGAGAGGAAAAGTTGAATACTTTGAAAAACAGTTGAAGCTACAAAAATCGCAAGACAGGCCGCAACCAATCTGGTAGCTGACCAGTCAAAAGCTCCCGAACCAAGAACAACTCTCACAATATGAGCGCGGAGCACAATGACCAGAGCCGTAAAAGGCAACGACCAGAAAATTATTTGGCGCAGACCGTCGCTTATCCTTTCAACAATTTCATTTGTGTCTTTTTTGGCGGCCGATATGGACAAAGCAGGAAAGGCCGCCAGACTAAAACTTACACCGATTAAAGATAGGGGCACAGACTGCAGATTAAGGGCCAGATTAAAAACAGTAATAGAGCCAGGTGATATTTTAGAAGCAAGAGCTACAAAAAAGAAGCCGACAAAACTGACCACCGAAAGAGCAAGGGTGCGTGGCACAGAAAGAAGAGCCGTCTCCCTAACCACCGGCCAATTTATTTTTCTGGTAAATTTTGGCCTAATGGAGGAACTTAAAACAAATATTGCCTGCAAAGAAAAGTGGAGTAAAGCGCCAAACATGACACCGATCACCACTCCAGTGACACCAAGCGGATTAACCAAAAAAACGATACCCACAATAATACCCAAATTATACAGAAGCGGACTTAGTGAGTATAAGATAAACCTCTTTTCATACTGAACGATACTGCCAAAAAAATTTGAAAAGCCCAAAAAAAACGGTGAGACAAGCAATAGTCTAGAAAGAAAAATTGTCTCTGCTCGAGCTGAAGCTGAAAACCCGGTAAAAAAGGTATTGATCACGAGTGGCATCGAAAACCAAGCCAGGATACAAAAAAAGCTGATTGCGATTGAAAAAACTGTAAATATCGATTCAGCAGTTTCTTTTAGTCTTTTCGGTTCTTGTTCCTGCCTTGCAAAAAGCGGGATCAGAGCCGATATGGAAACCAGCGAAGCCACTGTCACAAAAATAAGATCCGGCACTTTGAAGGCCGCATAATAAATATCAAGCTCCACACCTGTTCCAAAATGATGGGCAAGCAAGCGATCACGCAAAAGAGCTAAAATTTGGGAAAATAAGGCAAATACAGAAAGCCAAAAAGCGGCTTCTCTTAGGCCGCTTATTTTGCTTGTAATCATTCTCAAGGTTTTGGCTACCATTGCCCTGTCAGTTTAACACACAGAGATTAGTTTTCTTCTATCGGAGGTTCTGGCCTTTTTTCGGGCTCGGCATCTATCGGCGGCTCGGCATTGCTAAATGGTGATTTGCCTGCCCGTAAATTGTCCAGAATGAGGACGACTTCGGCATTATCTGGATTTGTTTTTTGTATCTCTTCAAATTGCGCAATTGCGTCAATATCCCTACCCAAATTCTCATAAGAAAGCCCTAGGAAGTAACGGGCATTCGCATAGTCATTTATCAACTCAACCGCTCTCTCAAAAGCTTTAGCGGCGCCAGCAAAGTCTCGGTTGTTATACTTAAGCAAACCAAGTTGAAAATAAAGAACGGCATTGCCAGAGTCAATGAAAGTCGCCGCTTCAACCGAATCAATGGCTCCCTGAATATTATTGGAGGCAACTTCAAGTTGGGCCAAAGTAAAATAGGCATCGGTATAATTATTCTTAAGCTGAATGGCTTTGCCGATATTTTCTCTAGCCCCGCCAATATCACCAGAAAGGGCTTTTAATCTGGCAAAAGCAAGCGGAATTGCAGGATTTTGCGGTGAACGATTTTGAGCTTCAATATACGCGACATTGGCATTTTCCACAGCTCCAGAGATGCCATTAGCGCCCAAAACCTCATAAACCCGACCCAGAGCAAACCAATTTTGATAATTTTTACTATTCCATGCGATTGCTTGCCTGGAACCTTCTATTGCTCCGGTAACAGCATTTTGAACAGCAATCCTTTGAGATTCATTTAGATTTTCAACTGAAGAAACCGTGCTGACAATAGACCCGATTTCAGAAAGAGACAGCTCGGCAACCCTCCTCCAATAAAGATCGGTCGGCGCTATCTGAATAGCTTTATTGACATCTCCTTTATTAAAAAAAGATGTAGCTACCACTCTTTCAATCACAAAATAACCGAAAGCTATCGAGGAAATGAGTAAGATAATGATACTGAACACGGCAGCAAAATTTGCTTTCGGATTTCGAAAAATATTTATTGTTTTTTGTTCAACCACCCCTTGAGAAACCAAGCTACCAGCAAAAACTCCGCTTAAAATGAAGGCCAGTCCGATAAGACTAATGCTTGGCACATAAACAAAAGCCATCACCCACAAAAAGAGAGAGGAAAAAAATGCGGTCGAAGACACTTGGCGATACCTTAAGTCAGGGCCTGTATAAAATATGGCTTTAAATCCCGCGCGCGCATACAAAAACAAGAAAGCAAGGATCGTAACAGTGCCCAAAATTCCGGTAGTAATTGCAACAGTTGGTATAAACCCAGAACCAAAATTAAATTCCGCCCCCCAAAACTGGGTTACGTTTATATCAACAGGTCTCTTGAGATCCCAAAATTCTTTAAACATATTTGGGCCAACTCCCAAAATTGGGTTCACCTGCCACGCTTGGCCAATCATCTCAACTGTAGTATCCAAATTTGGTCGCACCTCAACAGAATTGATTTTAAAGGCATTCGACAAAAAACCCGAAAGAGAAGAGCCGGAAAGAAGAACTACGACACAAGCAGAAAGCACGAATAGCGACGGGAAAGAAGCTTTTTTCATCTCATGATCGCCACTCACAGACCAGGAAAAAGTATAGACAAAATAAACAAGAGCAAATAAACCCAAAACAATGACTACCGGCAAAAATCCGGACGCGGCGACAAAAGCAATCGAAATGGCCATAAACGCATATGCCAAATAACGAGCTTTGCCCGCAATCCACATATTTAAAGCCGCAATCAAAACAACACAAACCATTCCAAGAAAAATAGCCGTATCAATGGCGCCACCTAGAACAAAATTTGGAATTCGAGAACCTATCGATTCCGGCAAAACGCCACCAATGGCTAAAATTCTTACAAACAAATGCGCTATCACAACCCCCGCCGAAACAAATAGAAGATTAAAAAACCTTATCCCATTGTCGACTTTTTCTCTCAAAGAAAACATGGCTACAAACAAAAGCATGGTCAACATCAGTATGGAACCAGAAGTGCCCAACTCAAAAACTTGTCCAACTATAGATTTGATTGGCTGTCCTGAAAAAAATGAAGCTAAAAAATAAACTACCGGAAAAACCGCAATTGGTATCAAAAATTTTGATTTCGGAAAAGATATGATGCCACGAGAGAGGGTCATGGCGAGAAACGTGCCGAGAAACAAGACTGCCACCACCGCAAGCAAAGCTACTTTTGCGGAATATAAAGAAACACTTGGAGATGGTATAAATATGATCGGCAACAAAAGCGTAACCCCAAAAAGACAGCGTTCAAATACTTTTCCGAAATCAAAATGAAATCTACTATTTGTCTGTTCTGCTTGTTCTTCCATAAATAATTTATTACAAGTTATACTTAATCTTGCTAATAATGCTACGCGAAACTATTTATAATTTTCTATAGTCTTGACCAACTGACTATCGTCTCTTAAATATTCATAGAATAAAATTTGACTTCTGTTTACATGCATGATGTCTTCCGGGCCATGCAATTCTTGCCCCAACTTTACCAAAGTAAATCCTGATCCTTGGATCGCTTCAGGAGAAAAGTCGCTGTTGGCATTTTGAAGGTAGTACACTTCTTTTAGAGTAAGTTCTTGATCATTTTTGTCTATTATTTTTCCGAAGTAAACCTGCCCATTTGAAAGAAAGACTGCGCTATAATTCAAAACCAAGTTGTTTGACTTTTTATTGATGAAATATTTTGAACCGATGATCGCGCCGTAAAGCAAGGCAAGGACTACTAAAACTTTGAGTAGAGTCTTTAGGAAAGAGGCAAAACCTTTTCCGCTCTTTTTAGCCACGGATCCAGAGCCAACTATTTGCTCTGGCAATTTTTCTGGATTGGGCGGATTGTTAAAACGCATATCGTGCATATAGATCTTCTAGATAATCATTGCTGGCCGGCGGCTACCAAAGCTTGTAACTTCATAAGAAGCGCGAGAACCTGCTGTTGGAGTAAGAGAATTTGAGCTCTTATGGATTCTATTTGAGCCGGTGTAAGCCCGCTTGACGCATAGCCACCTCCCCCGCCTCCTCCAAGCAACTGATTTATTCTAGCTCTGGTTGACGGACCAACAAAGCCGTAGCCTGTAGAAACCGGATCACCAGAAGAGACTATCCCTTGAGCGCTTTGAAAAGCTTTGACTGCCACTTCTGTGGCTGGGCCATAGTAGCCGGTAATGTTGTCAGCTGTGGTGTAACCTTGATTGACCAAGAATTGTTGGAGAGTTTTGACGTCGTCTCCGGTGGCGCCACGAAAAAGATTGCGGATCAAACCCCCCGCCGGCGCATAAGCAGAAACAGTGCCAATAGGAGGAATATAGCCAGAGCTATTACTGACACTACCAGAAGAAGAGCCCCCTCCGCCGCCGCCACCCCCACCACTCGAAGCCCCGCCACCAGAACTGGTGTTATCAGAGGAAGAAGACCCTGAACCTATTGTGTAGGACCCATTAACAACTGCGCTCAAAACATCAGATCCATTTGCGGCTACATTTGAGTCGGTTGTGCTGTTCGAAGTATGGCTAAAAGTAAGGTTGGCGCTCCCCTCTGCTATGGCTTTAAAAGTTACCGTGGCGAGCACGCCGGATCCGTTGTATTTGTTGCCACCAAGCGCTACTTGAGAAAAAGTTATTCTGCCGTTAGAAGAATTGACGGTATTTGCCAAAGTCATCGGCATGAGAGAACCTGGAGTTATCTGATTTCCCTGAACCTGTAACAGCGCTGGATTATAATTTAAATATCGCAAGTCTACCCCATCTACTTGAGACCCTTGCGTATCCAAATTTATAGTAACAGTAAAAGTGTCTCCCACGTTTACACTTTGGGAAGAAGGAGAGACCGATAGAGTAGCCGCTGAAGCAAGTGAAGGCACAAGTAACATTCCGATTATTGCAATAACTTTTTTCATTTTTTTAAATTTTATAATTTAAATTACAATTCTATAATTTTATACTATTCCCCACTTTGAAGCCAATTGTTTGAAAGAAATGCGAAGTCGAGAGAGTTTACACTGCTATCTCTGTTTAGGTCTGCGAGAGCGTCAGAGGTAGACCACTTTCCGTTCATGTAGGAAAAGTCCAGCGAATTGATCAACTGATCGTCATTAAAGTCTCCTGCTGGTAACGTTGGAAAACTGACATCAAGAACGGTAGTATTTCTCAAATCAACACCGGACTGAATCTTTGAAAGATAACCGGAAACCACAGCTCTCATTGCCACCGTAGGCAACAAGCCGGCCGGCACATCTACGGTATGGCGACCGAGAGTGTCTGTGGTGATGCTCGCTTGATATAACTTATTGCCAAGATTTGATGGGTCAAGAAACTCTACCGTTCCTGACACATCTCTACCACTCGACGGCGCGCCTTCCGGCACCAAAACAATTCTTCGCTGAACCGAAAGAGAGAATATCGGGGTTGTAGCTGAAACAGCGGAGCTTTGAGAAGAAACATTACCCGCGTTGTCTACGGCTGACACCCTGTAACTGTAAGCGGTATTTGCCGAAAGAGCTGTATCCAAATAAGCAGTCGAAGCGGTAGTGCCGACTTGGACGCCATCACGAAATACTCTGTAACTTGCGACACCGGAGACGGCCTGACCGCTACCCGCCGGATCAGTCGAATCATTCCAAGAAACTTGAATTTGGCTCTCGCTTGTTGGGGTCGCTGAAAGTCCCGATGGAACAGAGGGGGCGGTAGTGTCAGGAAGACTATTGGTTGTAAAAGTGCTGTCGGAAGACATGGCCAAGTTGCCCGCCGAATCGCGAGACTTGACTCTAAAGTGATAGGTTGCGGCAGGAGAAAGACCAGAAACCGTAGCAGAATGACTTGTTAAAAGAGAAGGATTGCGAGTAGTTTGTGATCCATAAGAAGTAGTAGCGCCGTATTCCACTTGAGTATCGGACGCTTCGTTGGTGTTCCAAGAGACAGTAGCACCTGAAGTGGTAACCCCGGAAACTGCTACAGAAGAAATGGTTGGCGGGGTGGTGTCAGGAGGCGCTTGAGTAGTAAAAGTGTTATCTCCTGATGTGGAGAGATTACCCGCCGCATCGCGAGACTTGACTCTGTAGTGATAAAGAGTGGAAGCTGAAAGACCAGACAGAGTCGCCGAGTGCGAAGTAACAAGAGAAGAGTTGAGAGCAGTCTGGCTTCCGTAAGAAGTAGTAGCGCCGTATTCCACTTGGGTATCGGACGCTTCGTTGGTATTCCAAGAAACAGTCGCACCAGAAGTGGTCACACCGGAAGATGAGATAGAAGAGATGGTTGGCGGAGTGGTATCAAGAGCTACCCCAGTATAAGAGCCACTTCCTACAGAAGCTAGCAAATCCCCTCCGAGACCGGCCACATTTGAATCAGTGCCACTTCCCAAGCTAAAATCAAAAGTAGCGCTTGAAGATCCGGCAGATATTGCTCTGAAAGTAACAGTGGCTACCGTTCCGGAACCGCTGTAAGTGGAGCCAGGGGTTGCAATTTGAGAAAATTGGATGGTGCCAGCCGTATTGTCTATGTTGTTGATTATTGTAAGAGCCATGAGACTGCCTGGAGAAATTTGCACGCCAGAGGTTCCCGCGTCAGCGTCTACGACCTGCAAAACGGCCGGATTGAAACGGAGCTTGTTCACATCAACTCCGTAAGCGGATTGGCCTCCGGTATTTAAGAGAATATTAACTGTAAAAGTATTATTTACGTTTACCGAAGTCGACGATGGAGAAAGCGAGAGCACGGCCGATGGAGTGACTTGAGCCACTTGGGCACTCGGCAAACCAGAGACCGAAGTCTGAAGCGCTATTAAAATTGCGGTTAAAGACGAAACTATTTGTTGTAATGTTTGCATATAGACTATTATACCCTCTCAACAGAGGAGTAAATAGACGTGTTGTGGAAAGCTAAGAAGAAGGTCTGGAAGGGAGTTACAAATCCAATAATTTGCGAGTTAAGATTGGCACCTCTTTTAGAAAATAATCTTTCACTTCTTGCCAAGTCACAGAAAAATTTATATTTGGCATTGGGTCCTCATCAGCATCAGGAAAATAAGTGAGACTTTTAAGAATGTGGTGTAGATTGTGATTAGTTTGAGGATACTGATCATTTATTTTAAGAATAACTTGCTCAAGAGATTCTATATTGCGCACATACCAATACAAATCTACAAAGTCGCGCTTCTTGCCTCTCTGACTCAACGCAATAATTTTCATAACGGCAACATCTTTTGTTTGCAAAACTTTGACTGAACCATATGGTAAAAATTTTTCTTTAGGAAGAAAAAAGGGGTACCCTATAAAACTCACTTTTGCTCCCAGTAACTTGCCATACACAGTTGCCTCTCTGGTAAAATCAAGCTCCCATTCAACATCTTTAAAATGAGTAATTAGGATATCGGTAGAAAAATCAAGTGTGGGTATGAAAAAATCCAAATCAACACTGCTTCTATGGCCAACTTGTAAAGCAAGAGCGGTACCACCAGCTAGATACCAATCTGATTCCTCAAGCCATTTTTGAGTAGACAAAAAATCCAAAGCTTTGTGGGTGCTTTTGGGCAAAATTTCTGTATGCCAGATTATACTGTTTTTAGTAGTTGGTTCCACAGGTTTTTAGTAAAAGGAAAAATTACCCTAGAAACTTTTATGGTATCCGAGATTAATTCTTTCGGATAATAGTTCCACATCCACTTAACCTCATTATCATAACCATAATCTAATATCCTCTCGATAATATATTTAGCATGTTTCTCCGGATCAATCGTCTTTGGATCCACATCCCAAAAGAGCTCTGGTCTAAATTTAATTAAATCAGTTTTTTCTCCCTTTTTCATGCTCCTATTGTAACATATTTGAGCAATTTTTGCTCGCCTAAACCGACCAATTCTGCACCATTATGACATAGCCAAAGACCTGACATTTAAATTAGCGGTGGTTTGGACTCGTTGGCCGAGATAGTAATTTATAAATTCCTCTCAATTATTTCATATCCAGAATTGATGGCATCGCAAACAAAATCTTCCAAGAGAGACAAATCATCCTCTATTTGAGCTTTATTGAGATAGGTGTAATACAATCTCTTTTTTTCCTGAAGGATTATGACTGGAGCCAGATTCGCTTTTATAGACATAGCCTGCATTAGAAGCCTGCTCACTCTGCCATTACCGTCCCCAAACGGATGTATTTTTTCAAACTGGCTGTGAATGTCGGCAATGTGTTTTATCATATTGCTGTTTTTTTGATTTATTTTTCTGATCAGTTTTTTCATGAGAGCGCCAATTTTTGCAAAATTTGCAGTCGGCACATAAGTGCCCATAATCCTTACCCCATGATTTCTGTAATTGCCCGCATCAGAGCGAATGGAGTTAAGTAAAATTCCGTGGAGCTTCAAAATAAATTTCTCGCTTAGAGGTTTTTTGTCGACTAAATGTCTCATTAAGTATTCTAGTGCCGCTTGATGATTTTTGGCTTCTAATTGTTCTACCAAACTTTTATTTGGCAAGGCAGTATTATGAAAAATAACGGCTGCGGTGTCATCTTTTGAAAGAGTGCTACCTTCAATGCTGTTGGTATTGTAAGTAAGAGAAAGATAAAATTGGTCCCGAATATCCGGATTATCTATAATCTCTTTCAATATATTTTTGTGTGATTTTCGCTTGGTAAGAATTATAACTCTTTTGGCCTCCAAAACATTTTCTGGAATTATTTTTTCTCCCGAATATTCTTTGTAAAGCTCGTCAATCTTAAGAAGCGCACTTTTCCTGGGTGTAGCCTTTTCGTTAATCCAACGATTAAGAGCGACAAAAGTCACTCCCAAGCGAGTTGCGAGCTTTGCCTGATTTAAACCAGAAAGCTTCAGAATAAATTGCAATTTTTCTTTTGTGGTCATGGATCTTATGATATCAAACTATATATAGTTAGTCAATATTTCATATTCTTATATAGTTTTAATTGGGTTTTTACAGACTCCAATTCTGCATCAGAATGGCATAGCTAAGAGAATTTAACGGTAGAATCGCGATTGACGTCACAAAAGCTTCCTGAACTCCTCTTCAGAAATTTTAGCTTGTTTCAAAATTTTCTTGAGAAGACCACGGCCAATGTCTCCAGAATGGATCGGGATTGAAGTCTGCAAGTTTTCTGCCTCATTTACCAAGATCAAATGGCTTCCAATTTGATTATATTCTTCAAATCCTGCTCGTTTTAGAGCAGAGATAACTTTCCTATAATTTACTTGTGGCAGGCGACTCATGCCAAAACTTGTGGAGAAATGATACTTACAGAAAATGGACTTGTTTTAGAATTATCAACTGGTACATCTTCCCCTCTTGTAGCTAGCACGCTCACAAATCCAAATATGGCATCTTGTGCCATTTTTAAAGCCTCATCAAAAGTTCGTCCTTGTGTCAAACAGCCAGGGAGAGCTGGCACGGATACTACATATATTCCGTCCTCGTCTCTTTCTATTTGAATATTATAAGTTAATCGCTTTTCCATAACATCTACACTATATCACACGCTCCAATTTTGAACCATGATTACATAGTCCAGAGAGTTGACGAGACCGTCGCGATTGAGATCGTAAGTAGCATTGCTTGTATTCCAAGCGGATGTCATAAGAGAAAGGTCTATGGAGTTGACCAGTCCATCTTGATTGAAGTCACCTACTATAGGAGCGGAGTAACTTTGTAGATAATCTTCTACAGACCACCCATCTGCTCCGGAATCATAGTTGATATTCCACCAATAGTAGCCGTCAGCTGATTGTCCGCCGGATATGATTGTTCCGAGAGTAGCGAGGGATTGAGTGCCGAGGAGAGTGCCAGAGGCTGATGGGGTGGAACGGACATTTAGATTTGATGTAGTTTGCACCCTATCCCCTGCTTTGAATTTGGTTGATGTAGGAGGAGTTACAGAACCAGTGTATTCGTAAGCACCAATATCGGGCTGGGAGTCGCGCAAACGATTATCGAGATCCACGGCAATGCCCAAGCCAGTTGCTCCGGCATTAATGGCCATACTACCAGTTTGGAGATGAAAATCCTTATTAACAGTATTTACATACCCCGGTGTATTGGTTTCTAAATTATTGGATGCCGTAACAACCCCCGTACCTGCATGAACAATGTAGCAACCTAAACAAAAGATATTGTTCCTGACTGTTGCCGTGGTAATTGAATTAGCACCTGACTTCCCAAAACCAAGCACCGCGTTATAAATGGTGTTGTGATAGAAAAATATATTCCGTGTACTACCGAAACCGCCACCTCCGACACTGCCACCAATACGAGGTAGCGCAAGTAAATTGTTTGTGATTGTCCAGTTGTTGAATAAGTTGTCTGTAGTTGATTCCACCATAAAAGTTTCATCCACTTCCAAGCATGTATTGCGTGTGAAAATTAGATTTTTAGCAACGCGCAACTGCCAATCTCCAACCCAGCTTGACCCTAAATTGAAAGTTTGCCAACAATCGCTATGGGCGCCAGACGCATCGGCCAGACGATTACCATGGTAATAATTACCTTCCCACAAAATAGTATCTCCCCAAAAAACATTGTGATCGCCATCGCCCTGACCGCGCATTCGCTCGCTTTCGTTATCAGTCAAAGTCACATTGTTAGCATAAATAAGTACTCCGTCACCAGTGCCAGTAATATAATTACGGGAAATAATTATATGGTGTGGTAGGTCTGACGCAGACACCGGATTGCTAGGTTCAATATCTATGCCTATGCTGGGACTGCCTGGAGTAATACTACCATCTACTACATTATCCAAAAAATCAATATCGTGACGGGCATTTCCTGAAGTCTTAAGACCTGAACTACCCCCAACCACCTTAAAACACTGGACGGTTACATAATCAGCCACCACAATAAAACCTTGCGTTGTTGCCGCTGAATTAGGTCTTACCCCTCGTGAAAGAGGATCGTTAATAGATGTCGTAGGACAACTACTGCCAGAGTAACCCTGGTAAACAATTTTGTTTCCGACAGACCCACTGCGAGATATAGTCACAGTTTCATTATAAGTGCCAGGATAAACAATAACTGTATCTCCTGCTACGGTAGCATTAGTGGCGACCTGAATCGTTGCATATTCTTGACCGCTACCAACACAACGAATATTGGTGGCTCCACATGATACTCCTCCTACCACCTGTGTCGTTGCAGTAGCTGATGTAGATTGCGTGCTATTATTGCCTGCGGCATCATAAGCACTAACTGTATAAGAATATAAAGTTGAGGCAGAAAGTCCGATATCAGAGTAGCTATTTGAAATACTTGTACCAATCTGTACTCCACCTCTGTATATTTTATAACCAATAACTCCAACAATATCAGTTGAGACGGTCCAAGAGAGATTGATTTGGGAAGAAGAAATTGAGGAGGCAGAAAGATTAGTTGGAACGGAGGGAGGAGTGGTATCTGGTGGAGGTAGAGAGGTCACAGTAACAGTGATATTTGAATTTGTTGATCCTTGAGAATTGGTAGCTGTTATGGTGTAAGTGGTAGTGACAGTCGGCGACACACTAATACTAGAACCAGAAACAGATCCGATACTGGAAATAGAAAGTGTGGGAGTTGGATTGCCGGAAACTAACCAAGATAGTGTCGATGAGTTACCTTGGGAAATTGAAGCAGGAGAGGCAATAAAAGAAGAGATGGATGGAGAGGTAAGAGCTGAAGAAACCCCTGGTATCAGCGAAATCGCCACAATACCACCATCTTCAAAGTTGGTATCAGTTGAAGCTTCAACTACGATATTTCCTGAAGGAGAACCAGTTGCCCAAGCGCCATCCGCATTGCCGGCAGTACGAGCAACCTGTGTTAAT
>DATDVC010000045.1:0-8326 GCA_036517695.1 Minisyncoccota bacterium
GAGCCAGCGATAAGCTGGATGATGGCGTAAAAGAAGAAGATGGTCGCCACCACAAACCCGAGCAAAATAATCGGGTTGACGATGAGCTCCACTATCTTTCTTAGCAATTCTTGCATGTTTTTATTTTAACACAAACCAAATCGCACACACAAAATTTGTGTGCAAAAAAACCGCGAACATTTCGCGGTTTTTGAATACTGTGTATTTTAGTCTAAACCTAGATTGTTGGGATAACCTGACCAGGTTGTGTTGGAGGTGTATTTTGGACACCAAATGTGCCAGCCAAAAACCTTACCAAACCCCAAATAGAGGCCATGATGAAGATGGCGATAACGCCCCAGAGCATAGTTTTCTTTGCCTGCTCTTTATCATGTTCAGAACCAAAGAGATACCTGACCAAGCCCCAGAAGAACGCAAGTATACCCAAACCAAATACTACTGGGATTAGTATGTTGATTATATTCCTAATGCCTGTAGCCATGTTGGTCAAGGTGGTTAAATTTGTATCTTGCGCAAAAGCTACGAAAGGCAGAGTAGCCAAAGCCACAACTGCCAATGCTCCTAATTTTTTGTTAATTTTCATGATAACTAAACATTTATAATAAACGAACGACCATTTTTAATTACTTACACAGACATAATATAACTTTTTGCAGTCAAGTTCAATAGGTAATCCACAGAATTACGGACAGTCGGGCGTACCCGGTTCTCCTGCGCAATTTTGGTATCCACTTCCACTGCCTCTAACATTGTTGATAGTAGGAATATTCATATTGGTCTCTTGGTCAATCCCAAAGCTATCTCCTATAAACGCCACTATGCCCCAGATCGAAGACATCACAAAGACGGCGATCACTCCCCAGAGCATGATTTGTTTTCCTTCTTCTTTGCTATTGCCGGCAGACCAAATGTACTTGGCGATACCCCAAAAGAAAAGCATCATCGCAAGCCCAAAAGCGATCGGGATCAAAGTCGCCACTATCCCCTTCACTGCTTCAAAAAACTTTTTGGTTCCTGAAAGACGCTCTTGAGCCGAGACGAGAGTCGGCGCAAAAGCCGTGAGAATTACAAAAATTTTTTTAAGTTTAATCATGTTTTTATTTTTTATAAATGATATTCAATATTTTCCGTTGGTGAAGAAATCAAATCTTTGTCTACATTTTCTATACCGGGGATGCCTAGCTCATTTTGGATAAGAGCGATAATGCCCCAGATGGAGAAGACCACAAACAGCCCCACAGTTCCCCAAAGCATGATTCTACGGCCTTCCGACTTTTCATTGCCTGCGTCTGATTTTATATATTTTACAATACCCCAAAGAAAGAAAAGGGTGCAGAGCCCAAACGCGAGAGGGATGAGAACACTTGTCACTATGCCAAATGCGGCGTCTATGAGCTCTATCATGGTTGGTTTTTAATTTTTAATTGGGGTATGCCGACCTCCGACCCAAAGCCGAATTCGCTCCGCAAGAAAGAGACTATGCCCCAGATGGTGATTAAAACAAACATTCCGACAACCCCCCACACCAGAAGGTTTTTGCTGTCTTTCAGCTCCTTTTCGTTGCCCGCCGCCCTGATGAAGCGAGCTACCCCCCAAATAAACATGAGAAATGCGATCGCCCCCAAAAGCGGGATGAGGCGCAGGCCGATGTTTATGAACATGTTTATGATGTCTGTGAGATTCATGTTGTACTTTATACAGATCCGCCTAGTTGATTAATTGTCGCTCTGATGGCTTCTGAAATTACCCAAGCGCCCAACAAAATCGCCGCGCCGATCACGGCATAAAGAAGCGCGTCGTGGGCCTTTTTGATCTGCGTTTCGTTGCCTCCGGCGGTCACATAAAGAAAGCCGGCGTAAATGATCATCACAGCCGCCACAAGCCCACCTATGGGCAAAAGTATCTTGTTTATTATAGCGCTAATCAGGCCAGACAAAGTACAATCTGTGCCAGGCGTGCATTTGAACGGGTTGCCGATGTTGATTGTTGGTTGGGAAGCCGGTTGAGTCGGCATACCGGTTGGTGGTTGAGTTGGCATTTGCGCAAAAGAAAATAAGGGTATTAAAATCACAAAAAAAATTACTACTGGGAGTGAGAATGAGAAAAGTTTTATATTTTTATTCATAAAATTTTATTTACTTAACAGGCACGGCGTCTGTAAAATCCGGATTTAGCAAAGCGCTAAGTATGGTGTTTACAATAAGCCAAGACGCTAAAATAATAACAAATCCGATAAAAACTTTGACCAGCATTGATTTGGCGGCAGATTTTTGGTCGCTTATGCCGGTCGTCATGTATTTAAAGCCGGCCCAAGCAAATACGAGAGCCGCCACAGGGAAAGAAAACAATATGAGCCAGTTTATGATATTTTTTATAAGCTGAAGAAAGTCGTTGTAGCCACAGTCGGGGGAAGGGTCAAGGATGGTATCACCCTTGCAATCCGGAATGATGGAATTTTGCGCAAGCGCCAATGCCGGAGAAAAAGCCGTGAGAATAAGCATGGCCATAAAAAGATTTGCCCAAATTTTTTTGTTAAAATTTTTCATCATCTATCGCTAAGGATTCTTGTAAGCTCCGATTGCGCCCGATCGACGGCTTCGTTTGTCCTGCTTCTTCCGCTCGTTATGGTATCGATCATGGCGCGGAACACTCCATCGCTCAAATCGGGGTCCGGATCAAGCCAGGTTTTCGATCTTATAGCGCTAGCGTAAAATACGCTCTCATGAGCGGTCGTTGGCTTAATCCCCAGCAGATCCCTTCTTGTCGAAGGCAATTTGGAAACTTCGCTAAAAGCCATAGCGCCCTCTTTGCCGGAAAAATTTAGAGCTACAGCGAGAGCGGCATTTTTGTTTAGAGAAGCTTTGGTGATGGCAAAAGCGGTATAGTTTGCAAAGGAGACACCTACGCCACCCTCTCTGGAGACCGGCACTTCAGCTACATCAAAATTTAGGTTTGGATTGCGCAACTGCAAAGCCCTGGCCTCGCTCGCAAAACCAAAGTAGAGAGCCAGATCCCCTCCCAAGAAATAGTTGGTTGAATTTGGCAAAGAACGGTTCCAGGAATAGGAAGACTTGGACGGATTGCCAAACTCCGTAAAGAAATTTACCGCGGCCTCGGCAGGGGGGGTAGGTTTGCCGAAAGATCCACTCCACGCTATTTGAGCATCTCCTCCGCTCCATCGAGTAACCGGGCTTCCAGCCTGCATTGCCAAGTTGACCAAAATTTCTTTGGCGTGAGATATGTTGCCAAACTCTCCGAAAGCAACTGCGCTTTTTAGAATATTTAGAGCCCCATCTTTTTTTGAAATAGTGTTTGCCAATGAGTAAAATTGGTCCCAATATTTTGGAGGTTCGGTCAGTCTCACATCCGTAAAGATGGATCTGTTCCAATACATGACAAGCGGGTCAGCAGAGACCGGCAAAGCCAAAACACCGCTCGGAGACATGAAGATTTCTGCTCCTTCTATGAAAGAATCTTTAAATTGGCGTTCGGTGAAAACATTGTAAGGGATGGGGAAAATTTTGTTGTAATGCTTCCAAATTTTTTCGCTCTTGATCATAAAAAGGTCAGGGCCGTTGCCAGAGGCGAGAGCTTCAACAAAATCAGCGTCAAAATCCGCTTCTGATTTTTCAACATATTGGATATCGTATTGCTTGTTTTGATAAAGCGGAGTTTTCTGCAACACTTGAGCAAAGCTAAGCTGGGGCAAAGTGCCCCAAACTACTACCGTTACTTTTTCTTGCGAACTGCCCCTGTATGCGGAAAAAACTATGATGCCCAAAACCAGAAAAAATCCGAATACTCCCGTGAGGATTAACTGAAATTTCGTCATGCAAACATTATACAAGAAGTAAATTTCTTCTTCTATTAAAACTGTGAACTTCAAAAACTTGGACTCTATAGACAGATGAAGGAAGCGATGGCGTCGCCGTCGTGGAGTTTCATTATGCGCACACCTTGAGTCGAGCGTCCAAGAGAGGGGATTTCGGCAAGACCCAACCTTATTACTTGGCCTTTTTTGGACATTGCCACCGCCTCTTCCTCCTCATCAGACACGATTTGTGAGGCGATTATCTCTCCCGTTTTTGCCGTTACATTGCTGGTCTTGATGCCAGAACCGCCTCTGTTTTGAATTTTGTATTCCGAAATTGGAGTTTTCTTGCCATAACCATTGGCGCCCATAGTGAGCAAAAACGCTGTTTTTTCTTTTTCTTTAGGAACCGCATCCGCGCCAACAACCCTATCGCCCTTTCCAAGTTTTATCACTCTCACACCGCCGGCAGTCCGGCCCATCTCCCTTACATCGCCTTCTTTAAATCTTATTGATTGACCCTTCGCAGTCACAACAGCGCAGGAATCGCCCTTAACCACAGGAGAAACGGAAACCAACCTGTCCCCTTCGGAAAGCTTGATGGCGATGATGCCACTCGCCCGCACATCATGAAAACTTGAGGCAGAAACTTTTTTGCCTGTTCCCTCCTCTGTAACCATAACCAAAGAAAGTCCGGCAAGATTTTTTTTGTCTTTGGAAACCGGCAAGACAGAGGTGACTCTCTCACCCTCGGAAAGAGAGATGAAGTTCATTATGGATTTGCCCCTTGTCGCCCTCTTGCCTTCAGGCAACTCATGCATTTTGATTTGATAAACTTTGCCTCGATCGGTAAAGAAAAGCAGATCCGAATGAGTGCTTGCCGTTAGGAAATTGACCACAAAATCTTCTTCTTTGGTATCAAGATCAATCACCCCGACTCCGCCACGTTTTTGCTTTTTATATTCATCAGGATGAGTTCTTTTTACATAGCCACCCTGGGTAAGTACCAGTGTATTTTCTTCGTCCGGTATAAGGTCTTCAATAGACAAGACTTTCACTCCTCCTTTTACGACTTTGGTCCTTCTTTCGTCTCCGTATTTTTCAGAAATTTCGGAAAGCTCTTTTTTGATTATGGAAAGTATCCTCTTCGGATTTGCCAAGATATCCTTAAGCTCTTTGATCAAAGTCTGGATTGCGTCAAGCTCATCTTCAACCTTCTTCCTTTCAAGGCCGGCGAGCTTCTGAAGTCTCATTTCAAGAATAGCGTTTGCCTGGATTTCGGAAAACTTGAATGTTTTCATCAAGTTGGCGCGGGCCGTCTCTACATCTTTGCTTTTCTTGATAAGTTTTATAATTTCATCAATGTGATCGAGGGCTTTTTTCAAACCAAGGAGAATATGCTCCCTCGCCTCGGCCTCTTTGAGATCAAACTCCGTCCTTCGTTTTATTACCACCTTTCTATGCCCGATAAATTCCTCCAAAATCCCCTTCAAGGAGAGTGTTTGCGGCACCCCGTCTACCAGAGCCACCAGGTTTACATGGAAAGTTTCTTCAAGTTGAGTGTGCTTGTAAAGATAATTTAAAACTTTTTGCGGGTGACTGCCGTTTTTTAAATCTATGACTACTCGTATATCTTTGGTTGACTCGTCGCGCAGACCCTTTATGCCGTCAATCTTCTTTTCACGCACTAGCTCTGCGATTTTTTCTATCAAAGTGGCTTTGTTTACCCTGTAAGGAATAGAGGAGATTATTATCTGCGAAATATTTTTGTTTTCGACGATTTCGGCAACTCCCCTTGCGACTATGCCCCCGCGACCAGTCGAATACGCGTGGCTTATGTCTTTAGAATTGAAAATAACTCCACCTAAAGGAAAGTCGGGGCCTTGCACAAATTGCAAAAGATCTTCGGTGGTAGCATCTTTGTTGTCAACGAGATATGCGGTCGCATCGACAATCTCTCTCAAGTTGTGGGGCGGAATATTTGTCGCCATACCGACGGCAATGCCCAATGTACCGTTTAAAAGAAGATTTGGCACAGCCGAAGGCAAAACTTTCGGCTCCTTTTTGGTTGCGTCGTAGTTTGGAACGAAGTCTACAGTGTCTTTGTTTATATCGCGAAGCATCTCGCTCGCAAGTCTGCTCATCTTGGCTTCTGTATATCGCATGGCGGCTGGGTTGTCTCCGTCTATTGATCCAAAATTCCCCTGGCCGATGACAAGCGGATACCTCATGGCAAAATCCTGCGCCATTTTTACCATCGCATCATAGGCGGCCGTATCTCCATGCGGATGATAGTTACCCAAAACCTCTCCCACCACCGTGGCAGACTTTCTTGTTTTAGCGTTTGCCGATAAACCCAGGTGATGCATCGCATAGAGTATACGGCGATGCACCGGCTTCAGGCCATCGCGCACATCCGGCAAAGCGCGATCAGTGATCACTGACATGGCATAGTCGATGAAAGATTCTTTCATCTCCAACACTATAGAACGCGAAATAATGCCCTTTTCGGCATTATTTTCAAGCTCGTTTTGGTCTTCCTTTTTAGCCATTTGTCCCCGAAACTATAGCAAAAAAGGAGTCTTTAATCAACACAAATTTCATTGAGGCATATTCTGGAAAAAGCCTAGGACCAGTAAACAAAAAATTACCGCGCGGGTTACAAGTGCTTTTGAAAGAATATGCCGAATAAGAAATTTTGGATTTTGTTGAGGTGCTTACTCTCTTTCGTAAATTTCAATGCCGGTTATAAACGGCACAATCACGGAAGAAACGGAATCCTTGAAAGAGTCGTATTGTTTTTCTATTTCGCCAAAAGCGGCTTTCAAAATTTTCTTTGAATTTTGGAGCGGAGAAGAGACTTCTTCAACGGCAACCGCAGGAGAAGCGACTTGGCGAGTCGGTGAAACACCCCCCTCTATCTCAAAACCAACATAACCTTTATAAAAAGCGAAGCTCGCAAAAATAAAAAGCGAGAGGGTGACCGAAAGACCGAGAGCCCATCTGTTTCGGTGCTTTTCCGGTTTTTCCATTATTGATTTGTATTTTTTCAGAAGCATTTTGCTTGAGAACAAATTTACTTTTATTGCGCATCGAGCACAATCACCTCCCCCTCTTTGCCTTCCAAATCTTTCTTTTTTATCGTCAGCTTGTCTAAAGGCTTCAGACCTTCCGCGCTACCCTCTTTCAAAAAAGACTTCAGGGATTCGGCAGAGTAATTCATGGGAATAATTATAGAAGGTTCTAAGGAAACCGCAAACTTGTAAGCTTCACTTGCATCAAGCGCACCGTTTCCTCCAATGGGAACAAAAAGTATGTCGACTCCATCTATGGACTCTTTGGTAACATTCGGGATTTTTGCATCCCCTAAAGCGCCCAAAAAGCAGAGATTTATATTTTCTAGGTTTACAGTATAAATGGTATTGGTTTTTTCTTCGCCACCAACTTGCCCTGAGCCTGTCGAAGGGTACAACGATACGCTGGGAAGACCTTTTATAAAGACCCCTTGCACTTCATATTCTCCGGGACCCTGTATCACGAAAGCTTCTTTTTCTCCACGGCTTGCTTGCTCAATTCCATTCATGTCAGGGTGATTTAAAGACACAAGAGCAATATCGGCGCCAAAACTTGAAGCTTTGTGCTTAGAATTTTTTGACACAGGATCAAAAGCCAAAACAGTATCCCCAAACTGCACTTTGAAATTTTGCACCCCTTGGTATGTAATTATCATGAGATGATTCTACCACAGAACTTGTCAAAAACCTCTTGTTTTATTTTTAAAATCTGATACTCTAACTTAGGTAAAGCTGATTTATCAGCAAGGGAATTATCAGCCTA
Organism: Minisyncoccota bacterium; assembly: GCA_036517695.1. Classification (GTDB taxonomy): domain Bacteria; phylum Patescibacteriota; class Minisyncoccia; order Phycocordibacterales; family WO2-35-19; genus DATDVC01. The sequence goes on from DATDVC010000045.1 coordinate 7,649, forward strand.
ATCTATATAATTATGGACGAAAAAGACAAAGTGGTTCCTGGAGAAGAACAAGGAGGAGCCGAAAATGTGCCTGAAGAAACCAAACCTGAAGGCACACCAGGAGAAGGGACTAATGCTTAATCAAAGCATACGAGTATCTTAAGTTAGTTAAAATAAGACCTCCAAATCGGAGGTCTTATTTTATGTAAAAGGGGCTTTTTTTCTTTTTTTGCCTTTTTTTTGAGAAATGTTATGATTTTGCACAAGGCCCCATCGTCTATCGGTTAGGACACCGCCTTTTCAAGGCGGGAAGCGCGGTTCGATTCCGCGTGGGGTCACAAATTGTCCGCAGGCAAACTGCTTTGCCTGCGGACAATTTGTGAAGACGGAAGCATGTTTTTATAGAAATAAAAACAGCTGAGTCCGGGGCTGGAAAATTTGCGAGTGACGACGAGCAAATTATTGTGGCTCACCAAAAATTTTACTTAGTAATTTGCGATACATAATTACACCACATTCCCTAAAGTACAATGGTCGCCATTGTTGTTTAATGTAGTGAATAACCAAATAGCGTGGTAGGATATTTTTGATATCGCCATTTAAGGAAGTGTGGCTGAGTGGTTGAAAGCGCCGCTCTCGAAAAGCGGTATATCCGAAAGGGTATCGGAGGTTCGAATCCTCCCACTTCCGCCAGTAGTT
>DATDVC010000046.1:0-14461 GCA_036517695.1 Minisyncoccota bacterium
GCGATAAGCGTCGTTGAGGCAGAGGGAGACTTGATTAATCCTTCTTTCAAACTGCTTGGAAGCTCCCTGCATAGCCAGGTAGATATACACGAAAAATACGGCGGCGTTTTCCCCACCCTCGCAAAACGCGAGCATATCAAAAACCTACCACTTGTATACAAGGACGCGATTGAGAAATCGGGGATTGAAGAGAAAGACATAAATCTCATCACAGTAACAGTTGGCCCTGGACTTGAGCCCGCTTTGTGGACAGGTATAAATTTTGCAAAAGAACTCGGAGAGAGACTTGGGGTAAAGACTGTTCCGGCAAATCATATGCTGGGCCACATAGTTTCGGTTTTATTTAATGAGAATTTGGAAAGTGAAAAAGAGCAGGTTGAAAGAAAAGATATAGAATTTCCGGCTTTGGCTCTCTTGATCAGCGGTGGACACACGGAGCTTGTCTTGCTTGAAAACTGGGCACAACGGCATAAAATTGGCGAGACCAAGGATGATGCGGTCGGCGAAGCTTTTGATAAAGTGGCGAGAATGCTCGAGCTTCCCTACCCTGGCGGTCCAAAAATTTCCGCGCTGGCAGAAGAGGCGCGAGAGAAAAACATTCATTTGGAACACAAATTTCCCCGACCAATGATCCACTCTGGGGATTTGAATTTTTCTTTTTCAGGTTTGAAAACCGCCGTGCTGTATTATATTCGTGATAAAAAAACTTCAAACAAACTTGCGATAGCAAGAGAATTTGAAGACGCAGTGGTAGAAACTTTGATATCGAAAACAAAAATGGCCATCAAAAATTATGGCCCAAAAACTCTGATAGTCGGCGGTGGGGTAATAGCAAACAAAGAGATAAGAAAAAATATTTTGGAACTTAAAAGCAGTTATAAAGATATTGAAATTTTGTTGCCGGAAAAATCGCTTTCCACAGACAATGCCACAATGATCGCGGCGGCAGGATATATAGATATGATAAGTGGAGAGACAGCCCCCGAACTCAAAGCAAACGGTAACTTGGAGTTGAGCTAATTCTTATCTTCATCCTCTATGATTATTTCTTCTTCCGGCAATTCTTCTTCGAAGTCATGAGGAACTGCCCCCGGTAAAGCTATCACCGGCGAATCTTCCAATTCAGAAGTTGTAGACAAATCTTGATTCTCTAAAATATCACTTTCTTTTTTATCTTCCGGTTCAGCGAGCAACTTCTTCGCCAAAAGCCCCAACCCAAATATCACAAGCAGGGTGGCTATCACCATCAGATAATTTTTGTTGTTCAAAACTCCGCCAGCGCCAAACAAAGATACGGCGGCATTTTTTACAACAGAGCCAGACTCCCCTTGTGAAGAACTTGAGCCTAAACTGACAACAACTATGCCAGAATCTCCATTCTCAAGGACATTTTGCGAAGAAAGAACTGCGGATTCGGGTTCAACAGAACCGGAACCACCGTCAAAAGAACTAAAAGATGCCCCAGACGATGATGACTGGAGACTTTTCAAGAAAGATCTAAAGGACAAAATCTCTTGTTGTTGATCGAGTGTCAACGAAATAAGGGTATTACAATAAATCTCGTTTATTTTCTTTTTGGTCAATATGTAAACAAAGCCAGTTGGAGCTTCGTGCCCCCAAGGTTCGAGTATATCGTAGAAGTATTTATTTTGAAATCGGGAAACCGCTTGAAAAGTTGGCTCATCAAAGACTGAGGTATAAGACAAATTTTCGCCCTCAAAGACATTTAGGAAAGATTGGAGCTTTAAGACTTCGATTGGATCATTTTGCCAATCCCTTCTTAGGTAGTCTCTCAAATAGGAGCAACTTGTGGCACCCAAGATTTCTCCTTGAGGAGCCAGAAGATGGCTTATATCCCTCCTTCGGCCACCTATACCTCCTCCACCACCATCACCGCCACCACCATTTCCTCCTCCACCCCCACCACCGTTTCCACCTCCGCCATTATCCTGATTTACAGTTATGGTAGTAGTAGCCGTAGTTGTGCCGTAGTTTCCTCCACAAGAGATAGAATAGTCAGTAGTCGCTGAAGGAGAAACATCTTGGTTGCCTGAAGTTGATGTGGCCGAAGTCCAACTTGAAACACAATAATTGGTATTGGAAGAGTCCCACGTCAAAGTAGAAGTTGCGCCGATATTTATAACTGAAGGGTTCGCAGTTAAAGTGATTGAAGGCTCTGGATTGGACCCGCCACCTCCGCCACCATTATCTTTGTTTACTGTTATAGTCGTGCTTGCAGTAGTTGTGCCATAATTTCCCCCGCAAGAAATGTTGTAAGCCGTGGTTGTAGCGGGAGATACTTCTTGGTTTCCAGAAGTTGAAGTTGCGTTAGTCCAGGAAGCGCTACAATAGTTGGTGTTTGAAGAGTCCCACGTCAAAGTAGAAGTTGCGCCTTCGGTTATGGTCGAGGGGTTGGCAATAAGACTCACTGAAGGTGTCGGGACATTTCCATTACCGCAGTCAGCGCCTTTTTCGGTTATTGAGAGCGCATACAAGAGGCCCGCTGGATTTGTTTGAGACGTTCCATCATCAAGGGGTAAATTGGTCACGGTAAACTTTATTGTGTTGACTCCGAGATGTAGAGCATTTTTGAGATCATAGACATCCTTATTTTCTTCACGATAATTTACATCATTTTGATCACCACCAAGAGCAAAGCCGTTGACAGAGACGGTGTACGAATTGTCGGCGGCAACAGTCAACGTCGCTTCTTTGACATCATGCTCAACATTGAAATCCCTTACAAAGGTGTAAGTTTCCTGCATGGTTGGGGTCTCAACAAAGAAAGTTTTCCATATCCAAGTTGCGCCCGGTATCATAGCCGTCCAGTATGGATGATCTTTATAAGTAGCGAGAGCATTGGACCCGCCTTCGATAAAAGTGTTGGTGTCACTCACCACATTTAAGGTGCATTGCGGACCGCCGTTTTCTGTTATTACCGAAACGGTGGTCGTAGCGGTCGTCGAACCGCCAGATCCGGAACAGGTTATGGCAAAACTTGTGGTAGTTGCCGGAGAAACAATTTGCGATCCAGAGGTGGAAGTGGCGCTAGTCCACAAGGCGGAGCAGGAATCTGAATTGGTGGAAGTCCAGCTTAGAGTCGAAGTTGCTCCCAAATTTATACTAGACGGATTTGCAGAAAGAGAGACGGTTGGCTTAGCCGGACCGCCACCGCCGTTTTGTGGAGAGACAACCACTGTCCTAGTTTTAGAATCAGAAAGGCCACCAGAGTCGGTGACGGAATAAGTGATTGAATAACTGCCAGCAACTGCCGTATTTACTGAACCCGTTTTAACTATATTTTGAGTTATGTCGCCATCTTCACGATCAAGAGCCGTAGCGCCCGGGTCAACAAACTGCGAACCCACACTTATATTCATTGGGTTGTCGCCCACCACAGTCACAACTGGTGGTGTATTGACCGGCTGATTACCATCGCAGTTTTCACCAACCCCAGAAACAGTGACGGACAGCTTATACAAGAGACCCGCTGGATTTGTTTGAGGAGTAGAATTTTGGATACCCCAATTTTTTACAGTAAAGGAAATCCTATTTGCATCATTGTTTATATAAGAAGTAACATTATAGACATCCTTACTTTCTTCTCTATAATTAAATTCTGTAGAATCTTCACCAATTTGTATGTCATTTACAGAAACAGTATAAGAATTGTCCGCCGCCATAGTAAGAATCGCTGAATCTACGGTAGAAGTAGTCGCAATATTAAATCTTTTTTCGAAAGTTTTAACATCATCAACAGTTGAGTCCTCCACCAAATAACTGCTCCAGATCCATGTTGCGCCAGGTATTGAGACCGTCCAATCCGGGTGATCTTTGTAAGTAGCGAACGCCATCCCGCCTCCAACAACCTGGTCACTCGTCTCGCTTACAAAATCAATTGTGCACTGATTGATGACAGGAGGAACATACGGATCAGAAACTACAACTTGCCTGGTGGTTGAGGCGGAAAGACCGCCAGAATCGGTTACGGAATATACGAGAGTGTAGGTTCCCGGAGTAGAAGTGGCCACCTGTCCCGTAACAATAATTTCATCAGTAATATCTCCGTCTTCCGTATCGCTCGCCGTAGCGCCCGGATCAACAAAAACGGTGTTGGTATTCAAATTGAAAGGATTGGCGCCAATCAAACTTATAGAAGGAGGTGTGTTGGTCGGATTTTGACCGCAATTTGTTTCCTTAGTAGAAACATCGATCCTGTAGAGTAGGCCTGCTGGATTTGATTCTTTGGTTTGAGCAAGCGGATTAGTGATATTGGTTATTTCAAAACTTACAGTATTGCCACCATTAACAAGGTACGGCTTTAAATCAAAAGTCTTTTCAGTGTAATAATTAAACTCGGTAAGATCTTCGGCGACCAGAGAGCCATTTACAAAAAGTTTGTAGGTATTATCAGCCGCCATAGTGATAGATCCGCTCTCAATATTTGCGGTATTTGAAACATCAAAAGTTTTTACAAAATTTTTAGTATCAACAACAAGAGGGTCATCAACATAATAGGAAGACCAGATCCAAGTAGCGCCGGGAATATTTGCCGTCCAAGACGGATGTTCGTTGTAAGTGGCGACAGCTGGACTGCCATCTTGTAATTTGGTCTCTGTGTCACTAAAAAAAGTAGTGGTAACCACCGGGCACTGATTTACATCGAGCGCCAAAGCTTCTGCATACACACCCAAAAATTGGGTAGCGAAAACTACAAGACCGAGAGCCAGCGACAAACACGCCCTGCTGTTTAAAATAATTTTTTTATCGATTTTTGTTTTTGTCATACCTTAGTCCCTTGTTGTTTACACAGTGGCATTTATTTTTGAGGATACCTTAATTTGATAAAATGTCAATGGAACATTGCAAATGTTGGGTCCGAAAAAGCCTTATTTTTAGCCATTTTTTAAAAATGTCTTTTATAGACAGTTTGTCGTCTTTTATACGGTGTTGATGTCTTATTTTTGCTAAACAGAATTGTAAAGGACATAGTGCTTTATTATTTTGTCTTTTATAAAAAGACGTAGTTTCAGGAATTTTTTAGAATTTACATCTTAATGTATTATTAGGAACATGCATGAAGAATTAAAGAAGCCATACAATCCAGAGGCCACAGAAGCGGAAGTTTATAAGAAGTGGGAAGATAGTGGTTTTTTCAATCCGGATAATTTGCCCGGAGACAGAAAAGAATTCTTTTCCATAGTTTTACCGCCACCTAACGTAACCGGCACTTTACACATGGGTAGCGCTCTCATGCTTGCAATTGAAGATATATTGGTACGTTTTGCTCGCATGCAAGGAAAAAAAGTCTTGTGGATACCAGGGACTGATTCAGCGGCAATCGCCACACAAGCAAAAGTGGAAAAAGAGATACAGAAAAAAGAGGGTAAAAACAGGTATGACTTAGGCAGAGAAGAACTTCTGAAACGGATTAGTGAATTTGCGGAAGAAAGTAAATCAACAATATTGAATCAAATCCGCAATCTCGGAGCCTCTGTGGATTGGACTCGATACGCATACACCATGGATGAGAAGAGGTACAAAGCTGTATTGACGGCCTTTGTGAATATGTATGAAGCTGGGCTCATCTATAGAGCAAACAGAATAGTAAATTGGGACCCAAAAGGCCAGACGGTGATTTCTGATGACGAAATAGAACACGAAGAAAGAGAAGCGACTTTTTATACTTTCAAATATTGGAAAGATTTTCCTATTGCCATCGCTACAACTCGTCTCGAAACAAAAGTTGGTGACACTGCCGTAGCTGTCCACCCAGAAGACCCTCGTTACCAAAAATTTATTGGAAACGAATACGAGGGAGAGTTTGCAGGTGCTAAGTTAAAAATCAAAGTTGTTTCTGACAAAAATGTAGAGAAAGATTTTGGAACTGGAGCTTTGGGTGTCACTCCAGCGCACAGTCACATGGACTGGGATATAGCCGAAGCAAATGGTTTAGCAAAAATACAAGTGATAGACGAAAAAGCTCGCATGACAGAAAATGCTGGGTCTTTGGTTTCCGGCCTAAAAACCATAGAAGCCCGCGAGAAAATTGTTGAGTGGGTAAAAAACAACGGTTTGCTAGAGAAGGAAGAGAAAATTACACAAAATGTTTCAGTCGCAGAAAGAACTGGGGGGGTCATTGAGCCGTTACCTAAATTGCAGTGGTTTATAGACGTCAATAAACCAATAAAGAACAGGGGGGAGAGGACACTTAAGGAGTTGATGCAAGAACCGGTAAAAAGTGGTGACATAAAAATTCTTCCCGAGCGTTTTGAGAGAGTGTATTACAATTGGATAGACAATCTAAGACCTTGGTGTATTTCACGCCAAATATGGTTTGGTCACAGGATCCCCATCTGGTATCGAGATGATCAAGTACACTGTGGAATCGAAGCGCCAGATAGAGACGGTTGGAAACAAGATGAAGATGTATTGGACACATGGTTTTCAAGCGCTTTATGGACATTCTCCACATTAGGGTGGCCAGAAAACACTCCAGATTTAAAAAATTTCCACCCAACTACAATAATAGAGACCGGTTACGACATAATATTTTTCTGGGTAGCGCGTATGATACTCATGAGCCAATTTCATCTAGGAGAAATTCCTTTTAACACCGTCTATTTGCACGGACTTGTGCGCGACGCTCAAGGGAGAAAAATTTCGAAATCCCTAGGAAATAATGTAGACCCGGTAGAAATGGTAAAAAAATTTGGAGCAGATGCCGTACGCATGTCTCTTATAGTTGGATCCGCCCCCGGAAACGATAGTAGGATATCAGAAGACAAGATAAAAGCATACAAACATTTCGCCAATAAGATTTGGAATGCGACAAGATTTGTGCTTGAAAATACTTTGGATATTAGAGAAAGCGATATTGAAACAAAAAATCTCTCTGAAACCGACAGCGAAACTTTTTCCGAATTCAAAAAAAATTGCGTGGACATCACGGAAGACATGGAAAATTACAGATTTTACCTGGCAGCAGAAAAAATCTACCAATATTTCTGGCATACTTTTGCGGATGTTATAATAGAAGAGTGCAAAAAAAGAATCCAAGAAGAGAAAGAAGCCAAATCGGCAAAAATACTTCTTAGGATGCTGTTAGATGAGCAGATCAAAATTTTGCATCCGTTTATGCCGTTTGTTACCGAAAAGATCTGGTCCCTTTTACCAAACAGAAAAAACTTGCTTATCATTGAGGCTTGGCCAGGCTCTCAAAAATAAGGTTTTAAAATTATAGATGCCACCATTCATTAACACTCTTTTTCTTTCTTTGATAGGCGGGATATTGCCGTCATTGATCTGGCTTTGGTTTTGGCTCAAGGAGGACCGGCTTCACCCGGAACCAAAATCACGGATTATGCTTGTTTTTCTTCTTGGCATGACTTCGGTTTTTATTGTTTTGCCGATTGAAAAAGCGATCTATCACATACCTTGGGGAGGGATTTCCATTTTGACCGTCCTCCTGTGGGCATCGACAGAAGAAATATTCAAGTATCTTGCCGGATATTTTGGAGCATTGAGGGGCAAAGATCTGGACGAACCAATTGACGCGATAATTTACATGATCACGGCGGCGCTCGGTTTTTCGGCTTTGGAAAACGCCCTTTTTCTTTCAAATTTGATTGATGTTGGGCTTTTCAGCGAAAGCATAATAACGGGCAACTCCAGATTCATAGGAGCTACACTGCTTCATGTCGCGTCTTCTGCATCGATCGGCGTCATGATGGGTCTTTCGTTTTACAAAAAACCGGTTTTCAAAAAAATATTCTTATTCACAGGTCTGTCCGCAAGTATCGTGTTGCACACGCTTTTCAATTTGCTTATAATTAAACTCGAGAGCAACATCTTTCTTGTTTTTTCGGGAGTCTGGATCGTACTCTTAATGATCATCGTTCTCATTGAAAAAGTTAAAAGCATACGCGCACCAAGAACATAAAATTATGGCAAAAGAAAAAAGATCTTTTTTTGAGAGACTAACCGGATCCCTGCCGATACCTAGGGATTTGGAAGAAATGGAAGAAGAAATTTCAAACGGCAACTGGATGGAAAATGCTTTACCCGAAGAGGGCGAGCTTTCAGTCGATGTTTACCAAAACCAAAATGAGATAATCATAAAAGCCATGGTTGCTGGAGTCAGACCAGAAGACTTGGACGTTTCAATCTCAAGAGACATGGTCACCCTCAAGGGCAAGCGCGAGAGCGAAAGAACTATTGCCGATGACGACTATTTCCATAAAGAACTTTATTGGGGCACTTTTTCAAGAACCATAGTTTTACCGCAAGAAATAGACGTGGATGCGGCTGAAGCCGTGGAAAAGCACGGCCTCCTAATAATCAAGCTACCCAAACTCGACAAAAACCGCTCAACCAAACTAAAAGTCAGGGGTAACTAGGATTTTGCCGAAACCCCCACCGCTTCGCTTACATTTTTAAAACCGTCACGCTTTAGAAAGGTGGTGATATCTTTGTTTATCTCGCCAACAAGTTGCGGGCCTTCAAAAATCAAGCCGGTTATCAATTCAACCAGAGACGCTCCCCTTCTGATTTTGTCGTAAGCATCTTCGGCAGTGGATATGCCACCCACTCCGATTATTTTCAACCTTTTCCCGCAATAAGCGTAGGTTTTTGATATGAGCTCGTTTGATAAATTTTTTGTAGGGCTCCCACTCACACCTCCGCGCGCATCGGAAGAAAGCTCGTCTTTAATTTCAGAACTATTTTTATTTTTGTTCAGATTGCCTATTACCACAGCAGAAACCGGAAAGAGCATTATCGTGTCGAGTAGCGCCTTAAAATCTTCCCACGACAAATTGATCGGCATCTTCACAAATACCGGATTTTTCGGCTTCAGATCAAAAATATTTTTGAGAAGGGGGGAAAGATTTTTGGGGACAAGAAAATCATCGGCTCCGCCAAAAACATTTGGGCACGATATGTTGATCTCATAAGCGCCCTTGAATCGAGATGCCTCAAAAACCTTCAGACACTCTGTGTAATCTTTTATCCCATTTTCCAAAGACAGCGTATCTTTTGAATTTGTCCTGCCAATGGAAATAATTTTTGGAATTAAAGAAGCGCTTTTCTTTATATTCAAAGATATTTTATTAGCTCCCATATTTTTCAGGCCATAATAAACCAAGAGTCCTTTTGACTTCAGCAACCTCTTTAACCTCGGCTTTGGATTACCCGGATAAGACCCGAGAGTTGCCGTGCCGACTTCGGAAAAGCCAAAGCCCACACTTTCCATGATACTCGTCATACGAGCGTCCTTGTCAAACCCGGCGGCTAGGCCGACCGGATTTTTAAACTTCATGCCCCAAATCTCTTGAGACAGAGATTGGTCACAAAAAGCAAAAAGTTTTTTTACAAGAAACCTCGATATTTTATATTTCCCCAAAAATTCTCCGAGTAGCACAAAAGTGTCGTGCACAAACTCCGGATCAAAAAGAAAAAAAATCGGCCGGCAGATCTTTTTATACAGAAAACGGAATCGCATCTGATTTGGTGCCGAGACCCGGGCTCGAACCGGGGACCTATCCCTCTTCAGGGGATCGCTACTACCAACTGAGCTATCTCGGCGCTCTTATTTTATAGCATTATTTGAGTAAATCTCCAAAATTTTTCAGGTCGCCCTTGATGGACCCGTAAGCCCCGATAGCTTCATCGAGATAGGGCTCTATGTAGTAGTAAGCGCCTATGGCCGCGCCGATAACAACGATCCAATAAACTACCCGGAAAATGCGCCCCACAAACATGCTCCTTTTTATGGATTGGAGCATCTTATTGTTCTCTCGAGACAACTCGAGAGCTTTTTTCAACATTTCTCTTTCTTCGGGTTGCATATATTTTTGTTTTGATTCTAGTTTTCTCCCCTCTCTTAACGTAAGAGAGGTCCGCCAACTGGCGGAGGGGATGAGTTATTTGAGTAGTTCTTCTACTTGCGGTTGATTGAAGCCGACCACCACCTTTTCGTCTATGACTATGACTGGCACGCCTAGCTGGCCGCTCTTGTCCATCATCTCCTGCCTCTTTGCCACGTCAGCCAAAACATCATATTCACTATATTTGATCCCCTTCTCTTTGAAAAACTCTTTCGCCATATGACAGAAGTGACATGTCGGAGTCGAGTAGATTGTTACTTTGTGCATAAATTTAAATTTAAAGATTAAAAGATTTAAAACTCCACCTTAACCGGCTCTTTAGCCGCCTCGTTGCCGTCGAGATCAAAAAACTCCATTTTAGAAAATCCAAATATTTTTGCCACCAAGTTGCTCGGGAAAACTTCCATGGCAGTGTTTAGGTCGCGGACGTTTGTGTTGTAAAACCTGCGGGCGGCTTGGATTTTGTTTTCCGTATCAGAAAGCTCTCTTTGCAACTCGAGGAAATTTTGGTTGGCTTTGAGATCAGGGTAGCTTTCAGAAAGAGCGAAGATGGATTTTAGAGTGCTTGATAGCATGTTTTCCGCATTTCCATGCTCCGCGGGAGTCTTGGCGTTCATTGCCATATTTCTTGCCTGCACCACCTTGTCCAAAGTTCCCTGCTCATGCTCGGCATAACCTTTGACTGTGCTCACCAAGTTTGGGATAAGATCGTATCTTCTTTTCATCTGGACCTCGATGTCGCTCCATGCCTCTTTGGAGCGGTTTACCAAAGTGATGAAGCGGTTGTAGGAAAATACGAACCACAAGACCGCCACTGCAACCACGATAAGAAAAATTGTAGAAATTTCCATGGCTTTTAAATTAGCTGTTAGATGTCAGTCATTATAGCATAAAAAAACCGCGGTGCCCCCTTACAAGGAACACCGCGGACGAGGGAAGCAAGCCGGATCAGCGACGCTTGACGAGGCCGGCAACGATCAGACCGGCGGCAAGCATGAGGTGGGTAGCCGGCTCGGGGACTTGTTCCCCAGAAATCGTGGCCTGGAACCCCATCGGAGTTCGGGCCACATCTTGGCTCGTCGTGAATCGGAAGACAACGTCGTCCCCCGACAAAGCAACCGAGCCACTGTCCCACACCATGGTGGCCGGACAGGAGGGCTGAAGCGAACTGCAGTTGGTCCCCTGCGGGGCACCACTGCTGTTCACCAACGTAACGAACGCGCCACCATTGAGACTTCTCTCAATGTGTGCGCCGTCGTCCGCGAGCGCGCGAACTCTGTAGTTCATCACATCGCTAATCGTGAGCGTGTAGACAGTAAGCATTCCCAATGCCGGACCACCGCCCTGAAAGCCGGAATCAACTTGGTTGACCCACACCGCACCCGCACCCGTGGTTCCGTTGGGAGCCCACGGCGGTGCTTGGATGTTGCTGATGGGAATCTGTGCATCCCCACCCCACGCCGCATTACCATCCCCTGTGTTGTACAGGAATGGCGAGGCCGAGGCTGGTGACACCATCATCAAAAACACAATCAACATCGCACAAAATGCGATTCGTTTCATTTTTTACTCTCCGAAATTGTGATGTAACTGTCCTCCGAAAAGAGCAGTCCAAAGAGTTTATAGCACAAGCTATTTAAAAATGCAAGGTTTTTACGAATTTGGCGAGTTTGGCGCTTTTTGCTTCCTCAAAACCAAAAACCAGAAAAGGTAAATTGCGGCAAGAGCGCCATAGTTTATGATCATAAAAACTGGATGAGACCAAGAGATGCCGTGGGAAAATTGATAGCCGGAAAGCGGAAAAAGAAAAGGTGTTTCGTAAAAACCGCGATGAGTGGGTATGTCGATCAGGATATGCAGGAGCCAGCCCCACATCGGCCAGTAGAAAGCCGAAAGGCCTTTCATTTTGCGGAAAAGAAAAACCAAAAAAACCAGGAGTCCAAAAAAGACAATACTGTGAGTATAGTTGTAAGACTGGCTTGCATAACGAATCACCCAGACATTTTTGCCGATAAGATCGAAAAATTCGGTTCTAGTAAACCAGGAGTAAAGAAATACCGGCGTAAAAGAAAACAAGTCAGGCAAAAGACCGAAAAGAACCGCGATAAACCGGTTCAACCTCTCCAGCCGATATTTTTTATAAAAAACCACATTGGTCCAGAGAGTATGAGCAAAAATATCCATAACAATAAGTATAAAGTTAAAAGTAAAAATTTTAAAGTAAAAGCGGCTCAGCACTTGAAAGTGAGAGCCGCCAACAAAAGAATGCGAGTGACCTTTAACAATACCTCGCAACAGGATTAATGAGATTCGCCCAGCTCCATCGAATCTGCATCTCATCCAGCACTGGGTATATGGAAGCGGGGGTGGTTTTAAAACGAGCACTGGCTATCTTGTAGCCCCTTAGGATACGGCGTTCTATAACCAGCGACTCACGCAAGATTTCCGATGGGCACAAATACAACCCTTTTGGAATATTGCGAGCGTGCGCTTCCAACTGCACGCGCCACAGCAACCCAACTGAATTGCCATTGGTCGGACGTTCCTCTCGGTCGTGCGATACCCACCAATCTATACCAGACTGCCACTGCTTTGGATGGAGATTGCAGTCGTGCGAAAGCAAGATGACATCAACGTCCTTGTGTTCCAGTAGTTTCTCTTCGTCTGACACACCTGACCAAAGCTCTTTGGCTAGTCCCCCAACCAACATACCAACCACCCCAATCTCTTTCAACAAGTTGTCAGCAACACGCATCCCTTCCACACCACACACCGCTTGAGGGGGTGTGGGTGCACGCAGGATCTGTAACTGGAGTTTCCTTTGTTGCTGGCGTATTTCTGGCCGCAAAGACAACGACATCCTATAACCCATCAGCATTTTTTGTCCTCTTTACTTCTAAAGTTTCTGAGTTGATAATCACCGCATGGAGTCCATTTTCATGTTCTCCGCCAGGATTAACGCAGAGCGTTTCTCCAAGTTTAGCCGTACAGTCTCCTGCAAGCCGCGGTGCTTCGTGAATGTGGCCAAAAAGAGCTAGGGAGGGTTTAGATTGCTCCAAAAACTCTAGTACTCCTTGGCTTCCAGCGTGGCCACCAACAATCTGGTCGACATAGCCGAATGGCGGATTGTGGATCACCCAAATTGCTTTCCTATGTCTCAAGTTAAACCAGAGAGACTTTAGATCGCAAAGGATGTCACTGGGACTTTTAACCCATGCACGATATCCAACTCTAGGAGGAAGAGTCTCAACGAAACTGTATCCAACGATATTTAGATCGTCAGCAAGTACGCTGATTCTCCCATGCATGTGGCAAAGCAAACCTTCCTGTTCTGCCTCATCCAACAACGAAACATTTTCAATAATGTCGTCGTTGCCAAACATTGCATAAACAGGCCGACCCGGGTGTGAAGCATTCCACTGTCGGACTTGAGGAAAGAAATATTCCCGAAGGAACCTTGCTTGCTCAATCCCAACAAATTCAGGTTTTTCCACATCGTGTTTCAACTGTGCGATGGTGGAATATCCTGATAGAGCAGATACCCAAGACTCTTCAATAATACCTCTGTAATTACTTGCTCGAAAAATCCTATTCCGCTCCGTGTGGAAAAACTGCCGCAGACGTTCCGCTATGTGATCCTGCTTACTTTCGAGAAATTCATCAACACCCATAAAGATGTCATGAAGTTTATCACTTGAAAGCTCGAAAAGGACACACTCCAAGATGTGGCGTGAGGGAGCCACTTCGGAGAAATCTTCGCCTTCATAACCAAACAATTTTTTGCATTTGGCGACAAAAGCTAATTTCTTTTCCGCGTCAAAGACCTTTTCGAATTCCCTAAGCCAATCCACTACGCAGTCTTTGACGATCTCAACTTCCTCATCGGAGAGTTTAAGCCGTTGGCGACCGCTTGGCAATTTGGCCTCTTGGAAAAAAGCGTAAAGCTTGTCGAGAAGGATTTGCTCCATGAGCATCGACTCAATCTCGAAATATTGGTTGGTCATTTCTTGAAGTATCGAGCCCTTTCGGACTAAATACTTAGCAAGAGTGTCAGGACCCATTTTCTCATTGAGCTTTTTGATTTCTCTCAAGCTCTGTGTGTAAGAATGAGTTTCCGACTCATCGTCAATCATGTAGGTTGGTATAACTTCACCACCGAGTAGAAGAATCTCTTCCTCATCCTCAGTATTTTCTTTGGAAGGATCGGGGTAGCGAGCAAGCTTAATGGCAACTGACTTAGGAGTCAGGTCGCCACCAAATACAATTGCTCCCACTTGTTCAGAATGAGCAAGCTGAAAAGCCTGGTCGATAGCATCCCGATTTCCATGCAAATCAGTAGCATAGAGAAACCGCATTTCCGTCTCCTATCATATGTTAAATATCAATAATTCTATTTTGATAATATCATTGATTATATAAAAAGTCAAAGAAACCTTATTCTCCCACCACATCTGCAACACCCTGTTTTAGAATGATTGGATGAGACATTCAATCAGACATATTCTTCAAACATTAAAAGCTAACGATGGTAATTGTTATCAAACCGCAAAACAATTAGGTATTCACAGAAGCAC
>DATDVC010000047.1:0-23357 GCA_036517695.1 Minisyncoccota bacterium
GCTCCGCGGGTAGGATTCGAACCTACGACCAATGAGTTACATTTATCCTCAAATTTCTAAGAGGGATGGACTATATCATCCACGTAAAATCTTTACGAGATCACGTGGCGAGGCGCTTCCCATCCGGACTTTTTGTCCGAAAAGTACTCCATTACGGATAGTCTCTACACCTTACCAGTACTAATTTTGTCTCTCAAAATTTGAAGGACAAAATTAGTACTGGTCTTGGCTCGGGATTACCCACGAAGGGCTTCCCCGAATTCACCTCGTTTTTCAACCCGAGTTACCTCGGGAAGCTGCGTAATACCATCATGCACTTCTGCGTGGCAATTTGCGCAAAGCAAGATACATTTGTCTATTTCTTTTTTCATCTTTTCCCAAGATCTGGTCATTCCTTTAACTGAAAGTCCAAAGTCTTTCTTTTTGGGGTCAAGGTGATGAAATGCTAATGCTCTTGATGATTTTTTATAACCACATATTGCACATTTTCCTCCTCCATATTCGCGAGCCATCTCTCGAAGTTTTTTCCTTCTTTTTTTAACAGCTTCTCGCAAATATTTAGCACGATCGGCATAGGTTCTCTTCTCTGGCATATATACCAAAGTATACTATTACAGAGTGTAAACCTATCCACAGCTCACCGCTCTACCAGCTGAGCTACCGCGGAATAAATTTATCCACGGCTATGCTCAGCAATTGCTGAACCCCGCCCGAACGACGTTCAGTCGGGCGGGTACCGCGGAATAATATTTTGATGCCAAAGAACCAAAATATTGTAGCAAAAATGGCTTTGAATGCAAAATGCTTGACAAAAAGTATTTTATACAATATACTGTGGGTGTTGGTATTGGGGTGTGGATTAGTCAATCTTTTTATTTTAAAATTTAATATAATTAAATTATGAAAAAAATTTCTATTTTGTTATCTGCTTTGTTTTTGTTTGCGCTTATGCCGGCTTATTCTAGTGCTCAAGTTGCGAGGTTTGAGGTTTCCATGGGTATGGGTCGCAATAATCCTAAACCAGAAGTGATGAGACTTCAGCAATTTTTGTTTGATAAGGGTTATCTCAAGGTGGCTCCAACCGGAAACTACCTTTCTTTGACTACGGAAGCGGTCAGGGCATTTCAGAGGTCTCAAGGTATTGAGGCGACCGGATTTTTTGGTCCGCTAACTATGGCTGCATTGAACAAAGTTTCTGGTAGAGTTGCTTCTGAAGTATCCGGATTTTCAGTTGCTTCGGTAAAAGGTTTAGCCAGCGTTTTTTCTTCCGAAATGAGAGAAATAAAATGGGAAACCAAAAACTACCCGAGCAATGCGGGAGTCAATATAAATCTGATCAGAAAGATTTCTGATGATCCGGTTGAATATGTTTTTGTAAGGCATATCGCAAAAGACACTCAAAACGACGGTTATGAAATTTGGATCCCTGATTCACAAGATGGAGATAGGAATTCTCTTTATATAGAGGTTACCTGTTCGACTGCTTATAGTTTTGAAGGAGAATGTCGTTTTTCTGGAAAAGCAGTCAAGGTTTACTAGATTGTGGTAGAATTTGTTCATGCCGAAAAATCAGGATGATTACAAAAAATATATCCAAACAGGAGTTATTGGGCTACTCACTTTGACTTTGGGGCTTACTGGTTATGCTTATTACGACATAAAGTTGGAGCTTGAAATAGCCAAAGAAAGACTTCAAGAAAGCGAGCTTCAGCTTGATGATGCAGGGATGAGATTTGAATCTCTTATCGAAGAGAGGAATTATATTTATGATAACTTGCTTTCAGAGCAATCTAAAAACGAACTTTTTGAAAATCAAATAAAAGACATAGCTGGCACCATAGGCAGACTTGATAAGCTCTCTAAAACCGATGAAGAACTTTTGCAAAAATATTCAAAAGTTTATTTTTTGAATGAACATTATATTCCGGACGGTCTTACCAAGATACCTCCGGATTATCTCTATGAAAAAAGTAGAGAGATGCAGATACATACCAAAGTATATCCTTATTTCCAGGATATGCTCGCTGATGCTAAAAAAGACGGCTTCAATCTATTGGTCATTTCGGCTTTTCGTTCTTTTGGAGATCAGGTCGCTCTCAAAAATTCTTACACGGTAACTTACGGTAGTGGGGCAAACCAATTTTCGGCAGATCAAGGATATTCGGAACACCAGCTTGGCACCGCTATAGACTTTACCAACGACAAGCTTGGCGCGGATTTTACAAATTTTGCCGAAACCCAAAGTTATAAGTGGCTTCAGGAGAACGCTTATAAATACGGTTTTGTCCTTTCATATCCGGAAGGAAACAGCTATTATCAGTTTGAGCCGTGGCATTGGCGTTTTGTCGGCAAGAGTCTGGCGCTCCGGCTCCACGAAGAAGGTGAGCGCTTTTATGATTTACCACAAAGCAAAATAGATTCTTATCTTATAAATATTTTCGATTAAAAAATTATTTGGCCGATGGATACGAAAAAAAACTGGTTCAAAAACGCATCATTTTATCAAATATACCCGCTTTCCTTCAAAGATAGCAACGGCGATGGATACGGTGACCTTCAGGGGATAATAGAAAAACTGCCTTACGTGAAGTCTCTTGGGGTTGACGCCATTTGGATATGTCCGTTTTACAAATCTCCATTACGAGATTTTGGTTATGATATCACCGACCACTGTGAAGTTGATCCACTCTTCGGTTATATGTTTGATTTTGAAAAGCTGGTTTCAGAAGCTCATACTTTGGGTCTCAAAGTTGTTATAGATATTGTCTTAAACCATACCTCGATTGACCATATTTGGTTTCAAGAATCCCGCAGTTCAAAGGACAATCCAAAGCGGGATTGGTACATTTGGCGGATGGGAAAGGGAGAGAATGGTGATCAGCCACCAAACAACTGGGTTTCTGTTTTTGGCGGGTCGGCATGGACTCGTGACCAGCTTACTGGAGAATGGTATCTACATACTTTTTTTGAAAATCAACCGGATTTGAATTGGAGAAATGAAGAAGTGCGGAAGGAAATGTACAGATTGATAGATTTTTGGCTGACCAAAGGTGTCGACGGGTTTAGAGGAGACGCTCTGCACCACCTTTTTGAAGACGAAGAATTTTTGGATGAAGAAATAAACTCTTATTTCAAGCCCGGTTTTGACAATCCTTACAACGCCATTTTTCATTCTCGCACTGAAGGTTTGCCGGAAACCATAAAGACCATACTTGATATATCGGAACACATAAAAAAATTCGGAGACATTGTTTTTGTGACGGAAGCTTATTTGGATATTGAAGGTCTTCTTCATGTTTACAAAAATTGTCCGACAGAAAATCACATGCCGTTTAACTTCAACCTGATGTCTCTGCCTTGGGTGGCGGCTGATTATAAAAATTTTATCGATAGATATGTGGCTGAAAGCGGGGATTTGCCGAAAAACTATGTGCTTGGCAATCACGATAGGCATAGGACTCTCTCTCGTTTGGGTCGAGACAAAGCGCTCGCCTCTGCTTTGATATCGCTCACTCTTCCTGGTTCTTCATTTATATATTACGGGGAGGAAATAGGCATGCAGGATTTGGACGTAAAAGAATCTGAAATGGAAGACGATTGGGGCAAACAGATCCCCGGGATGAATTTGGGTAGAGATCCGGAGCGCGGAGTGATGCAGTGGGATGATGGTGAATTTGCCGGATTTGGCAGTGAAAAGCCGTGGATTGGCATACCTCAAAATCAAAAAGAAGTGAGTGTGTTGATGCAAGAAAAAGATCCAAACTCAATTTTAAATTTTTATAAAAAAATCCTGGAGCTTCGAAAAGATGAAATTTTTCAAAATGGAGAGTATGTGCCGATGCCGATTGAGAAAAATGCAATTTTTCAATTCAAAAGAAAATTGGGCGAGAGGGAAGTGTTGATTGTTGTAAATATGTCTGAAAACGAACAACCCCTTTCTCTTGCTGTAAATGCCAAAGGCTTCATATCGAGCGTTCTCCAAAACCATCCCCCCTCTCCCTCCGCTCCACTTCTTCCAAACGAAGCCAGGGTGATATTTTTAGATTAAACAGTGGTATAATAGAGGTATGATGAAAATAAACACAAAAACCACTAATATTGAAATGACTCCGGCGATCGCCGACTACTTGGGGAAAAAGGTCCAAATGCTCGAAAAATTTTTCCGCGGGGGGGAAGAAATTTTGGTAAATGTTGAAGTAGGCAAAACCACGAAACACCATAAATCGGGAAATGTATTTAGAGCAGAAATACACATTACATCAAATGGGGAGGAATATTATGCTGCCAGTGAGACCGAAGATTTGTATGCGTCAATAGATGAAGTTAAAGATGAGATTGTCAGAGAGCTTACTTCAAAAAGGAAAAGGGCCTTGCGTCTGGTGCGAAAAGGCGGAGCTCTGATCAAAAAGTTTTTAAGAGGAGGGAAGTAGGCTGGGTTATTTTTTGCCTCTCAAAAAATCACCAAAAGGCATTTCTTTTTTGCCTTCCGGTATTACCTTCAAAATTTTAAGTTCCTCGTCTTTAAAATCTGCTTCAGTGATGATCACCCTTGTTTTTTTGCCGTTTCTTTCGGTGTAAAAATAAGTAGTTGGCCACTCTTCAAAAGCTTTGATCTTGAGGAAGTTTTTGTATGGATCATTATTTAAATCTATCTCTCCATCTTCTTTTGTTACTTTTTTACAATAGGTTACTTTTTCTTCGTTCTGGGGGATAGGATCGATGACACCTTGCATCCATTCGGGAAGTATGTGGGCGAAAAGCCGAGCACCTTCCACAGCAAGTTTTTTTTCCAATTCTTTTCTTCCTAGTCGCTCGGAAAAGCTTCTTTCAAAAAGTCCTCGGGTTTCCTCGCTCCGCTCGGCCAGACTTTTTTCAAGAACTTTTCCGAGCGACCTCTGCGTCACCACTGGCCCCTCATCCATGCCTTCGGTTATGACCATGATGCTCACGCCGATTTCTTTTTCATCATTTAAAATTTGAGATTGGATGGGTGAAGCGCCTCGGTATTTTGGGAGCAGAGAAGGGTGAATGTTTAAAGTTTTTTTGTCTGGAATTTCAAAAATTTCTTTGGGGATTATTTTACCGTAAGAAGCGACCAAAAAAAGATTATAGTCGTTAGATTTTAGGTGATAAACAAGATCGGGGTTGTTTTTTAGAGAAGCCGGATCTAGCGCTTCAACATCATGCTCCTTGGCCCAGAGCTTTACGACGTTTGGAGTAAGGACGAGCTTTCGTCCTTTTGGTTTGTCAGGAGTGGTGATGATAAGACTTGGTGAAATACCGTGAAGTCTTAGTTCTTCCAAAACATAAACACTAAAATCTGAACTACCAAAAAATACTAATTTTGAATTGTGAATCATAAACTATGCTTTTGGTGGAATGTCTCGCAAGTCTTTTGCCTTGTCTGTAAAAAGAATGCCGTCCAAATGATCTATTTCGTGTTGAAATACTTGAGAGAGAAGGCCTGAACCGCCCATAGTGAAAGGCAGGCCGTCTTCTCCAAATGCTTTGACCGAAGTTTTTTGATGTCTTTTTACCTTTCCATAGAGCCATCGGACCGAAAGGCACCCTTCCTCCATCAGAGACGTTTTTTTGGAAGTTTTTAAAATTTTGGGATTAATAAAAACCATATTTTTGTATTCCGGTCTTTCTTTTTCGAAATCGTCTAGGTTTTCACGCTTGGTTTTTCTCCTCCGCTCCTCTTCTTCCATAAGCTCAAAAATTTTTTTTGAAACGACAAAAATCCTGACGCTTTCTCCGATCTGTGGCGCGGCTATTGCTATCCCGTCCTCTTCTCCATCGAGAGCTTTCACCATTCTTCTTATTATGGTTTCTATCCTTCTGCTTTTTATATTTTCTATCGGCACTTCCTCTGCCGTTTTTCGAAGCACTCTATCATCTTTTTGAACTATGCCGTTGCTCATGTTTGTCGCGTCCATTTTATCACAAAATGTTAAATAACTCACCTACAGAGCGCTATTGACTGTGTATTTACATTGTATATACTTAAAACATGAATACAACAATAAACATTAGAATAGATCAAAAATTAAAAGACAAAATTAGCAAGAAATTTAAAAAATCCGGTTTAAACCTTTCTTCAGGTACGAAGTTTGTTTTTACTCAAATCGCGAATAATGAAATCGATCTTATCCCAAATATGCATTACGAAATGACCCCTAAACAAGAGAGGTGGGTAATGAGACAAGTGGTTGAAGCAAAAAAGGGTAAAATGTACAAAAGCATAGAAGAATTACACAGGGATATTCTTGATAAATAGAATGTTGAGTCTATTTAAGACAAAGGAGTATAAAAAAGCAATAAAAAAATATTCGAAATCTCCCGACTTTGATATTGAAAAATTGGAAGCTGTAATAAAAACTATCCAAAAAGGGGAAGTACTCGATTTAAAATATAAGGACCATGAGTTGAAGGGTAAATATCGTGGAGTAAGAGAGTGTCATATAGAATACGATTTGCTTCTTTTGTATCAAATTGATGGGGACACTTTGACACTTATTTTGGTTGATCTTGGCTCTCACTCCGAACTTTTTGGATAATGACAATTTTAAACATACTCTGGACAAACCACCAAAACACTTGCAAAATTCTGTGATTTTAGTATAGTCTGAATTAGAAAGGAGTGATAAAAGTGAAAAAATCGGTCAAAAACACCCTCGGCCCTTACAAGGTTGTATGCACAGAAGTTGCCAGGGTTGGTTCAAGCAGTCTCATAGGCTGGATAAGGTCTCACAATGATGGGCAATTGCGATGCGATTTACTTGAACATATAATTCTTTGCCACAGGTGCAAAGAGGTGCACAAGCAAGCTTTGGATTCGCTTCCAGAGATGACTCACGAAGAATTCCAGGCAACATTCGATCCTTCTGTTTGCGTGGAAGTGACGAAGCACCGAAATGATCTCATTGATTGGTTGTATTCGATCAGAGGAACTGACTTGTATTACGATGTTCAATTCCATATAGGAATCTGTGATCGTTGCCCCGCTACACTTGAGGAAATGGATGCGGTGTTGGAGGTGCCAGAAGACTAATACAGGTCACTGAACAAGAAGAGTTTACACTCCATTTGCCTAAACGTAAAACAATAGGCCAGACTGCCCTCGAGAGCCGTAGCTCTCCGGGCAGTTCTCTTTTTTACAAAATCCTTACGATCGTAAGAAAGTTGTAATTTAGCGGAATCAGACCTAGGGCAAATTGTAAAACCAACAAGGGTGCCCCTTGTTGGGGTGTATTTGTTTGGACGAAAAATGCTAAAATCAAATCATGAATTTTGGCGGACCAATTTCTCAAGCAGTAAATCAAGCAATAAAAAACAAAACATTTCCGGGTTGTGTTGTCGGCGTGGTCAATAGAAACGGCGAGCGTCAAATACTTCCATTTGGAAATTTCACTTACGATGAGTTATCTCCAAAGGTTGAAGAAAATACAATTTACGATACCGCTTCGCTCACAAAATCTATTCCAACCGGAAGTTTGGCACTCCAATTTATTGATGAAGGAAAACTGAAACTCACTGACAAACTGATTGATTATATTCCCGAATTTAACAACTCGGATAGAGAAAACGTCCTCATTAAACATCTACTTACTTATACGCTTGATGGTTACGGTCTTGCTTCTGCTATCAGCAAGATTGGTGGCAAGTCCATGAAAGACATAACTTTCTCTGATCTTCAAAATCTTTTACTTACGCACAATTTCGAAAATCGTCCGGGGACAGTATTCAAATACACAAATATTCCCGCGGCACTTCTTGGTCTTGTTGTCGAGAAAATTAGTGGCAACACGATCGACAATCTTGCCGACGAACATTTTTTCAAGCCTCTTAATATGACAAGAAGCACTTTTTACCCTGAAAAGTTTTCGCTTGATGAAATTGTGCCGACTGAAAAGGATGATTGGCGTGGCTTAGTACACGGTATTGTTCACGACGAGAGCGCATACATTTGCAAAAAGGAAGCGAAAATCGTTGGACATGCGGGACTATTCTCTACGGCTCCCGATATCTTGAGTTTCCTCGAAATGCTTCTGCATAGAGGAACTTTCCAAGGTCAGAAATATTTTTCTGAAAAAATAGTTGAACAAATTGGCACAAATCAGATTGCGGAACTCAACGACTTCACTGGTCTCGGCTGGGAACTCAATCAGCCGCGATTCATGGGCGACTATTGTACTCCACACACATTCGGAAAGACTGGATTCACCGGAACGCTCTGCGTTTGTGATGTTAAGAAAGGCGTTGCGTATGTCATACTCTCGAACCGAATTTACCCAAAACGACCAGATGACTCTACTGCAATAAATATATTTCGAAAAAATATTGGGGAGGTTATTTTAAAATGAAAACCAACAAGGGTGCCCCTTGTGGTGATTATGGAGAGGGGTTAAAGCTAAAGCAAGCTGTCGGGGTTTACTTTTATTTCAAAATGAGGCGGAAGGGAGCGGAGAACATTTAAAATATCTGCGTCCGGATACTCGTCGCTTGGGAGCTTGATAACCGCGTTTGTGGCCGCCTGATCCCCCTTTTTTTCGTGTATCGAACCGAATATTGTGAGGTCGAGCTTTTCTTTTGATGGTCCGGATCTCGCGTCTTCCAAAATTTTTGAAAGTTTGGCTACTTCTCTTTCTACGACGCTTTTTGTTCCTCGGGCTGTTATTTTTATAAATGCGCCAAATGGCGGATATCCAAGTATTTTTCTGTCCCTGATTTCCTGTTCGTAAAATGCGGCTATGTTGCCGGTCATGGCCCACTCGATGATTTGGTTTTTGGGGTCTCTGCTTTGAACCAAAAATTTTCTTTTTGCCAGATTTCTGGTCTCCAAAATAATCTTAAAGATTTTTTCATTTATCCTGAAGTCGGGAATAGAAAAAAGAGAATCAAAGGAGGCGATGATTGAAACTCCAACCTTCTTTTTCATATAAGGGAAAGCCATTTCCGTTCCGATCAAGATGGCCCCTCTTTCCTCGTAAAAATTATCTACTATTCTTTGCGCTTTGTTTGGGGTTGTGGCTATGTCTCTATTGAGTTCATAAACAGGTGATTTGTCGACGTATTCTCGTATTTCCGATGCCACTCTATCTGCTCCGGATCCGAAGGATGCAAGTTTCCAGCTACCGCAGTTTCTGCAGTATTCAGTGGCATCTCTAGTCTCTCCGCATTGATGGCATCTAAAAATACCGACTGGTCCGTCTTGGCTACTTTTTTTCCTATGATATAGGACCATGGGCGAAGAGCAATTGAGGCACCTTACTTCTTCTCCGCAATCTCGGCAAAGGGTGAGTGGCGCGAGTCCTTTGCGGGCCGCAAATACAAAAGTATGCGATCCTCTTGCCGAATTTTTTTCTATTAGTTGCAAGACATCTTCTGATACGGCTCTAAATTCTTCTTTTTTCTTAAGACTTTTTTTGAGATCCAACAATTTATTTTCAGTATCTCCCGGCATCCGCCATTTTACGTTTTCAAAGTTTCCAACCTCCCCATTTTTATTTCTATGCAAAGTGTCCAACCTAAGAAGGGAGTCGCCAAAAATTATTCTAGAACCGCTATAGAAAGCGAAACGTTCGGCAAAATATCTCAAATCAACGAAAGGCCTTTGGAGCGTTTGCCAGCCCGATCCGCTTTCCTTCTCTATGATTATGGTGCTGATGTCCGGTCTTCCTATTGAGAGCCATCTGGCAGTGCCTATTATGGCCACCGGATGAGAAAGGTCGGAAGCTTTTTCAAGCGATGATCTCAAAACGGCTTTGCTCATGTCCCTATGAAATGCGGAGACAAATGTTTCTATCCCTCTTTCCAGCTCGTCTTTTGTTTTTGCTACGTGCTCGTTTTGGGGAAGACAAAAAAACACTGATTTATTTTTTGCGAACTCTTCTCTGATCAGCGATTTGTAATGTAAAAATCTTTCTTCGTCTTCAGTTTGCACGGCTTCTATTCGCGCAACATTTTTGAAAGGTGGCGTTTCTTTGCTCGGTACGTCTCCGGAAATTTTATTTCTGTTTTTTGTGAGGCGGAGTAGGTTTGGATTTTCCAATATCGGCGCAGGAATAATGGCCGAAAGAAGAGCGCCCTCTGTTGTCGCAAAAAAAACCGAAGTGTCTCTGATCGCATCTAAAAATTCTTTAGGAAGGAAAGGTTCGTGCGCAAAAGAAAACACTTTTTTTAGTTGAAAATCAAAAGATCGTATTTCCGCTTTCATGTCCCTTGCGCTCCTGCTGTCGACCACTAGAGCCGGCACTTTTTTGCCCCTGACGCCGACTTTTATCAATGAGCCCTTAGGGATGTCAGACGAGGAAAAATAAGACAAGGACTCTTTTTTCAGGCCTCTGGAAAACGGAAGACAGTTGATCACAAACATGCATTAAGTTAAAAGTAAAAAACGGAAAGTAGCAACCCACCTGAGTCGAACAAGGCGGGGATTTGGTAGAAATTATTTAGATATTATGCAATAATAGTCTTAATGAGCCTAAACCAGTAGTCGCTGGCATGGCTAAAACCGGTCTAAGGATAGAGAACCCACCATGGGAATACCTTTACCGGTCCTGTCGGGAAACTGGCAGTGGGTAGCCAATCTATGCCTGTGGTGGGCTTTGTGTTTTTAAACGAAAAATATGAATTTCATCTTTAGATTGGGAGGGTCTATACTTGTTGGGGTAGGAATCTTTATGTTAACCGCCTACATACTAGGGTTTGTTCTTTTACCGTCTATGAATTTTGTAGCCTCTAGATTTGAAATATATGAAGATGATATGTTTCGTAGTCTTGTGGCTTTTGGCACACTCTTTTCATCTCTGGCGATTGGAATAACAGCAATAGTATTCACATGGTTTTTGTCATCAAACAATTAATATGAAAAAATCTGTTTTTATTTTTACATTATGCTTTTTGTTACCACAAACACTCCTTGCCGCTTGGTGGAATCCTTTTGATTGGTTTGAAGAGAAAGTGCCAGAGATCCCACAAGTTGATGTTTTAGGCGATCTAGAGCTAGAGAATGATTTAGAATCAAAACCAGAGACTGATGTCCCTGTAGTGGTGGAGAAAGAGGTTATAAAAGAGGTGCCAGTAGAAAAAGTAGTGGAAAAAGTTGTAGAGAAAGTCATTTCCAAACCTGATCAATCGGTGATAGATGAAAATACCAGCTTAAGGTCTGAAATTGAATCCCTGCGAAATAAACTTGCTGAATTGCAAAAAGTTTCTAATCGAGATGAGCTCAAAAAGAAAGAGTTGCTGGCCGAAATATACAATATTGACTCCGCTATCAGTAAGGTAATAGTTGCGGGTATTTATTGCTATCAACCTCTGGGTTCTACGGCAAGCATATCTTGCTCTTCTGGTTTAAGTGCAGATGAAAAAAATAAAAGAATTTTTGAATTGGAAGGAAAACGTGCTGGATTAGTTTATGACCTAAATAAACTTGGAGGTATAAGTCTTTTAAGCACGGCTGTTCCTGTTGATATCAATGAAGCAGGCGGAGCTGAAATAAGCTCAATCCTTGAAGAAGAACGTAATAAAGCTTATGAAATGTTCAAAAAATTATTATTTGAACATGTTGAAAAAGGATCAAGCGCTGGGACTTTATGCCGTTTACCGAATACTGATGATCGTAACCCTTTAGGTAGTCCTCTACTAGGTATTCTTGATAGCTTTGATAAGGCCTGCAGTGATTATAGGAATCGTCCAAGTGATCGCTGAATTTGGTAGGGGTGAGTGTTCTAGATTTTAAATTGAGATTATATTTTATCGGGGATTGAAAAACTGGAAACAGGGGTATATGATTTGTTTCAAGGTCTGCTAAAGCACTATCTCATGGGGATTTTTTCAAAAAAGTTGGGCATAGATCTGGGGACGGCAAATGTGCTGGTATTTGTCCCCGGCAAGGGAGTTGTTCTCAATGAGCCCTCCGTTGTGGCGATTGGCTCTGAAAATAACAGGATACTCGCTGTTGGAAGCGAGGCAAAGACTATGATAGGCAGGACTCCTGAAGCCATTGTTGCCTATAGGCCGATGAAGGATGGGGTTATCGCTGACTATAAAGTTACGGAAGCCATGCTTAGGTATTATATAAAAAAGGCCATGGGCGCTTGGAGTTTTGTGAGGCCGGAAGTTTTGATCTCGGTCCCAGCCGGAGTGACTTCAACCGAAAGGCGAGCGGTGATAGAGGCGGCTATAAAGGCCGGCGCGAAAAATGCTTATGTTATAAAAGAGCCGATACTTGCCGCGATCGGAGCCGGCATACCTATCTATGAAGCCAAGGGGCATATGGTTGTCGATATAGGAGGTGGGACGACTGATGCCGCTGTCATTTCTCTTGGCGGGATTGTCGCTTCAAATTCGGTGAAGTGCGCTGGAAATAGGATTGATGAAAGCATTGCCGACTACATCAAAAAAACTTTCAGTTTGGCGATAGGAGATAAAACCGCCGAAGACATAAAAATAACCGTTGGTTCCGCTTTGCCTCTGGAAGAAGAATTGTCCATGGAAATCAAAGGACGCGATATAGTCTCCGGACTGCCACGCATGATTGAAGTGAAGACAAACGAAGTAGTCAAAGCTATCTCAAAAGATTTGAGAGAAATGATAAAAGCCATAAAAGACGTGCTTCAGGAAACTCCTCCGGAACTGGCTTCAGATATTATGGATAATGGCATAATCATGACCGGAGGCACTTCCTCTTTGCGCAATTTTCCCGAACTCATATTGAATAAGATCGGAGTTAAGGCCGTTTTAGCCAAAAATCCACTGTATTGCGTGGCTCTTGGCACCGGCATTGCTTTGGAATATCTTGGCACTTACAAAAAGATGATGATTTCGAAAAGATGATCACATGATTAAAATTCATCACGCCAATATCTTAATAAGTCGCGGTGATTGTAGTCAGTTTTTGCGCGAATTGCTCGAGAGGGAGCTGGATTTTAAAATCACTCGCAACCCTGATTTTTTGACTATCGAAGGAGAATCATTTGGGATTGACGATGCAAGATATTTGGAGCGTTGGGCCATGGGTAAACCGTTTCAGGGAGAAATCAAGGTGGCGTTCGTGGTATCAAAGTCACTGACCTTTGAAGCACAAAATGCTCTTTTGAAAACTCTGGAAGAGCCGGTAGGCGGGGCTCATTTTTTCATACATCTTCCGAGTCTTGGCAATATTTTGCCAACTTTTTTGTCTAGGGTCAGTGTTGCTCACATTGATGAGAAAACCTCGGAAGATTTCAAGGTCCAGACTGATTTTATCCGTGGCGATATAAAAAAAAGACTTTCTTTGGTCAAATTGGTTTCAGAGAAAAAAGACAAGGGGGATGTAAAAAAATTTATTGATGAACTTGAATGTGTGGCGCGAGGGGAGAGGCTTGATTCGCTTGGCGTAAAAAATATTTTAACAGCCAAAGTTTTTGCGACAACAAGAGGTTCTTCGCCAAAAATCCTTTTAGAATGGCTTGCTTGTGTGCTATAATCCATGCCAACAAGAGATGTTTAATTTTGGAGATCTTAAAGAGAAAATAAAAAATGTTGATGATTGGTTTGCCAAGGAGCTTTCCAGCATAAGGACCGGAAGAGCCACTCCGGCTGTTTTGGATTTTGTTGAAGTTCTGGCTTACGGGCAAAAAATGTCCATAAAAGAGCTCGCCAATATTTTGACAGAAGACGCAAAAACCATAAGGATTGAACCTTGGGATCAGTCTGTTGCCAAAGAAATAGAAAAAGCGATCGTTTCCTCAAACCTCGGTCTTTCGGTGGCTCCGTTTGAAAAGGGTTTGCGCGTCATTTTTCCCGAGCTTACTTCCGAAAGGCGCGAGCAGTTTGTAAAAATTGTGAAAGGTAAATTGGAGGAAGCGCGCGCTTCTTTGCGTAGCGCGAGAGACAAAACATGGAAAGAGATAGAAGAAAAAGAAAAATTGGGCGGCATGGGAGAAGACGACAAGTTTAGGTTGAAAACAGATATGCAAAAATTGATAGACGATGGCAACAAAAAACTTGATGAAATGGCAGCCAAAAAAGAAGCTGATATACGAATGTAAAACCGATGACGATCATCATTTTTATAATAATTTTAGGCGCGCTCGTTTTTGTACATGAACTGGGGCATTTTTTGGTTGCCAAGAAAGCCGGAGTCAAGGTCGAGGAATTTGGATTTGGTTATCCGCCTCGCGCTTTAGTTTTAGGTAAAAGGTGGGGCACTTTGTTTACTCTAAACTGGATTCCGTTTGGTGGATTTGTAAGAATTTTTGGAGAAAATTATGAGGAGGCCCCAGAGAAAAGCCAACAGGAAAGTGTTTCGAGAAAAGTCTGGCCGAGCGAAGCGAAGGAGACCCGAGGACTTTTTGAGAAACATTTTCCTGTTGGCCAGTCACTCAAGCATTTCACGGAGGTATCAAAAAAATGGCAGGTGGCGATACTTGGAGCTGGGGTAACTTTCAATATTTTATTTGCTTGGTTACTTTTTTCTTTGGGTTTTCTGATTGGTTTGCCGGCTCCGATAGACAACGATTTTGGCGCTGATGTAAAGAACCCCCACTTGACCGTAGTTGGTATTTTGCCCGAGAGTCCCGCCGATGAAGCTGGGTTAAAAACTGGAGACAGGATTGACTCCATTGAAAATTTGAGTGGTGGCGAAAAAGATTTGCCCAATGCCGAAGAAGTGTCCAAATTTATAAATGAATCGTCCGGAGAATTGACCATAAACATTACTCGCGGGGATCAAGAGCTCCGTCTGCAAGTCTTGCCTGAAGCGGGAATTGTTGAGGATAAAAAAGCCATAGGTATAGAAATGGATATGGTCGGCACCCTTTCTCTTCCTCTGCATAAAGCGATTTATCAGGGCGGAAAAGCAACAGTTGTCATGACTTATCTTACGGTGGACGGGTTGTTTAATTTGGCAAAAGACGCGCTTTTTGGCAGGGCAGACGTATCGCAGGTTACGGGTCCAGTCGGGATAGTCTCTCTTGTGGGAGACGCTTCTCGCTTAGGCATTTCTTATCTAATCACTTTTACTTCTCTTATCTCTATAAACTTGGCAATCATAAATTTGGTGCCTTTTCCGGCGCTCGATGGCGGGCGCATTCTTTTTGTTGCCATAGAAGCGTTGACTCGCCGCCCCATAAATCCAAAGTTTGCCCAAATCACAAACGCTGTCAGCTTTGCCCTCCTCATCACACTCATGATTTTTGTTACTTATCGCGACATTCTAAATTTATTTTGATTTATGAATTTTCCCAAATCACAAATCAAAAAATCTTCTCAACTAATTTAACGATCGTCAAAAATGTCAAAAGTTTTTTACGTAGTATGGTCTGGCTAGTTTAAAAGTTTTTACGTAAGTATTTAGGCCGATTTCTTTTGCGTGTTCCAAAAAATTCTTGGGAAGAGGGCTTGGTCCAACCCAGACACTTTTTTGGATCATCAAATATTGAAACTCTACTAAATGCGACCGCAACCAATGTCTCTCAGCTCTCCTTGATTCTGGTATATCAAACATTAATATAAGATTTTTTGGAGCATTGAGTTTAAAAGGTGAACTAAATCTCAACGAAAGTTTTCTTTTGTTTTTGAAATATTCTTTACCGGTTTTTGTTAAAAACCATTTTCCGGATTTTGTTTCTATTATTCCTTTTTTCTTCAATCTAGATAGAGTTGTACCAAATGAATTTTTCGAATATTTATTTTTACTTCCCGCAAGTATGGGGACTCCAAACATATTCACCTGTACTCCTTTGTAGCGGAGGTGTATATTCCAAAGTTCTTCCAATATTTCCATAACGATACTCATAACATTTATTATACCAATTCATGCTTCAATTTGACAAATTTGACGATCGTCAAATTTGTCATGGAGATTTTGGTTTGTGGAAATTTATCTGGAATGTCTTTTTTTTATAAATCTGATATGATTTTCGTATGAGACAATCAAAACTTTTTACCAAAACTCGGCGGGAAGCGCCGAAAGATGAGGAGTCGAAGAATGCCCAACTTTTGATTCGCGCTGGATACATTCACAAAGAAATGGCGGGGGTTTATGACTACTTGCCTTTGGGGTTGATGGTTTTGCAGAAAATTCAAAATATAATCAGGGAGGAAATGAACGGCATAGGCGGGCAGGAAATTTTAATGACAACTCTTCAAGATCCGGAAATTTGGAAGAGGACTGGCAGATGGGATGACCAAACGGTGGATAATTGGTTTAAGACGAAACTGAAGAATGAGAATGAACTCGGAATAGCAAATACTCACGAAGAGCCGATTACCCAGATGCTTGCCCAGTTTGCGCAGTCTTATAAAGATTTGCCGATTGCGGTTTACCAGTTTCAAACGAAATTTAGAAATGAGCTTAGAGCCAAATCCGGCATTATGCGCGTTCGGGAATTTTTGATGAAAGACCTGTATTCTTTTTCCAGAACAGAAGCGGAGTTCAAAGAATTCTACGAAAAATGCGCGCAATCTTACAGCAACATTTTTGAGAGAGTCGGTTTGGGCGAAGTGACCTATAGGACTGTTGCCGCCGGCGGATCATTTACGGGCGGGTTTACCGATGAATTCCAGACTATTTCAGATGCCGGTGAAGACATCATATATGTTGATGATGAGGGGAAAATCGCCATCAACAAAGAAGTGTATACCGACGAAACAATCTCAAGACTTGGTTTAGATAGAAGCAAAATGAAAGAAGAGAAATCCATAGAAGTTGGCAACATTTTTCCATTGGGCGATAAATATCCGAAAGCTCTCGATCTAAAGCTTAAAGATGAAGAAGGGAATGATTTTTATCCTGTCATGGGCTCTTACGGCATTGGTCTCGGTAGACTTATCGGCGTAATCACTGAAGTGTTTGGCGACGAAAAGGGCATCGTATGGCCTGAGTCTGTCTCTCCTTTCAAATATCACCTTGTTGAAATCATTTCGGATAAGCATGAAGTCAGAGAAACGGCAGAAAGAATTTATAAAAAATTGGGTAGCGACAATGCGCTTTACGACGACAGAGATCTGCGCGCCGGAGAGAAATTTGCTGACGCCGATCTTTTGGGTATACCAAGTCAAATAATAATCAGCGAAAAAAATGTTCTAAGTGGGTTGCTTGAGATTAAGGATCGCAAAACGGGAGAAGTTAAGATGATAAAAGAAGACGAACTTCAAAATCTGTGCTAAATTAGCGGCATGTTTAAAGAAAAGTTTGAGGAATGGATGCGTCTTTTGCGTAATGACATAGGCATTGATTTAGGAACCGCAAATGTTCTCCTCTACATTCGAGGAAAAGGAATTGTTTTAAATGAGCCGTCTATTGTTGCTTTAAACCAAAAAACCGGGCAGATTGTGGCACTTGGTCATGAGGCCAAAAAAATGATGGGCCGGACACCTCCGCACATAGCAGTTATCAGGCCGATTGTCGGGGGAGTGATATCGGATTTTGAGGTGACAGAAGAAATGTTGCATTACATTTTGAATAGGGCGCAATCAATCTCAAAAAAAATTCTTGGTCCTCGCGTTGTTGTTGGTGTGCCGTCTCATATTACAAATGTTGAGACCCGGGCGGTCAGAGATGCCGCTAAAAATGCTGGCGCGAGCGAGGTGCATATAGTCGAAGAGCCGATCGCCGCTGCCATCGGAATGCATCTTCCTATAAATGAACCAGTGGGCAACATGGTTATTGATGTGGGCGGAGGCACTGCGGATATAGCTGTTATTTCTCTTGGTGGCGTTGTCAGTTCCAAGAATGTTCGAATTGCCGGAGATAAACTAAACAACGACATATCTTCTTATATAAGGAGCGAGTTTAAAATAATAATAGGAGAAAAAACTGCTGAAAACATAAAAATAGAGATCTGCTCTTTATTTCCGGAAGATGCGCCAATAGAGACAAAAGCTCGTGGGAGGGATTTGGTTACTGGGTTGCCGAGGGAAGTTGTTGTCACCGACTCTGACATAAGAAATGCGATATCAAACTCTATTGAAAGACTTGTGAATGCCACCAAAGAAGTTTTGGAACTGACTCCCCCGGAAATTCTTTCTGATATAATGCACAGAGGCATCCATTTGGCTGGAGGGGGGGCTATGATCAAAGGGTTTAGAGAGGTGCTGTCGAGTGAAATAGGTATACCTGTATATGTCGCCGATGATCCTCTGACTTGCGTAGTCAGGGGCACCGGAGTAATTCTTGAAAAAATCGAAAAATATAAGGATATGTTGATTGCAGATGAAAACGATATATCAGCTAAAACCCAATGAAAATAGGAAAAATCGACTCGCGGATGTTCGAAACAGATTTGTGTTGCCAATCGGAATATTAGTCATAACGATACTCATCAGCTCGTCTTCTTTGGGGCAATCGGTGGTTGGGTTGTTTTATTCTGTCATCAAAGTTGGCAATCAACTTTATGAGAATGTTCCTTTTGTGCCAAAGTTTGTTTCTGATAGAAGCGATCTTGTGAAAGAAAACAAAAATCTTTTTGAGGAAATTGAAAGATTGAGGCTTGAGCTTGCAGACTACGAAACTGTTGCAGAAGAAAACGGGCGTTTATATGCCGAATTGGGTCTTAGACCAAAAACTGATTTTATCGGAGCAAAGATAGTCGCAAAATCGCCACAAGTTACTCTGGATACGATTTTGATAGATAAGGGGGATGCAGATGGAATAAAAAAAGGCAATATCGTTCTTGCGAGCGACCGGGTGATGATAGGCAAGGTGGCGGAAGTTTCAAATAACGATTCTATTGTTGCTCTAAGCTCTATTTCCAGTTCTGTTTTGTATGGATACGTTGAGAGGACTGGTGAACCTTTGAGCGTTGAGGGTATCGGTGGTGGAGGCATGAGGTCGAGAGTGCCGATTGATTTTGATATAAACGAGACAGACAAAATTGTTTTTGAGGGCTCACAGATTTTTTTGGCGGGAACAGTTGCTTCTATGGAAGAGGATCGGGCTGTTGGGTTTAAAGAAGTTTTTCTGTCTTTGCCGGCAAGTGTGGCGAAAATCAGGTTTGTGTTTGTGGAACCTGACCAAAAATCACCAAATTAGATGTTTCGTTTAATGTATTTTGTCGGCATTTTTTTCGTAACTGCGATTTTGGGGTGGTGGGTATTTTTCCCGCTTGCCATCGCCTATATTTATTTGGTCAGGATGCCTTATGAGCTTATAATTATGGGTGCAATTCTGGACCAGGTTTACTATTTGGGGAATAGTTTTATCTATGATTATATGTTTACAATCTTTTCTTTTGTTTCCGTGGTAGCCGCTGTTTTCTTGGAAAAAAAGCTTCAATGGGAAAACTCGATGTAAATTAATTAAAATGCTCGGCAATCTAAAAAGATTTTTTTTCAGTTGGAAAAGGCGCGATTACTCCGATATCGATCCAGATGCTATTTTTATTGATTCCAAAAATCTGCCGGATTTCAACGTACACCAATTTGAAGGGCGCCTGGAAAAGTCTATTTCAGGTCGGGCTTTCAATTTTTTTGGTTTTATGTGCGCAATAGTCATGATTATTTTTTTGATAAAGGTAAGCTCTTTACAGATTGTGCACGGCAAAGATTATAGAGAAAGGAGCGAAAACAACAAATTGAAGCAAATTTTACTCGTTGCTCCACGAGGGATAATTTATAGCCGTGATGGTCAAAGATTGGCTTGGAACCAGAGACCCGAAATTGTTTTGTCTGAAGTAAATGATGAGGAAGAAGAAAGTTTTCCAGAAAGAAAATACATAGAAACGGAGGGCTTCGGGACGTTATTGGGTTTTGTAAAGTATCCGGCAAAAGACAAATCAGGATTTTATTATGAAGAAGAATATGTAGCGAAAGATGGCGCGGAATTGTATTTAAATGAAATGCTTGCCGGCAGGAATGGCTTAAAATTTGTAGAAACTTCGGTGTTGGGAGAGGTTGTTTCCCAAAGTGTTATAAAGCCGGTAAAGGGAGGTGAGGATGTCGTTGTTTCTGTTGATTCCGGATTGCAAAACAAGCTTTATGATGCGATAAAAAATCTTTCCGCGTCGGTCGGTTTTCAGGGCGGTTCGGGGATAATCATGGATGTTCATTCGGGGGAATTGCTTGCAATGACCAGTTTCCCCGAATATTCACCCCAGGTGATGACAGATGGAGGGAATGAAGAAATAATCAGTTCTTATTTCCAAGATACAAATAATCCTTTTTTAAATCGCGCAGTATCGGGTCTTTATACTCCGGGTTCAATCGTAAAGCCGTTCATGGCGTTTGCCGCGCTTGAAGAAAAAATAATTTCTCCCGAAAAACAAATAGTAAGCACTGGACAGCTGATAATTCCAAACCGCTACAACCCAGACCAACCGACAATTTTTAAAGACTGGAAGGCGCATGGCGCGGTGGATATGAGGAGGGCGATCGCGGTTTCTTCGGATGTTTACTTTTATCAAATAGGGGGAGGTTTTGAAAATCAGAAAGGTCTGGGAATAGAAAATATAAAAAAATATCTGGAAAAGTTCGGCTTTACAAAAAAAACCGGATTTGACACGATCAAAGAGGGTTCGGGAGTAATACCTGACCCGGAGTGGAAAGCCAAAGTATTTAACGGAGATGTATGGAGGGTGGGCGACACATACAACACTTCTATCGGGCAGTATGGAATGCAAATAACCCTGATCCAAGCGGTGGTTGCGACAGCGGCTCTTGCAAATGGTGGCAACATCCTTGCTCCTTCAATCATATTTACCTCTACTTCGACCGTCGCTTCTCCTCTGGGGAAAATTGGTGGTGATGGGCAAAGTTTTCAAATCCCAAAAGAGGGCATGCGGCTTTCGGTAAAAGAAGGCACCGCAAGCGGTTTAAATGTTCCTTATGTTGAAATTGCTGGGAAAACCGGCACAGCCGAGCTCGGCGCCAGGAAGCAATTTGTAAATTCGTGGGTGATCGGTTTTTTCCCTTATGAAAAACCAAAATATGCTTTTGCGGTTGTTATGGAGCGCGGTCCGGTCGCCAATCTCACCGGCGCCACCTATGTAATGCGCCAACTTTTAGATTGGATGAATATCAATACGCCGGAATATTTTGAAAGTTAAAAAATTAAATTATGAAATCTATCCTCAAAAAAGTTTTAGTCGGTATTTTGGGCTCACAGGTGCGCAGGTTGCGAAAACGCCATGATTTCAAAATCATCGGAGTAGTCGGAAGCATTGGCAAAACTTCCACCAAACTTGCGATTGCTAAAGCCCTGGCTGGAGAAAAAAGAGTTAGATATCAAGAAGGCAATTACAATGACATAGTGAGTGTGCCTCTGGTTTTGTTTGGAAACGAGATGCCGGCTCTTTGGAATGTTTTTTCGTGGATTAAAATAATTTTTCTAAATGAAATCCAAATCTTCAGACAGTTTCCTTTTGATTTTGCGGTGCTTGAGCTTGGTACAGATAAGCCGGGAGACATTGCAGATTTTAGGAAATATTTGCACCTTGACGTGGCTGTTTTGACTGCGGTTACACCAGAGCATATGGAGTTCTTCGGCTCGATTCAGAATGTAGCAGAAGAAGAGTGGTCAGTGAGTTTTTTTAGCGATATTGTTTTTGCAAACAAAGATTTGTGCAAAATAATTCCGGAAAACATTGATCACAAGAAAATATGTTTTTATGGCAAGGATTTTGGCGCTGTCTATAAAATTGAAAATATCAAAAAAGTCGAAGAAGGCTTTAATTTCGAAATTTCTTATAAGGGCGGAAGTATCGGGAGTCTTTCCATAAAGGCTTTATCGGAAGTCGAAGTTTATTCGGCCTGCGTCTCTCTTGCTTTGGCAAAGCACCTCATGCTTTCTTTGGAAAGCGCCAAAAGATCAATTGAGTCCCACACCGCTTTCGCTGGTAGAATGCAAAAGCTCGAAGGTATAAAAAAATCAACCATCATTGACGACACTTACAACGCAAGTCCGGAATCTATGAAAATCGCTCTCGACACTCTCTATTCATACCAAACGTCGCAGAGAATTGCTATTCTCGGCATGATGAATGAATTGGGGAAATTTTCCAAAGAAGAGCACGAAAAAGTTGGCAAACTTTGCAACCCAAAACTTCTTGATCTTGTCGTTACTATTGGTAAAGATGCAAATGAATACTTAGCAAAATCGGCAAAGAAAAACGGCTGTGAAGTTTATGAAGCAAAAAATTCTCAAGATGCCGGAGAATTTGTAAAAACTAAAATAAAAGAGGGGGCGGTTATTCTCGCTAAAGGTTCCCAAAATGGCGTTTTCGCCGAAGAGGCCCTCAAGCCTCTCCTTGCCAACACCTCCGATTCCTCTCGCCTAGTCCGCCAATCAAAGGAGTGGATGAGGAAAAAGCTAGGTTGACTTTTAAGGGAAATCGGCTACAATTTCGAGAACTTATTTTAATTTTTAAAACATGGACGAAAAAGAATATTTAACCGAAGAGAAGAAAAAGACCCTTACGGAAGAGCTCGAATACTTAAAAAAGACAAGAAGAAAAGAGGTGGCTGAACAGCTCGAATACGCCAAATCCTTGGGCGACTTGTCCGAAAATGCGGAATATCACGAAGCCCGCGATTTGCAGGGAATAGTAGAAGATAGAATAAACAAAATAGAAGCTATTTTGAAAAATGCAACCATAGTATTTTCTCATGAGGTCGGCATGGTGACGGTCGGCGCTGTTATTACTGTCGTAAAAGATGGCGACAAAACGGAAAGGACTTACACCGTAGTTGGTGGAGAGGAATCTGATATTTCGTCTGGCAAAATTTCGGTGCACTCGCCTTTTGGGGAAGCGGCTTTGGGTAAGAAGAAAGGAGAAAAATTTACGTTCGCGGCCCCTTCAGGCCCTATCACTTATAAAATAATTGAGATAAAATAGAAGAATGTCTTCTATCGAAGAAATAAGAGAGGTCAGACTGAAGAAACTTGAAAAACTAAAAAGTTTGGGACTGGACCCTTATCCGGCTTCTGTGCCCAGAGATTTTTCTATAAAAGATCTGAAGGATCGATTTGGTGGGTACAAAGATGCAGGCAAAGATATCTCTGTGGCTGGAAGGGTGATGACTATTCGCGGACAGGGCGCGATACTTTTTGTCGTGCTTTTTGACGGCACCGAGCGCATCCAAGCCATAATCAAAAAAGATCTTTTGGGAGAAGAAGTTTTTATGCTTTTTACTGAAGTGGTCGACATCGGGGATTTCATTTCTGTTACGGGCAAAGTGGGCGAGAGTCAAAGTGGTGAGCAAAGCGTATTTGCCGAAAAATGGACTATGGCCACCAAATCTCTCCTTCCTCTTCCTGAAAAATGGCATGGCCTTACTGATACTGAAGAAAGATATCGAAAACGATATCTCGATCTTTTGAATAACCAAGAGCTCCGCGATCTTTTGGTAAAAAAAGCCAAATTTTGGGA
>DATDVC010000048.1:0-5658 GCA_036517695.1 Minisyncoccota bacterium
CTTCTCTTGAGAAAACAGCAAGGGATAGCAACCTTTTTCTAAAAAAGGTTGCTGCCGAACAAGTGTTCGGCTCGAACCTCGTCTTGGCGGGCAGAGAGGCGCGCGTTAGCGCGCCGATAAGTCCTGATTTCCCCCCACAAAACCAATGGGCGGCACTTTGTGCCGCCCACCAATTCGTCGGTCAAAAATCGGAATCTCTAATCTTGGAGCCAGAAGTCGGGTTCGAACCGACGACCGCCCGTTTACAAAACGGGTGCTCTACCAACTGAGCTATTCTGGCTATATTCTATTTTCTAAAAATCTTCGACCGTATCCTGTTTTAAAATACTTTTCCCTTTTTACAGCACTTTCTTTATTTTTACAAGCTTCATAATAAACTAACTCTAAAGGTCGTCTGTCTCTCGTTGATTGCACATTTCCTAAGTTATGTTCTGTCACACGACTTTTTAAATTATTGGTCCAACCCACATAAAATTTTCTATCAACCTTACTTTTTAGTACATATGTATAATTCATATAGATTGCTCTACCAACTGACCCGCCCGCAACGCTCTCGCGTATGCGAGGCGGGCGGGGCTATTCTGGCATTATAAACTTTCTTCTATTTTACCACGACCACTTTCTCGGTTTTCGTCTATCTTCTTCAAAAAGAAAGAAACTGAACCTTTGTTTGTAATGTTTCTTTTGCCCATGATTACACTCTCGCGCTCTCTATAGGCAACCAAAACTTTGTTTTTTGTCTCACCCACCCACTCTTTGAAAAGCTCTGGCGTCTTTACCAAAACCATATATCTCGCGCTCTGTATTAGCAGAAGACTTAAAAATTTAATCCTCAATGCTGTCGAAGTGGCTCTTTCGTCAAGTTTGGCCAAGAGTCTCAATACGAAGCTTTTTTTATTGAGCCTGATTTCGATAGCTTTTATTAAAACTAAAATAGATGCTAAAAAAAGTGAAGAAGCGAATATTGCAATAGTCGCCATTGTTTTTTAGTTAACGGAGAATCTGGCAAATCTGCCGATCTCTATCCTCTCTCCAAATTTTTGGACTCCTTGTTCTATAAGGGATCGGATGCTAATCTCCGGATTTTTGATAAACATTTGCTCCAACAGCACTTTTTCCCTAAAGTATGCCGCGAGCTTTCCCTCCACTATCTTATCATGTATTTCTTTGGTTTGCTTGCCAGAACTCTCTTCGGCTTCCTTTTCAAAAAGTTCTCTGGTTTTTTTCTTTTCTTCCTCACTCACCTCTTCAGTTTTTACGTATTTTGGAACCATGGCGGTGATGTGCATGGCTATATCTCTTGCCAATGCCTTAAAATCGTCGTTTCTTGCCACGAAATCAGTTTCGCAAAGAAGCTCCACCAATGTTCCGGTAGATCCGTTGCTGTGAATGTAGGAGACCACAACCCCGGCTTTGAGCTCCCTGTCGGCTTTTTTGTCTGCGGAAACCTTACTTACCTTGTAAAGCATTATCTTCGCCTTTTCCATGTCTCCTCCGGATTTCTCAAGAGCGTCTTTACACTGCATAACAGAAACTCCTGTTGCGTCTCTCAACTCTTTTATTTGTTCCGTTGTGATGCTCATCCTATTGTTTTGTTTGTTTCTTGCCTTCTTTATATGCTTCACCTATTTTTTCCACAAAAAATCTAATACTCGTGATACTCGAATCGTTTCCGGTTATCGGGTAGTCGATCAAGCTAATGTCGTTATCAGATCCACAGAGAGCCACTGTCGGTATCTTAAGACCCTTTGCCTCTTTGAGCGCAGTGTCTTCGTAGCGGGGGTCGATTATCACCAAAGCTTTCGGCAGATTCCCCAAATCTCTTATCCCCCAAAACATTTTTTGTAATTTCTCAATATCTCTATCTATCAAAACTCTCTCTTTCTTTGTATATTTCGCCAATTCCCCTCTCTCCTTTTGAGACATCAGATTTTTCATTATTTCCACTCGCTTTGAAATTTCAGAAAAATTGGTAAGAGTGCCACCTATCCACCTGCTTGCTACATAGGGTTGGTCCAATTCTTCAGCTGTTTTTTTAGTTGCTTCTTGCGCTTCTGGTTTGCCACCAACAAAGAGGATTTTGGCATTTTCTGTAGACAATTTTTTTATAAAATCTAGAGCTTTGTCTAAACTTTCTTTTGTTTTTTCCAGATCAAAAATGTCCACTCGATTTTTTGAGCCAAAAAGGAAATTCTCGGTGCTTGGGTGCCTCCTGGATTTACTGAAGCCGAAATGAGCTCCTGCTTTGAAAAGCTCGTCCAAATCGTTTGTATTTTTGGTTGTTTCTATCATACAGTGAGAAATCGTATCAAATCTCTTTAAATGAGTCAACAATCGGGTCAAGCTCTCCTTTCAGTATTTTCTCTATTCCGTGCCAGTTCTTATTTATCCTATGGTCGGTGATGCGGTCTTGGAGTATGTTGTAGGTGCGGATTTTCTCGCTTCTGTCCACATTTCCAACTTGGACTTTGCGTTCACTTGCGTACTTACTGTCCTCCTCTTGCCTTCTTTTTTCATCAAGACGCGCCTCTAGAATGGCTAAAGCCTTTTCTCTGTTCGCTTGCTGACTTCTTTCTGCTCTACAGCTTATTACTATACCGGTTGGTTTATGAGTCAACCTTACTGCGGTTTCAACTTTGTTTACGTTTTGTCCGCCCTTGCCGCCGGCTCTGGAGAAAGTCACCTCCAAGTCGCTCGGATTTATTTCCACCTTAGTTTTTTTTCTGATCGGTAGGATGGCGACTGAAGCGGTCGAGGTGTGGACTCTCCCCGATTTTTCGGTGGCTGGCACCCTCTGTATCCTGTGAATGCCGGTCTCAAATTTTAAGTCTTCATAAACTCCTTTCCCCCTTATTTCAAAACTGGCTTCCTTGTAACCGCCCAGTGGAGATTCTGCCTCGTCCAAAACTCTTACTCCCCAACCTCGTATGTCTGCGTATTTCCTATACATATTGGCAAGTTCTTCGGCAAATAGAGCCGCCTCTTCGCCACCCACACCCGCTCTTACTTCGAGCACAATTTCGTTTGGACCATCGGCCTCCTCTTTTTCTTCTTCTTTCAATATGTCGTTCATTTGGAGAAGGAGCGCTTCTTTTTGAGTCCTAATATTTTGGAGATCAGATTCAGCAAGTTTGGCCATTTCATCTTCTTTCATCAATTCCAAAATATCCGCCTCTTCTCTTTCTAGGCGCTCATACTCTGGTGCCAAATAGGCGGTTTTTGGATTGTTTTTATATTTAGATAAATCCATATACGAAGTAACGAATGAGTTAACGAATTAAAACGAATGGCTTTATTCGAAACCATTCGAAATAGATTCGTTATTTCGTATTTTTTTTGGATGCGGCGGCTCTCTGCTTGAATTTCTCTACCCTTCCAGCGGCATCGATGACTTTTTCGTTACCGGTGAAAAATGGGTGGCAAGCGCTGCAAATTTCAACGTGAATATCTTTTTGAGTTGCTCCAGTAGTAAAAGTATTCCCGCAGGAGCATGTTACTTTGGCATCAGTATGATATTTTGGGTGGATTTCAGTTTTCATGAAAACATCTTAACACATTATAAAAATTAGACAACATAATCTCCCCTACCCCCTCTTTATCTTAAAGAGGGGAACCAAACCGCTAAACTTGGATATGAGTCACTCCCTCTTTAGAGTAAAGAGGGAGCTGGAGGGAGATTAGTCAAAGATAGAGAAAACTAAAATCCTTCAAGTGGATCGATCATGGTGAGTTGGATATTTTCGGCCTTTGCTATCACTTGGTCGCCATAGAAGACGTTGGCCGGTTTGCGACCGGGAGAACAGGCGGCGCCGGAGTAGTATCTGCAAGCAGCGTTGCGTTCCGCCGTATAACCGCCGTTTGCCGCTCCTAGATCAGCCATATAAACTGCTGTAGCCAGTATGGAATGTTCTGGGTTCCAAGGATTTACGCTATCGGCGCTCATGCCGAGAGTGGTCCCAAGTCTGTTTTTAAATAGTTCCCACGTTGAAGGTATAAATTGCGAGGGGCCCATACCTCCACCATAGCCACGGCTTGTTGTCCATTTTGTGCCTGGCGGACAAGATACAGGTGTCATCTTCCAGT
Source organism: Minisyncoccota bacterium (assembly GCA_036517695.1). Lineage (GTDB taxonomy): Bacteria > Patescibacteriota > Minisyncoccia > Phycocordibacterales > WO2-35-19 > DATDVC01. Next base: position 4,084 of record DATDVC010000048.1, read on the forward strand.
CTTTGCCGAGTCTCTCTGTTATGCTTTTGAACGGCACTGTGTCTCGAGGGGCTTTCATAACTTTCTCAAAAAGCGTCCCAGTGTTTTTGCCGGCGCCGTCACCCGTGTCGATATTGTTTACCAGGCAGGATCCTTGGTTTTTGCCTAGGTCCGATTCTTGCGTCAATATGGCGAGTATCAAAGCGGGCCTAACTCCGGTTTTTTGGGAAGCCGCAGTCGCGTATTTGAGTGCATCACCAAATGGAATGCCTTCCGTATCTCTCAAAGCGAAGAGAGCCGCTCGTATTTGTGCCGCCTTTTTTTGCTTATCGGCTATTACCTGGGAATATGTTTTTTCTTGCGTTTTGTTTATATTTATCAGCCGCTGTTTCTCGGCTTCATCAAGCTCTACCCTCTTTTTTTGGGATTCTATCTCCGCTTTTTTATCAGCTTCGGCCGTTCTTTTATTGTTCAAAACTTTTTTTTCTTCCTCGGTTTTCCCCTGAAGCGCTCTTATTTCTTTAAACTGCTCTTCAAGTGACCTGTTGATCGATGCATAAGAATCCATATCAATGAAAAACTCCGAAAGATTTTTATTGGAAAACATTACCTCGACAAGAGAGTATGAATCGAGTTCGTTGTATTGTCTCAAAATCGCCGCGATAGACTCTTTGCCACGATTTATCTTTTCTTCCAATTCAGCTATGGTCTTGTTTTTCAGTCCTATATCTCTAGTGAGCTGTTCTATTTGGACTTGTCTCTGGCGTATAAAAGCTTTAGCTTCATTTATTTTTGCCTGCAGAATGGAAGCGTCTCTCTCTAAAGACGCGGTCCCTTTTTTGCTAGTGTTCAAAACCGATTCCCATTGGGCGATCTCCTTTTCTGTGGCTTCAAGTTCTGCACGCCATTTGGCTTCCTGTTCTTGAATTTGTTGCTCGGTCATTTGCTGAGCTTCAGCAACATTAAAAATTGAAAATTGGAAATTGAAAATTAGAACAACAACAAAAATAAAACTGTATTTAGGATAACCCATACAGCTCTATTATAGCAAAACTACTCTGTTTTTGTCTCTCCCTCCCCCTCTTCTTCCTTCTTTCCTTTCTTTTCAACCTCAATTTGACTTAAGTCTACTGGGGCGGTTTCCTCCTCTTTTTCTTCTTTGGCTTCAGAGACAAGCGCAACCACGTCCTCCGGATTTTGCAGAAGTTCTACGCCGGCTTCTAGTTTGATATCTTTGGCCAATATCTGGCTTTCAAAGTTGACCAGAGAACCGATATCAACCTTTATTTCGTGAGGCAAGTTTTTGGGTTCTGCTCTGACTTCTATCTCATGCATAACTTTGACCAGAACACCGCCAAGCTCTTTTACCGCAGGCGCTGTGCCTTCAAATTCTATCGGAATAGCTATCTCAACCTTATGACCTTTTTCGAATACATAAAAATCGGTGTGGATGGGCTCATTTTTGACCGGGTCTAGTTGGACGTCCTTAATCAGGGCCTCAAGATCTCCATCAGGAGTTTGAAGTTTGATGACGCTAGATTCGCCCGCGTTTTTCCATGCTTTTATAAAATCAGCTTTCTTTATTTGAATCGGAGT
>DATDVC010000049.1:0-27951 GCA_036517695.1 Minisyncoccota bacterium
AAGAGCCGCGCTCGGGGGACAATAGTCCCACCGAGCGCATTCGTGACTAGAGAGAATGCAGTTCAACCTTCTCGGCTCCATCCCAAGCAGATTCAATCTGTTTTCGGATCAATCTCTTCTGCTTGGCAGGGTTTTCCCTTACAAGCTCTCTCATGAGGAGGTAGCGCCCAAGTCGGATACGTTTGATCACTTCAGCTGAAATTGCATACTCGTGCCCTTTCACAACTCGGTACATATCTGGCAAAAAGAACATTTTCTGTTCAGGTTCACGATTAGCATCCGGTGGATAGACAACCCTGAAGACTCCTATGTGTACTGCACGGGTAGCATCCCCTTCTTCCCGCCACAGGAGCCATCGCGGCTCATCGTGGTACCAAGTCTCATATTCCACGCCTACGCTCTCAGCGAAAGCTTGCACTTCGATAGAGAGTCGGTTGGCAACCCCATCAGGTGGATCGAGTGGCCCCTCAAAGACTTCTTTTCCAATCATTTCTCTTGGCATTTAATTATCTGCCTTTCTAAAAATTTCTATGGAACAGCCTAGCAAACCATGCTAAATTTTCAAATTATAATACACAAAACTAGACCACAAACCACAAAATACAATGGCGACCATTGTTTTTTATTGTTTTCAAGCGTCGGTTCGAAGTGATGGTGAGCAACAAAAGCTCCAAGAGCAGAACGAAAGTCGCCTAGCTACTGAATCCCTCAAACATCCATAAGCCCCGGCACACCAAAGAGATGTGGCTGGGGCTTTTTCTTTATCCCCAAGTTGGGCTTGACAGGGTAAGATTGATTTTTATTTAAATTTATGTTTTCCTTGTAAAAGAGAGGATCATTAACAATGGAAATAGTCCCACGGGAATATCAGAAAAATGCGGTTAATCTCGCAGTCAAGACGCTTAAAGAAACCAGTCGGGCTCTCGTAGTCCTTGCTACAGGCCTCGGTAAAACCATCACTTCTGCTCTCATTGCAAAGAAAAGAAAAGCGCGCCAGATACTCTTTCTGGCCCATAACAATTTCATTCTTGATAATTCCGTTAGAGAATACCGTAAAGTATTTGGTGATAAACCTGGCTTTGCGACCTACAACGGATTATCGAGAGATAGTGTCAAAGATGCAAATATCGTTTTTGCTTCCTTTCAATCAATGGGTATTTATCTCAAAGATTGGAGGCAAGACCACTTTGATCTAATGGTGGTTGATGAGTCCCATCATAGCCAAGCTCCAACATATCGTCCAGTGGTAGAGTATTTCAAATGCCCGCGAATAGGCATCACAGCTACACCAAATCGGAGTGATCTCTTGGACATCCGTGAATTATTCGGCCACGAGGTAATAGATGTAACGCTTGAAGAAGCGATCGCAAAAGGTTGGCTTCCTCGCATCGAATATCACTTAGTGACTGATGACGGCTTTGACGAGAAGGAGCTTCAGAAAATTGCTAAAGAAGTTTTGGTTGATCACCGACGTATTTCCTTAGATGAGCTGAATCGTCGTGTCTTTGTCAGGGCTCGTGACCAGAAAATCGCAGATATCATCCATGGATACGATGAAAAAACGGTGGTTTTTTGTCGTAACATCCCTCATGCGAACAACTTCTGTCAATTCCTGCGTCTAGCCGATACATTCCATTCAAAAAAAGGAAAGTATCAGGCCGATACTTGGAAAAAGAATCGTGCCGTACTTGAGAATTTACGCAATGGATTACTTCTACGGGTATTAGCGGTCAATGCCTTTAATGAAGGGGTGGATGTTCCAACACTCGGCTTGCTCGTGTTCTTGCGAGTAACAGATACAGAAAATGTATTCCATCAACAACTAGGTCGTGGCTGCAGACCCGGAAAAGATAAGATTATCGTTCTCGATTTCGTTGGAAATGTTGAGCGAGTAATGATGTTGAGAAAGATGGTAGAAACCATTAGGGGTCATGGGGGTGGGAGCATAGATCAGAATCCATTAAATCTTTCCGGAAAAGGATTTGAGTTTACCTTCTCGGATCAATTAGTAGATTTGATGAAAATCGCAAGACGGATTACTTCAGACTTCTACCCAACGTGGCAGGAAGCAAGTGAAGCCACGATTAGATTGGGAATTAAAGACGGTAAAGAGTATCGTGAACATCGAATCTATCTGAAAGATCCTCGTTTACCCAGTCAACCATGGAGTTTCTATTCTGATTTTCCTGGAAACCACATATTTTTTGGAAAAATCGGAAAGTACCCAACTTGGCAAGAGGCCAGAAAAGCAGTCATTAGATTGGGGATCAAAAACTCTAGTGACCACAAGAAAAGATACGGCAAAGATGGAAGACTTCCCGCGAGCCCATCACAACTTTACCAAGATTTTCCTGGGTGGAGGAAATTTTGCGGACTGGTGGAGATATACCCCACGTGGCAAGAGGCAGGAATAGCTGCCAAAAATCTCGGTATTAAATCCTCCTCTGAATATTTAGGTGCTGGGAAAAGATACAAGGAAGATCCTCGTTTACCCAGTCAACCACGGAATTTCTATTCTGATTTTCCTGGGTGGACCATTTTCCTTGGAGGAGAACCTAGACGACAATATAGAACTTGGCAGATGGCCAGTAAAGTTGCCCGAGCATTAAAGTTTAAAACGAGTACCGAATACAAAAAACGGTATAAGGAGGATCCTTTGTTGCCGTCCTCACCCCACACCACATACAAGGATTTTCCTGGGTGGGTTGTATTTCTCGGAAAGAGGACTCGGAAGAGTTTTTGATGTTCTTTCCAGCTTGTTACGACGAAACCAGAGGGTAGGTTGCGAGACCTACCCTCTTTTTTATAAAATTGGAATTCGCCAAATTCAAAATTCTTTATCCCCAATACCTACTTGACAGGCGGGTTGACAGGATTTTGAGTATGTGTATACTTATGTTTACTATTGAGCGGATGAGTTGCGGATGTCAATACGAGGCTGTTTATATCCAAAAATAGTCTTAATTTAGAAGAAATTCTTCTCGTTTGACTTATAAAAAAATAAATAGTTGAAAACGAAGGGAACATAAAATCCTCAATCGGTTGAGGTGTATTTTTATTTTGAATAATTAAATTAATAGAAAAATCATCATGACAAAAACCGCGACAAAAGAGACAGGGATAATGCCAAAAAAGTATTTCAGCAAGTTTAAGAAGCCATTGGCACAGATACCAAACTTGGTAAAAGACCAGGTGGAGTCTTTCAAGTGGCTCATCGAAAAGGGGATAAAGGAAGTGATGGATGAATTTGCCGAAATAAACGACTTTTCCGGCAAGAAATTTAAGTTCGAATTTTTGGGCTTTAGTCTCGACAAGCCGAAATACGACGAATACTACGCAAAAGAAAAACAACTTTCCTACGAAGCCACACTCAAGGCAAAAGTGCGCCTGACAAACAAGACAATGGGGGTTGAGAAGGAGCAAGAGCTCTTCATGACCGAATTCCCCATGATGACAAACCACGGCACCTTCATCATAAGCGGGGTTGAGAGAGTCATCGTGCCCCAGCTTGCCCGTTCTTTCGGAGCATTTTTCACTCGCATGGAAGCCAAAGGCAGGCCAGTATTTGGAGCAAAAATCATCCCTTCACGCGGAGCATGGATTGAGATAGAAACCGACTATGACAAAAGCATTTACGTCCGCATAGACAGAAAAAGAAAATTCCCGGTAACCTCGCTACTTCGAGCATTTGGAGCGGAAACGGACACTGACATATTTGATCTGTTTAAAGACAATAAGGAGGCCAGAGAATATATAGAAAAATCATTGGCAAAAGATCACGCCAAAACTTCCGGCGACGCCTATGTTGAAATTTACAGAAGACTCCGAGATGGAGACCTTGCCACAGCGGAAAATGCAAAAGAGTTCTTCAAAAGTCTTTTTGAATCGGAGAGATACGATTTGCACAAAGTCGGGAGATTTAGGTTTAACTCCCGTTTCGGATTACCGACATCAGGTAAAGAAGGGGAGCGCAAGATTCTCAATCTAAACGACATAAAGCTTGTAGTAAATCAGATCATAAACCTAAACACCGACCCGAACGCGGCTGAAGACGACATAGACCACTTGGGGTCAAGACGGGTGCGATACGTTGGCGAAATGATGCAACAGAAATTCCGCATGGGCATGGCTCAAATAAAAAGAAATATGCAGAACAGGATGTCGACTGTCGACGCGGACGTAACTCTGCCGATACAGTTTGTGGTGCCAAAACCTTTGCAAGCGCGCATCAAAGAATTTTTCACAACCAACCAGCTCTCTCAATTTATGAACCAAGAGAACGCTCTCTCCGAAATCGAGCACTTGAGACTTCTCTCCGCCCTAGGGCCGGGAGGACTTTCAAGAAGCAGAGCCGGATTTGAAGTTAGAGACGTTCACCCAAGTCACTACGGACGTCTTTGTCCGATACACACACCAGAAGGCCCAAACATTGGCCTCATTCTTCACCTTGCTTTATACGCCAGAATAAACGAGTTTGGAATGATAGAGACTCCTTATGTGAAGGTGGAAAACGGAGTGGTAACCGGAAAAATTGAATATTTAAACGCGCTTGAAGAAGAGGCCTTTGCTATTGCTCACGCGGCAACAGAAAGAGATGAGAAGGGAAATATCAAAAATGACGTGGTGGAGGCGCGTGTCGGTGGAAAACCAGGCCTTGTCGCTAAAAAAGAGGTTCATTATATGGATGTTGCCACAAACCAAGCTTTCTCTATCGCGACTTCGATGATCCCTTTCCTAAACCACGACGATGCAAACCGAGCACTCATGGGTTCGAACATGCAGAAACAAGCGACACCTTGCGTAGAGCCAGAAGCCCCTCTTGTGGCAACCGGCATAGAAGAGCAGGCGATGAGGGATACGGGGAGACTGGTAATCTCTGAAACTGACGGCGTCGTTTCCAAAGTTGATGGATTTGAAATCGAAATAACCGATAGCAAGCGCAACAAAACTTCTTACAAGCTTGTTAATTTTGCAAAAACAAATTCGGCTACCTGCTTCCACCAGAGACCGATAGTAAACATGGGGGATAACGTAAAGAAAGGCGATATATTGGCTGACACCCTTACTTCAGTGCAGGGAGAGATGGCTTTGGGGCAAAATATCTTGATCGCATTCCTTTCCTGGTCTGGCTCCAATTATGAAGACGCGATCATTCTCTCCGAAAAACTAATAAAGGAAAATAAATTTACAACCATACATATAGATGAAGTTGTGGTAAACGTGCGGGACACGAAGCTCGGGCCTGAAGTAACGACCTGCGACATACCAAACGTGGGCGAGTCCAAACTTAAAAACTTGGCTGAAGACGGCATCATACGAATAGGCGCCGAAGTGGCTCCGGGAGATATTTTGGTAGGAAAGATAACTCCCAAAGGCGAGACTCAACTCACTCCGGAAGAAAGACTTCTTAGATCGCTTTTCGGCGAGAAAGCCAGAGACATAAAAGACACCTCAAAGAGAGTGGAGGGAGGAAAGCGCGGAAGAATCATAAACATACAAGTATTCTCCAGAGAAAAGGGAGACAAGCTTGAGAGCGGTATCATCAAGCGAATACACATAGAAATCGCCCAAATAAGAAACGTTTCAGTTGGAGACAAGTTGGCCGGAAGACACGGCAACAAGGGGGTAATCTCGAAAATACTGCCGATTGAAGACATGCCTTACATGGCAGACGGCACGCCAGTAGACATGGTGCTTACTCCACTTGGGGTGCCATCTCGAATGAACCTGGGCCAAATACTCGAATTGCACTTGGGGCTTGCGGCAAAAACACTCGGCTACCAAGCAGTCGTGCCTCCATTTGTGGGAGCAAGCGATAAAGAAATAAAAGAGGAGCTCGTCAAGGCCGGCTGGAACGAAAACGGAAAAGTCCAACTCTATGACGGGAGAACAGGCGAAGCATTCAAACAGGAAACGGCCGTCGGCTATATGTACATGCTCAAACTCGATCACATGGTCGAAGACAAGATACACATGAGATCAATCGGTCCATACTCGCTTATTACCCAACAGCCCCTCGGAGGAAAAGCTCAAGGTGGCGGGCAGAGATTTGGAGAAATGGAAGTATGGGCGCTTTTGGGCCACGGAGTAGCTTACACTTTGCGTGAAATGCTCACGGTCAAATCTGACGACATCATAGGAAGAAGCGCGGCATTTGACGCCATAGTAAAGGGAGAGAGGATCCGGAGCGAAAATTTGCCTGCGGCTTTCAACGTTTTGATCAGCAACTTGAGAGGCCTGTCCCTGGATGTCGAGTTATTGAAAAAGAATGGCGGTTCTCAACAAGGACATACCGATACAACTAACAATTATTCAAAATAACCAATAATACATGTCTAACCTTATGCAAAACAAAAATCTCCATAGCACCACCGACTTTGACATCATGAAGCTTTCTTTGGCTTCTCCCGAAGCGATAAAAAACTGGTCGTTTGGTGAAGTGACAAAACCAGAGACAATAAACTACCGAACGCAAAGAAGCGAACGACACGGACTTTTTGATGAAAAAATATTCGGTCCGGACAAGGACTACGAGTGTTATTGCGGTAAATACAAAGGTATCAGATACAAAGGTATCGTTTGCGAGAAATGCGGTGTTGAAATCACAAGATCAATAGTAAGGAGAGAGAGGATGGGGCACATCGATCTTGCCGCTCCGGTTTCTCATATTTGGTTCTTGAAGAGCATGCCTTCCCGCATAGCTTTGGTTTTGGGCACCACTTCAGTTGACGTAGAAAAGGTAATTTACTTCGCCGGTTACATAATCACCAAAGTCTCCCTCGAAGAAAAGCAGGGGATTTTGAGAGATTTGGACGCCGAATACAAATCTAGGGTAAAAAACATTTCCGATGAAAAAGCGAAGGAGGAACTGAAAGAAAGTTTGCTAACCAGAAAAAAAGAGATAGAGGGCATCACCGAAGGTAGGGTCATAGACGAGATTGAATACCACAAATACTCTAAAGATTACGGGACATTTTTCGAAGCCGAAATAGGAGCGGAAGCCGTCTACAATTTATTTAGATCGATCGATCTTCACAAACTTGAAGCCAAAGTCAAAGAAGATCTTGAAAAAGCAAAGTCGACCGAAGCGGTAAAAACGGCAAAAAGACTTTCTCTGATACAGACAATGATACGATCTGGCTCAAGGCCGGAGTGGATGTTCCTTACAAGAATTCCAGTTATACCTCCAGCCATGAGACCGATGGTGCCACTCGACGGAGGCAGATACGCCACAAGCGATGTAAATGATCTCTACAGAAGAGTGATAAACAGGAACAATCGACTAAAGAAGCTGAAGGAAATAAGCGCGCCGGATGTAATCTTAAGAAATGAAAAAAGGATTTTGCAGGAAGCGGTTGACGCCCTTATCGACAATTCGATCAGACACAATAACAGCCAACAGACCGCCGCTCAAGTAAACAAAGCCAGAGAGCTGAAAAGTCTGGCAGACAACCTTAAAGGAAAGAGAGGTCTTTTCCGCCAAAACCTTTTGGGCAAGCGTGTCGATTATTCAGGCAGGTCTGTGATTGTGGTAGGTCCAGAGCTTAGACTCGATCAATGCGGTATGCCCAAGCATATGGCGCTCGAACTCTTCAAGCCTTTTGTAATTTCAGAACTCCTAAAGCAAGAGCTCGCCTTCAACGTGCGCGGAGCGAGCAGATTGATAGACGACAAAATCCCCGAGGTCTGGGCGATACTCGAAGAGGTTATTAAAAATAGGTACGTTTTGTTGAACAGAGCGCCAACCTTGCACAGACTTGGAATTCAGGCCTTCAAACCGATCCTCATAGAAGGAAACGCTATACAGGTCCATCCGCTCGTATGCAACGCATTCAACGCCGACTTTGACGGAGACCAGATGGCCGTGCATGTGCCTCTTTCGCCTGAAGCGCAACTTGAAGCAAAGATGATCATGGCATCGGACAAAAATATTTTGAAACCAGGAAGCGGAGATCCGACCATTTCAAACAAGCTTTTGGATATAATCTTGGGTTGTTACTGGATGACCAAAGACGTCGTTGGAGAAAAAGGCGAGGGGCTTATTTTTGGAAGTCCGAATAGCGCAATCACCGCATATGACTTCGGTCAAGTCGACTTTCGGGCAAAAATAAAAGTGCTCGGCACCGATTCTCCCAAATACAGCGCCTTCAACAACGAACTCTTCGAAACCACCGTAGGCAGACTTTTGTTCAATTCAGTCTTGCCCGACGATTACGCGTTTGTAAACTTCGAGATAAACAAAAAGAAAATGTCGGGAATCATCGATGACATCCTGCAACGCTACGGCATAGAAATGATTCCTCCTATAATGGACAAGGTGAAAGCTTTCGGATTCAAGTACGCGACTGTCTCTGGTATCACTTGGGGCATAGACGATGTAATCGTGCCAGAAAATAAATACGAAATCGTTGAGAAAAGCAAAGAAAAAGTGGCTTTGATCCAAGAGCAATACGATGCCGGACTTCTTTCCAATAACGAAAAAAGAGCAAAAAATATAGAGAAGTGGACCGAAACAAAAGATGAGATCCAAAAACTGATGGCAGAGGCGATGGATAAAAAGGGTTCCGTTTACGATCTTGTAAAATCAGAAGCCAGAGGATCGATGGGGCAATTGACGCAGATGGCCGGAATGAAGGGTTTGATCGTCAATACCACCGGAGAAACTATAGATTTTCCGATTATTTCTTCCTATAAAGAAGGTTTGACACCAATTGAATATTTCATCACCACTCACGGAGCAAGAAAGGGCCTTTCCGACACCGCGCTCAACACCGCAAAAGCCGGATACCTCACAAGAAAACTCTTCGATGTAGCCCAAGACAGCTTGATAATGGAAGAAGACTGTGGGAGCAAGGAAGGCGTGATGCTTAGCAAGATAACATCTTCCGGAATGGAAGTATCCATAGCAAAGATCGCCAAAGGCAGGTTCCTTGCGGAAGAGGCAAAGACAAAAGACGGCGAAACTTTATTCAAAAGAAATCACTTCCTCACTCGCGACGATGCGGCAAAAATAGAAGCCGCCGGAATAGAGAATATAATGGTAAGATCTCCGCTCACCTGCAAAACTGAAAACGGTATATGTATACATTGCTACGGATCGGACTTGGGTAAAAACAAGGTAGTCGAGCTCGGCGAAGCCGTAGGCACCGTTGCCGCGCAGGCGATCGGCGAGCCCGGAACCCAATTGACCATGAGAACATTCCACGCTGGAGGCACCGCCTCCGTCGGCGGAGACATCACATCTGGTCTTCCTAGGGTTGAAGAAGTTTTTGAAAACAGATCACCCAAAAATCCGGCAGTGGTCGCAAAAGTCAGCGGAGTAATAAGTGAAATAAAAATTGAAAACAAAGACAAGGTTATTGTTATACTTCCCGAAGACGGAGAAAAATCAAAAACAAAGACAAATACCGAGTACCAGGTCAACTACTATAGAACTGTTTTGGTAAAAGTCGGCGATAAAGTTGAAAAGGGAGATGTCTTGACCGACGGCTCGGTAGATCTTGATGAATTGTTCAAATATGCAGGCAAAGAAAAGACTCAAAACTACATAATTCACGAGATAACCAAAATCTATGAACTTCAGGGAGAGCCGGTTTCAAGAAAGCACATAGAGGTCATAATCAAACAGATGTTTTCAAGAAGAAAAATAAAAGCCCCGGGAGACACTAAATTCTCGCAAGGAGATGTGGTTTCTTATAGCGACTTCCTCGCTGAAAACAATATCGTCAAAGAAAGGGGCGGGGAAGAGGCCAAAGCCGAACCATTGCTTTTGGGCATTACCGAAGTCTCTCTGTCAAGAAAGAGCTTCCTTTCCTCTGCCTCATTCCAACACACCACCCGCATGCTAATCCAAAACGCGCTTAAAGGCACCGAAGATGAGCTTAAGGGTCTCAAAGAAAATGTGATCATCGGCCGTCTGATCCCTGCCGGCTCCGGCTTCAAAGGAAGCGAGAAATACAAATTAATACAAGAACTTCAAGACAGACTCGACAAACAAGGTTAGGGCAGAAATTCATTTGACACGGAGAGCCGGTTTGCTATAATGCAAGCACTATCGCCACAAGGCGTCCACGGCTCTCTTCACGGGAGTCGTATATTTTTATCAAAATCTTATGTACAAAAAAGAATTCGATAAATGGAACTTGACCAAAAAAAGAATTGACAGTGACTCAAAAGAGATATTCGTTCGTTCCGGTGAAATAAGATGGGCTATATTGGGCACAAATATTGGGAGCGAGATGGACGGAAAAGGGAGTTCTTTTACTCGTCCCATATTAATCATCCATGTTATCGGGAAAAGGCTTGCCTTAGTTGCCCCATTATCGACCCAGATTAAAAACACACCCGGGTATCTGATTTTTAACTGGAAGAATAATAAAAACACCCTTTGTGTTCATCAGATTAGAGTAATTTCTCAAAATAGAATTCTAAAAAGGTTGGGTAAAATTTCAGAAAATAAATTACGGGTAGTCAAAGACGAGTTAGGCAAATTCCATAATTTTCAGAGACCCAGAGTAAAGGCGATGTGTATATTTACCCACGATGACAAAACTCTAGCATCAAAAGGGTACGATGCGATTAAAAAAGAACACTTCTACCGTGTATTAGGAGGTAGTGTAGAATTCGGAGAAACTAGCGAAGAAGGAGTGAGGAGAGAAATAAAAGAAGAGCTTTTATGTGAAATTGAAAATTTGAAACTATTGAGTGTGGTGGAAAATATTTTCGAGTTTGAAGATAGAACGGGCCACGAGATTGTATTTATATACAAAGGTGATCTATCAAACAAAGACCTATATAAAAATGATAAAATACGTATAGTAGAGCCCTATAAAGAATTTGATGCCGAATGGATATCGATTTCAGAAATATTAACTGGCAAGATTCCTCTTTATCCAAAAACGGATTATTCTGGAATATTTCATCTTTAAATGTCTTCCCCAAACACCGAAAAAATAAAAGAAAAATTGGATATTGTGGATGTGATATCGAGCTACATAAAAGTCGATCGAGCCGGGATAAATTATAAAGCTCGATGCCCGTTCCACAACGAAAAGACTCCTTCGTTTTTCATCTCACCCACAAGGCAGAGTTTTTATTGTTTCGGATGCGGGGCAAAGGGAGACATCTTTTCTTTTGTCGAGCAGTTTGAAGGACTTGATTTCAAAGGAGCGCTTGAGGCACTCGCAAACAAAGCGGGAATAGAGCTCAAAAACACCCCCATAGATCCTGCAACAAAAAAGAGTAAGGAGTGGAAAGAACGGCTGTTTGATATTATGGAAGAGGCCACGGTTATTTTTGAGAACAATCTGAAAAATTCAAAGCAAGCTCTTGATTATTTGGAGGAAAGAGGAGTCTCTAAAACTTCAATAAAAAAATGGCGACTAGGACTAGCAAAAGAAGAGTGGCGAAATCTTCATGACACTTTGTTGAAATCAGGAGTTTCAAAAGAAGAGATGTTGAAAGCCGGATTACTGAAAAAGGTGCCGAATGAAAGCAAGTTTTATGATACTTTCAGAAACAGGGTGATGTTCCCCATAAGCGACAGCGCGGGCAGGGTGGTAGCATTTTCCGGAAGACTCCTCTCTCCTCAACCCAAAGAAAAAACTGCGCCCAAATACTTAAACTCCCCGGAAACCGACCTGTTTCGAAAATCGGAAATTCTTTACGGACTTCATCTTGCAAAACAGGATATCAGGAAATTGGATTATGCGATTCTGGTGGAAGGGCAGATGGATTTGGTCATGGCTCATCAGGCGGGGACCCACAACACAGTCGCATCATCTGGCACCGCTCTTTCCATAAACCACCTCCAAAAGATAGGTCGGCTTTCAAATAGGTTGGTCTTGGCTTTGGATTCTGACGAGGCCGGTCTCTCTGCAACAAAGAGAGTGGCGGAATTGGCTCTTCCTTTGGGGATGGAAATCAAAGTTGCTGTTCTTGAAGAAGGAGAGGACCCCGCTTCCATCACAAAAAAAGATCCGCAAATTTGGAAAGATGCCGTGAGGAACTCAAAGCATTTTACGGACTTCATCTTGGAAAAAGCTTCAACAGGAAAAGAGGGAGGGAGGTTGACTAGAGAAGTAATGAAAACCGTGTTACCATTAGTGCCACTTATAAAAAACGAGATTGAGAAATCTCAATTCATTAAAAAAATAGCTTTAAAAATAAGAGTTACGGAAAAGGAGGTTGGAGAAGAAATTGAAAAAATAATACGCAACCAACCTTCGCAAAAAAATGGCGCTCTGCAGAGCGCTGATCATTCTGGGATAGATAGATTGCATTTTGAAATAGAAAGGATGGGTTTTAAATTAGAAATGAATGCAGATGATGTGGTTTTAAAAAACAAAAAGTTCAAGGATTTGAAATTGGAACTGCAAAAAATCTCCAGCATTCTAGACACTGAAAATTTATCAAAAGAGGAGAGAGGGGAAATGGAAACAAAAATCGGAGAAATCCAAAAAAAAATACGAGAATTGGAGTTAAAAAATTAAAAATTATTAAAAACTAAAAGAAAATCAGATGGCCAAAAAAACTAAAACAAAATTGAAAAAGTTGAAAAACGACAGACTGAAAAAAATAAAAAAAACAAAAGTCGCCCCAAAAATAAAGGTTGTAAAAAGCAAGGCCGTCAAACCTAAAAAGAAGGAAGGGAAGGGGGTCGCCGAAATAGAAGACAAGAAAGCTCGGCTGATTCTAAAAGGCAAAGAAAGAGGGTTCATCACTTACGACGAGATAATAAAAGAGTTCCCCACCATTGAAGACGATGTTGAGCTTTTGGAAAAACTCTACGAAGAATGCGCCGATCTCGGAGTAGAAGTGCTTGAAAGCGGAAGGTTGCTTGACGATGGCATATCCGCCAAAGACAAAGACTACTTAAAAGACGAGGCTTCTTATGACTCGATACAGATGTACTTGAAAGAAATCGGCAGGCATCCGCTTATTTCCGGTGCTCAAGAAAAAGAGTTGGCAAAAAAGATAATGGCCGGAGATGCAGGAGCGAGAAATCTTTTGGCTAAAGCCAACTTGAGACTGGTCGTTTCCATTGCGAAAAAATATGTCGGCAGAAGTTCGGACTTAAGTCTTCTTGACTTGATCCAAGAGGGAAATCTTGGGCTTTTCAAAGCGGTAGACAAATTCGATTACAATAAGGGCTTCAAATTCTCAACTTACGCCACATGGTGGATAAGGCAGGCCATCACCCGCGCTTTGGCCGACCAGTCCAGAACCATTCGCGTGCCAGTGCACATGGTTGAAACCATAGCCAAATACAAGCAGGTGGTAAGGAGACTCTCCCAAGACCTCGGCCGAGATCCGCTTCCGGAAGAAATAGCCATCGAGATGGGGCTTGAACCCGAAAAAATTTACATGATTGAAAAAATCGACCAAGGCACTTTCTCCCTCGAAGCGCCGGTCGGCGGGGATGAGGAAGAAAAGTCAACCTTCGGTGATTTCTTGGCTGACGACAAAATCGCCGCGCCAGACCAAGAGTCAAACCAGCGCATCATCAGAGATCAGCTTCAAGAAATTTTGGCTGACCTGCCACCAAAAGAAAAAAAGATTATTGAAATGAGAAACGGCCTTATTGACGGCGTCTATCACACCCTTGAAGATGTCGGCAAAGAGTTCGGTGTCACCCGCGAGCGTATCCGCCAGATTGAAGCCAAGGCCCTCGAAAAAATGCGCCAACACGAAAAAACCAAAAGACTCCAGCATTATATGTAGAAACAAAGCCCCTGATTGGGGCTTTGTGTTAAGATAGGTTTATGATTGAAAAGAGGTTTGAAGATGAATATAAAAAGCTCAATAAGGCCCAAAAAGAGGCGGTGGATAGTATAGAAGGCCCGGTGATGGTCATAGCAGGCCCTGGGACGGGCAAGACCACCATTTTGACTCTAAGAATAGCCAATATACTAAAAGTAACCGACACTCCGCCTTCCGGAATTCTCGCTCTCACTTTCACTGAAGCTGGAGCAAAGGCGATGCGGATGAAGCTACGTGAAATAATCGGAGCGCGCGCCCTTGAGGTTGCGGTCCACACCTTCCATGGTTTTGCCATGTCGGTAATCAGAGAGTTTGAAGACCACTTCCCACACCTGGCGCGCTCCAAAGAAATCACCGAGATTGAAGCCGAAAACCTGGTGAGAGAAATCTTGAAGGATCAAAAATTTGCCAAGCTCCGGCCGCTCGGCGAGCCAGAATATTATATTGCTAAAATCATCAGTGCAATAAGCGACTGCAAGAAGGAGGCCTGGACACCGGAAATGGTCGCCGAATTTGCCGCTTCGGAAATCGAGCGAGTTAAGAATGATCCGGAAAGTATTTCTAGCAGAGGAGCATCAAAGGGGAACTTGAAAGCCGATGCTCTGCGCCGGATCGAAAAGTGCGGAAAAACACTTCTCTTTGCCGAAGTTTATGGTCTTTATGAAAAGATCAAAAAAGAAAAAAGAAAAATAGACTTCGACGATATGCTTTTCGAATTGTTGCAAACCTTAAGGCACGACCCGCTACTTCTCCAAAGTCTCCAAGAAAAATACTTATACCTGATGATCGACGAGCATCAAGATACAAATGACACTCAAAATTTGATTATCAGGATGATCGCTGATTTTTTTGAAAATCCAAATCTTTTCGTGGTGGGAGACGAGAAGCAAGCTATTTATCGTTTTCAAGGAGCTTCGGTTCAAAATTTTCTGGGGTTCCAAAAAATATGGAGTTCTATGAAAATAATCCCACTTGAAGAAAACTACCGTTCTCATCAACACATCTTGGATGGCTCCTTCAAAATGATCGAGCAAAATTATACTCAAGACGAGCACCAAAATTTGCGTGTCAGATTGCTCGCCAAAAATGGTAGCTCTGCCAAACCAATCGAACTCTTGATTGCATCAGATCAAGAGACCGAGGAGTTGGGACTAGTTGAGAGATTGAGAGAAATAGAAAAAACTGAATCCCAAAGCACGGTAGCGGTGATAGCGAGACGCAACAGCGATGTGGAAAAAATATTTGCCACTCTGGAGAACAACGAGCTCGATGTCTGCGCCGAAAAGGGAGCGAATATTTTCAATCATCCGCTAGGAGAATTATATTTTTCGTTGGTAGAATTTTTGGCTGATCCGGCTAAAACTGATCGCTTGGCCGAAACACTGATTGGTGGTCTCTGGGGTATTGATTTTGCCGATCAAGTCAGATTCATCAGTTTAGCAAGAAGTGGCAAAACAGGAGAAGTTGTAGAAAACATTGGAGCCATAAAAATGTTGCAACAAAAAATCTCCACTTCCGGCGTAATCGATTTTTTAGTTTTGACAGCCGACGTTTCCGGTTTTACCAAACTCGCCAGCCAGACTCCACTCGGTAGTGAAGTCTGGCGGGGCATAATAGCTTTGAGTGAAGAGTTAGCAAAAGCCCAAGAGATAGCAAGCCCCAAAAGACTAATCGAGGCCCTTCTGGCTTACAAAAAAACAGCCGAAAGAAGAGCGGTAAAAATAAATGTCGGCAAAAGCTCGGCCCAAATCAGAGTTATGACCGCCCACGGTTCGAAAGGGCTCGAGTTTGATTATGTATTCTTGCCCTACGCCTTCGAAGAGTCTTGGATCAAAAAAGACAGAAGCCCGGCCTTCGTTTTGCCTAAAGAAAAAGAAGTGAACGATGACATAAGAGACGACCGCCGGCTCTTCTACGTCGCTCTGACCCGGGCCAAAAAACACTTGTTAATAAGTCGGCATGAGGAAGATCAAAGTGGCAAACTCTTGACCCCACTTCGATTTATCGACGAACTTGATGAAAAATTGATCTCAAACAAAACAATCACCCCAAAAATAAGAGAAGGGGCAGACAAGAGCTTGAGGGGTGAAAAACAAAAAAACGATCTGGAAAAAATCGAGTACGCCAAAAATGTAATTTTGGAAAAAGGCATCTCTGTCACTGCCCTAAACCACTTCATCGAATGTCCGAGCAAGTTTTTCTACAAAAGTATTCTCAAACTTCCTGAAGCGCCAAACCCAACTTCCGAAAAAGGCAACGCGATGCACGAAGCGATGCGAAGAGTCTGGAACCTCACCCCCGGCCCCTCTCCTATAAATAGGAGAGGGGAGAGAGATACAGATGAATCTAGTTTTGGTTTTCCCTCCCCTGATCAAGGGGAGGGTGGCCAAAGGCCGGGTGGGGTCATAGAACAAACCATCAAAAACACTGTTACAGAATATTTCAAACATTCCCTGTTGCCGCTTTTTGAAAAAGAAACCATTCTAAATGAATTGTTGGCCGATGCGCCAAAAGTGGCCCGAGAATTAGAACTTCATTTCAAACAAGAGGGGAGAGTAGCGACCGAGAGCTGGGTAGAAACATTTTTTACTCACCAACAAACGGAATTTAGAATCCACGGCAAACTCGACGTCATCTTGGAGCAAGACAAAAAAGTATTGATCTATGATTATAAAACCAAAAAAGCCATGAGTGTAAATGCCATCAAGGGGGAAACTGCAAGCGAAGACGGTGGTTATTTCCGCCAGCTTGTTTTCTACAAAATGCTTTTGGAAAATAAAGAAAATTATAAAAACAAAGAGATTGAACCGGCTCTAGTCTTTATCCGGCCAGACGAAAAGGGGCGCTGTCCGACCGTAAGCTTGCCAATAGAAAAATCTGACATCGAAGAAGTCGAGGATCATCTCAAAAACCTAATTGACAGCGTTTGGTCCAGCTCTCTCCTCACCTCCGACTGCTCCGACCCCGACTGCAAATATTGCAAATATAAAAAAATATAATTATAATTATTTCAACAACATGCCTCCACAATTTGATCGACAACAACCGGAACAACCAAAATCGAGCAAAATACCAAACTGGGTTTTTATAATTATCGGCTTTGTCTTGTTTGCTCTTGGTGCATACTTCCTCTACCAATACCTAACGACTCCTTTCATAAACCCAAATCAAGAATCTCCGTCTGCCATACAACAAGCGGATATTTCTAACTGGAAAACATATCGAAATGAGGAATATGGGTTTGAGATAAAATATCCTACGTATCTTCTTTTGGATGAGGTAACCTTGGATTCTAAAACAAATTTTTATAATGATTACGTTTCTATTGATATTGATACTCCTGAAAATATCACCGAATCAAAAAAACCAAACCCAGGATCAGGAGGCAATCTTCCATTTTTTAGATTCGGTGCATTTAATCCTATAAACAAAGAAACAATAACTCCTTGTTCAGTAATGCTTAAAAAATTAGTTGTGGGCGGAATGTCTGTAAGTGTTTGTGAAGAAGAAGATATGAGTGGGTCAATGATGAGGATATCTTTTATTAAAGATAAAATTGTTTTCTCCGCCCAGTCAGGATCTTATTCTAATGCAAATACTCAGTTAATAGACCAGATACTTTCCACCTTCAAATTTATTTCCACTTCAACCCCGATGAGCTATGAGGATTTGGTAAAAAACTTACCGCCTGACCCAGGAGAAGAAGGGAAGAAAACATTGGAGGGAATTGATTCTGACGGGGACGGCGTGAGAGATGATGTGCAAAAGATAATATCTTTAAAATATAAACATTCTTTGAAGGTTATTGAAGCGGCTAGGGATGGTGCAAAAGCCTTACAAGCAGCAATTCTGGCTTCTCAAAAACCAAATAATGGTGGGTTGTCTTTGAGTATATCTTCTATGGAACGTAAGGCTGCACAGTGTATTTTATTTATAGATCCAGAAAATGCCTCAAGTATAATAACTGAGATTGTTGCGACTGTTTTAAACACTGAAGCACGTTTCGATGCTTACAATTTATACAAAATTCAAATCAAAGGACAATCTGACTCTTCACCAGCACCATCCCCAGAAGACAAAAAACTCTCTTGCTCTTTTAATCCGGCTTTATTACCAAACTAACTCTACTCAATCACGATCCTACAATTAATTAAACAAAATGCCCCCACAATCTAACCAGCCACAACAAATAGAACCGCCCAAATCGAGCAAAATACCTAACTGGATTTTTATAATTATCGGCTTTCTGTTAATTGGCCTCGGTGGATACTTCCTCTACCAATACCTAACGACTCCTTTCATAAACCCAAATCAAAAACCTCCAGCCACAATTCAAGCAAGTGATATTTCTAACTGGAAAACATATCGGAATGAAGAGTATGGGTTTGAATTTGATTATCCTTCATCTATCTATTTAATTAAAATCTCTAATAAACCTGAAATACCGGAAATGTTGCTCGCGATTAATCTTCCGGGTGATAGGAAACCTTATGAACTTATTAGGAGCTTATCAATAAGTATTTGGGACAATTCACAAAAACTTTCTTTGTTAGAATGGGCGACAGCGAATCGAAACTTTTCTAATTTTGCTGATCCGTATATACCAAATGAAGATTTTAAAAACTTAGTTATAGGTGACAGAGAAGCTATAAGTTTTTTATGGGGCGGAGGAGCTGATGGAAAAACTGTGATCATAAATAACGAGCATATCATTATTTTATTATCAGCATCAGCCAGTGTTGGTAGTCCTACAGATAGAGTTTGGCAAGACTTTGATCAACTTCTCTCCACCTTCAAATTCATAAAATAACCAAAAATATGAATTGTATAAAATGTCAAAGAGAGATGGAGGTGCAGGCGGAGCATGAGACAGAAAACAGCGAGAACGGGAGAAAATATCACAAAACTGTCTATTGGTGCCATAATTGCGACATTTGGTTGACGACCGAAATCCCCTACAAACAAGTTAGCTTGTAGGTATGTTATTTTATATAAAAAGTAGCGAGCAGAGACAACGGTCTAAGCTCGCCACAAAAGCCGTTCAATCTTGGACGACAAACCCAGCTTTGAGCAGGTTTTGCGCATCCTTCTCGGGCACCACCCAGACACCGGTCTTACTGGGGTAGTCCGGATAATGCATGAACTCTTCAATTCGCAAATAAACCAAATCTCCCTTGTGAGGAGCCGGTGCGGGCGCAAACCCACAAAGAACATCTTCTCCTCTCGAAACCACGCAGACTCGATACATGTTACTACTCAAAACTTGTACATCTCGAACGGTACCACCCCACAAAATCTTGTATGGATCGCTTACGCCATGAACAAGCATTTTGTATCTGTCTTTGTACTTTGATCTCACATCGTACACCTGGCCGTTTTCGTTGGTGAGATATACTGTCACAACCTTCTCATCATTCGCCCTATCGTTCAAAATCATCTGGCCAATGGTGGCAGGAATGAACAGAAAGAAGAAAAAGAACATGCTGACAGACAACAAAGAAACAATGTCATCGTGATGATGAGCGAATCGCATCCGCCAGAAGCGATTTTTATTTTGTTCTTTTTTGCTCCTAACCAGATCAATATTCAGTTCTTTTGGTGCCAAGAATTCAGTCCCTTCTGGGATACTGATCGATTTTGATGCAAACGGAACAAAAAGCTCCATGTTAAGAACGCAGGGATGAAAATATTGATCGATCCTGCGATCTTCAACATAGCGATCATCAAAATGGAAGGTGTTCTGCACAAGAATCAAGTTCCTACCATTTGGAGTTTTAATGAAACTACCCATCTTTTTAGCAACATCGAAGTCACTAGAGGAACAAAAAGCGTACTGATTGCCAACCCCATTCCAAAAGAAATGGGGGAGTTTGCGCCAACGTTCTGTAAACTCACAGGCAACCCACAACACAAGCGTAACGATCAACGCCACACCAGATAAAATCCAAAGAACAAAAACTCCCGTCTCCATACGATCTCCTTGTCAAAGAATTACTCTTGGACTGCCCCTTGGGGTAGAGTTTACGAGTAGCCAAAAAACCTTAGCTTTCTGAGCTATTGTATAATACGGTTAATTTTATTTAAAGTCAAGCTAGCTAGCTTTGCAAAATCAAATCTATAATTTGTTTTAATTGAGCGTAAGGGTAAGCGCCTTCGATGGGGTAGTGCTCATTTGTTTTGGTGTCGACAAGAACGCTATACGGGGTGCCGAGCGCTCCGAGCTCCAGCGCATTTTCTATATCATGTTGCACGCGCGGAGCATATTGACCACTCTCAAGACAGACGTTGAATTCACTCGAGGAAAGACCGACGGCAGTCGCAATATTTACAAGCTCATTTGGGTCAAGTTCGTTGTTGGAAGGAGTAACTTCGTAAAGCTTGTTCGTATATTCCCAAAATTTACTGCTCCCGCCAATTTCGCCCGCACACTCTTGAGCTTCAGCTTCTTTTGGAGCCCTGCTGTGAATTTCTGCGATGGGGAAGTGGCGATAAACCCAAGCCACACGCTCGTCTTTGCCGTATTCTTGCATGATGGCGATCATGCTTTGGTGAAAATTTTTGCAATATGGACATTCAGTGTCGGAATATTCGACCACAATCACTCTAGAGTTCAAACTGCCGAGCACGTGGTCATTGGCGTCAATCGGTCGCAAGGCGGCAGAAAGATTTTCGGAGTTCAATTGCTGGCCCCTATTTGAAGCTTGATTTGAAGGTGGCGGAGGAACGGAAGACTGTTTGCCTTTCAAATAAAATCCGCCACCGATCAAAAGCCCGGCGACGATGATAGAGAGGGGCAGTAAAAATTTATCAGACATGATATTATTATACACTACAAATGAACATTTTAGAATCAATCATCCTGGGGCTTACTCAAGGGCTTACCGAATTCCTACCCGTCTCTTCTTCCGGACATTTGATATTGGCGAGAAAATTTTTAGGCCTGTCGCTTGAAAGCAGTTTGGCTTTCGACGTATTTTTAAATACTGCCACCTTGTTTGCCGTCATATACTGCTTTTGGGGAGACTTGAGAGCTCTTGCGAGAGATTTCTTCACTCAAGGTTTTTCTTCAAGGAGCACAAATATTTTGTGGGCTGTTGTTTTGGGTTCAATACCTGCTGGATTTTTTGGATTTTTCTTTGGAGACAGAATAGAAGAAATTTTTAGAAACCCCCACTCGGTCGCTTGGGCGCTTATAGCCGGAAGTATTTTGATGTTTTTAGCAGACTCAATTGATGGGAAAAAAGGAGGAGTAACTCCAGCAAAAGGATTTTTGGTTGGGGTTTTCCAATCTTTGGCTTTGATACCAGGCATTTCTCGTTCTGGCTCTTCAATCTCGGGTGGTATTTTGGCCGGCCTCTCAAGAGAAGAGGCGATCCGTTTTTCATTTTTACTTTTAATCCCGGTTTCTCTCGGAGCTATCCTCAAAATCTTGATCGATCCCTCTTTCCAAATTTCAAATTTCGTAACCCTCAACTCGTGCTTCGCCTTCCTTGCCGCTTTCCTCTCCGGCATCTGGTCAGTGCGCTTCCTTGTCCGCTACCTTTCCTCGCACAAATTTACTCCATTTATTATTTATAGGATAGTTTTGGCCGGAGTGATTTTAATTTTTACATGACTTATGCAAAAATAGTTCTTGAGCGAGATTCCGCAGTTCGACGGAACGAGGACAAGGAAATTTTCAGCAGAAAATTTCTGTATCGAGCAAAAGAAGCTATTTTTGCATAAGTACTATTTTATTTAAAACGGCAAGGTAAAGTTCATTGCGACAGGTTCTGGCAAAACTTCCCAATCGCCAATGTCGAGCTTTACCTCATTTAGCTTCGGACCCTCTTTGAAAAAGAGTTTGCCGTTTTTTAGAGCGTATTCATACAAATTTTTGGTGATTTCCACATCATCAAGACAATATTTTTTCAGCTTTTCAATGTCTCCATCTCTCCACCATTTTATGGCCTCCAGACCATTGCCACTTTTTTTGACTCCGAGAGTGCCTTCGGCGATCTGGTCAAGCTTCATTCGGCGACCCGCTGATTTCTGCATTTCTTTCAACAAATCAACGCTTTTTAACTTCAAAAGATCGCCGGGGTAATATTTGTTCAAGAGAGGAATGTCAAAATGATCTCCATTGAAAGTTATCAGAGCATCGGTGTTCTCTATGATTTTCCAAAGAGACCCGAATTCTTCTTTTAAAAAAGTTTTATATGAGTCATTTTCGTAGTCGTAAACGCCAACTATGGAGATGGAAAGATCGGTCGGGTTGTTTGACCCGACATCTTGAAAGATATTTTCGGTTTCTATATCAAAAACTATTTTTCGCATAAGGGGAGGTTGTGGGTTTCGAGAAAATCGCGAATGGTGATGTCTCCCATGCCGAAACCAACGGTGGGCGAGGGCTCAACATCAAAAATCCGCAAAAGGTTGTCATACCTGCCACCACCACAAATAGAACGGGAGTTCGCCGGATCAGTATCAAAAATTTCAAAAACTATGCCAGTGTAATAAGCTTGGCCCCGAGCAAGAGTTTCGTCTATCTTGGTATTTCTAATGCCTGCCTCGGAAAGTTTTTTGGCAAATGCTTCAAGTTCCTCTTTTTTACCGGTAGGAAAATTTAACCTGATTTCAAAATCGTCGTCTTTAGCGCCAAATTCTTTCATTATGTTATAGGCAAGCATTATTATTTCCTGATCCGCGCTTTCGTCAGCAATCCCCAAAAGGTCGCAGTTTAGTTGCCAGTGTTCGCGCTTACGCCCCCGTTGAGGTCTCTCGTAACGGAAAAGATTGGGTATGGAAAACCATCTCAAAGGGAACTTCAGATTATTGCGACGAGCGGCAACCATCCGAGCCAAAGTCGGGGTCATTTCAGGACGCAAAGTGACAGACCGGTCGCCACGATCAGTGAAGGTAAATGTTTGTTCGTTTACTATTTCAGCTCCGGACTTTTCGGTATAAAGCTCTGTCGGCTCAAGGAGAGACGCTCCGTATTCCACATAGCCAAATTTTTTGGCAACTTTTTTCCAAGTATCAAAAATATAGTTTTGGACAGCCATATCTTCGGGGTAAAAATCTCTTACCCCCTTATAACTTTCCGTGCTCAATTTGTTTTTGCCCATTCCAAACATATGTTGTAGATTGTAGTTGATTTATGGAAAAATCACAAGAAAAAATAAGGCGGGTCGCCTCCAAACTTCCAGACACTCCTGGAGTATATAAATTTGTCGGCAAGAAAAACGAGATTCTCTATATAGGCAAGGCGACCGCGCTCAAATCTCGAGTAAAAAGCTATTTTTCAAAAGATTTGGGAGATAAGAGAGGTCCGCTTATTTCCAACATGATGGCAGAAGCTCTCAACATAAAATTTGAAAAAACAGACTCGGTACTTGAGGCCCTGATTTTGGAAGCAGAGCTCATAAAGAAGTTCCAACCACGATTTAACAGCATCGGCAAAGACCAAAAAAGCTGGAATTATGTCGTCATCACAGATGAAAAGTTTCCAAGAGTTTTGTTGGTGAGAGAAAAGGAAATAACCCCCCTAGCCCCCCTTACATTAAGGGGGGAACCAAAAGAAAAATTCGGACCATTCACAAATAGCGGACAACTCAAAGAAGCACTGAAAATAATCCGTAAAATTTTTCCTTTTAGAGACAAGTGCGAGCCCCTCCCCCAACCCCTCCCCAAAGGGGAGGGGAGTCCGAAGCCCTGCTTTAACTATCAGATTGGCCTTTGCCCCGGAGTTTGTGTTGGCGCGATTGGAGAAAAAGATTATAAAAGAACCATTCGCCACATTGTGCAATTTTTTGAGGGCAAAAAAACAAAAATAGTCAAAGAGCTGGAAAGAGAAATGGGGTCTGCCGCCAAAGCAAGAGAATTTGAAAAAGCAAATGAGATAAAGCGCAAAATTTTTGCCCTGAAGCATATAGAAGATATCGCTCTCATAAAACACAACTATTCAGAATTTCAAGATTCTAATTTTAGGATGGAAGCTTATGACATAGCTCACATTTCGGGTTCTGATATGGTTGGAGTAATGACGGTGATGGAAGAAGGGGAACCAAAGAAAAATGGTTACAGAATGTTTAAGATAAAAGAGCAAGACGTTCCGGACGACACCAAAGCACTGCGAGAAATTTTGGAGCGGAGATTCAGTCACAGCGAATGGCCCTTCCCAAATTTGATAGTTGTCGACGGAAGCACAGCCCAACTAAATACAGCAATGCAAATTTTAGAAAAAAGTAAATT
The DNA here is from genome assembly GCA_036517695.1 of Minisyncoccota bacterium. Classification (GTDB taxonomy): domain Bacteria; phylum Patescibacteriota; class Minisyncoccia; order Phycocordibacterales; family WO2-35-19; genus DATDVC01. The sequence goes on from DATDVC010000049.1 coordinate 23,995, forward strand.
GGAAATTCCTATCGTCGCAGTCACCAAAAATGAGAGACACAAGCCGATCACTTTAAAAACAGCAAGCAGAAAAGCGCAGGAATTAGCAGAAAAATATGAAAAAGAAATTTTGCTGGCAAATAACGAGGCGCATCGCTTTGCCATCACCTTCCACCGCCGCCTCCGCGAAAAAATTAGGTAATTCACTGTTTTTATTCGTGATTCAAAGTATTCTTATTGTATAATATTTGAATGGGTAAATTACAGACGTGGTTTTATATTATCAGCGCCGTTCTTGTGGCAGTTACAGCAAACTCCATAAGTACCATTTGGGCAGGAAAGGAAAATAAGCTTACAACAATATGGCTTTTAGCCGTTATAATTATTTCTCCTTTCGTTTTTATTACTTTCGGACTAGTTACATCCAAACTAGGTTTAACTGTGAGTTCTGCTACAGTAGATTCCCTATTAACCATAGGTTCAGTATTGGTTGGGCTATTTTTGTTCCAAGAGTGGAATACTTTTTCCTTGTACCAATATCTCGGATTAATCCTGGCCATTTCTGGCATTATACTTATGCAATTTCCAAAATAAGATTTATGAGCATAAAGTTGAAATCTAAAGTATCAATATTTAAAACTTCTTCTGTTGTAAAAAACAAATTAAGTTTAGATTCAGAATATATTCCATACACATTTCTTGATTTTCCTAGAATAGAAGCCCGAGCTAATCAATTAGCTAATACTATTGAGGCCAACTTTGAAAATCTGACGGACATTTTACTAAAATACGAAAGTTATGAAGTAGTTAAAGACGAGGTGGCAAGAACTTTAGATCTGTTAAGAAACCTTAAAGAAAACAAAAAATATTTTCGCTTGCGAGTGGGTAGAGTTGTCACATTTTTACCAAGAAATCAACCTTTATACGCTTTTACTTGTTTCGTTATTGTCCCGTCACTAATGGCCAGTGAGGTACACTTGCGTATTCCACACAGTATGCAGCATTTTTTTACAGACATATTAAAGCTCTTGGATATTCATACTTTGTTTCCAAACATATTTATTTCATCTCAACAAAGACTTGATTTTTTGATGGACCAATCTGCCATTCGTTTAGACCCAAAAACTGGAGAAAGTAAACCACTTACTGATGTTGTCATTTTTACTGGAATCCCAATGCATGCAGACCAATTACGGTTAGTGTTTGATAAGCGGGTGCTATTTATTTCAAATGGAGCAGGGCACAATCCTGTAGTTATAAGTAAGGATGCCAATCTTGTAAAAGCAGTTGAGGCTGTGACAACTCTGCAATTTTATAATCAAGGCCAAGATTGCGCGGCGCCAAATGCTATTTTAGTACATAAAAAGATATTCTTTGATTTTTTAGACCTACTTCGCAATAGCATTAGGAAGGTCAAAGTTGGCCATTATACAGACAAAACCTGTCAAATTGGTCCAATTAGTGATCCTGATGATCTTGTAAGGATACAAGATTTACTAACTCAAAATCATCTTTGGCTTGATTCCTCCAATCAAGGAATAATTCGAACCAGGGATGCTATAGTAGAACCAACCATCATTTGCAAACCCCTTAAAGAAGGTGGTAATTTTAGTGAGATATTCGCACCTATAGTTTTTGTTCAAACATATACCAACGACAACGATCTGAAGGATTACTTTGAAAATCCGTCATACGCTCAAAACGCAATGTACATTACATTGTACGGAACAAGTAGATATATTATAAATTTGATAGACCGCCCTATAAAAGGCAAAGTTCTTCATAATAAATCATCCTTAATTCATAATACTCACCTTCATGCTCCAGGAATAGAGCGTGGGACACAACCGTATGGAGGAAATGGACACGGAGCTTCTAGTATCAGTATCAATAAAAAGATTACCCCCATGGCAACACTTCCACAAAGAGATATTTATGAGAGAATCGCTAAACCTATTCTAGCCGGTTTAATTAAAAAATCAGATGCAAAAAAAATCAAGGACTTGCAACAGCGGCACACAATTATTCAAAAAAGAGATGTGGAAAAATTATTGAGATTAAGATCATTAAAAACTAAAGAACAAAATCAGGATGCGAATTTGCATACCGTTCAATACTTAGACACTCGTTCAATTGAAATAGACCATGCTCATTATATAAAAATTAAAGAAAAAAACATCTACAAACTTTTAAAAGAAAAGAATGCGGAATACATTGCTTCGTTAGGTTTAGAAGACATAAAATTAATTCGTATCTTAAGAACACTACTTAGCCGTAAAGCAACCATGTCCTTAGATAAATTTTGCTCCTTGCTGTACAATATACCAAAAGAAAAGAAGGCTACAAATGATCACAATAAGATTCGACAACATCGTTTTTTTCAGCACATATACCAATTATTGTTAGGCAAAATTTTTGGACCTAAACTGGGACCATTTCTTTGGGAGGTTAAAAATGAAGAGATAAATAATCTTTTGGATGTATGATGAATTTCGACAATATCACTACTGAAAAAATAAAAAATCCGGCTTCATTTGGTGTTTTGGTTTTGTTTATTTCAATCATTGTTGTTATTTTTGCGTCTCAACTGCTTTATGCACAGACCGTTGATCTCCTAACGGAAAATTTGCGGCAACGGATTTTGACTATATCTGTTACTGTTGCATCCAATATTAATTCTAAAGATTTAGAAGCTCTGCGAGTAGAAGATGATTGGCAAAAACCAGAGTGGAGTCGCATCGTAAACAGACTAAATAAGGCTAAGTATAGTAATGAAGATATAGTCTTTATGTATATTTTTCGGAAACAACAAGAAGATCCGACAAAAATGGAATTCGTCGCAGACGCTGATTCTATAGACCCTTATGTCAATTTAAGTGTTGATCCCTCTAAAAATATAGATGTCAATCGTGATGGGATAGTAGAACCAGATGGTCCAGATAAGCTTCAATGGCCGGGACAGGATTATCCAGAAGCAACCGATATACCTGAAACTTTTGAAGCTTATGACGCACCCTTAACGAGTAGAGATTTGTATACAGATGCGTATGGGACTGTTATTACAGGATACGCACCAATCAAAGACGAGCTTGGAAACACAGTTGCGGTTTTGGCCACAGACATAAAGGCAGATGACTTTTTTAGAATCACAAGACAAACGCTACAACCATTTTTATTTTTTATTGTATTTCTTACTTTAATTATTATTGTGCTCGCATTGATCATTATTTACACTTGGCGAGCATATGCTAAGTCTTTAGAAAGATTAAATGATCAAGTTAAGGTTGCAAATGATAGACTGAAAGAATTGGACCAGATGAAGTCAGAGTTCTTGGGGCTTGCCACACACCAGATACGAGCGCCACTAACCGCCATCAAAGGCTATTCTTCGATGCTTATTGAGGGAGACTTTGGCCAGATTCCAAGAAGAGCCGCGGAGTCGGTGCTTGTGATAATGAAATCATGCCAAGACCTTATAAATATTGTAAACGACTTTTTGAACGTGTCTCGCATAGAGCAGGGAAGGATGGTTTACGAAAAAACAATTTTTGAGCTATCAGATTTAGTTAAAGAGGTGGTAAACGAACAAAAGCCAAATATTCAAAAAGCCGGACTTTCAATAAGTCTCGAGATACCCTCCACACTTTCTGCAAAAGTGAAGGTCGACAGAGACAAGATAAAACAGTCGATCGGCAACATTATAGATAATGCCATCAAATACACTCTAAGCGGAGGCATAACTGTATCTATTTCCGAGGAAAACAAAAAGGCGCTGATAAAAATAAAAGATACGGGTGTCGGTATTGACCCACATGAAGTAGGCAAGCTGTTCAATAAGTTTTCACGTACCAAAGACGCCAACAAAACCAATGTGCGGGGCACAGGGATTGGCCTTTACATAGCACGAAAGATGGTTGTAGATCACGGTGGCGACATAAAGGTGTTTTCAGAAGGCGAAGGCAAAGGCACTACATTCAC